>NZ_CP068022.1:300000-417500 GCF_016695175.1 Pseudoalteromonas sp. GCY
TGCCATTACTTTGGATTGTTACTTTACTTTGGGCGTTCTCGTTTTCTTTGATTGGTGTCTATTTGGCAGGCCAAGTCGATGCTTGGTTTAGCGCTTTATCTAGAACCTTGCTAGCAGCAATTGTGTTTATTCCATTTTTGAAGTTGAACTCGGTGAATAAGGAGTTGATAATCAAGTTGATGGCAATCGGTGCAGTGCAGATTGGTCTGATGTATGGCTTTTACTATCATTCTTTTTTATACCTAAGCGTACCTGAAGTGTTGCTATTCACTGTGATGACACCCATCTATATTACTGCACTCAATGACTTACTAAACCGCTCGTTCAATGCCACCTTCTTGCTGTCTGCGCTCATAGCTATCATTGGTGCAATCACCATTAGATTTACTGAGCTTACTAGCGACTACCTTTTTGGCTTACTACTAGTACAAGGCGCAAACCTTTGCTTTGCGATAGGCCAAGTAAGTTACAAACGCTTAAGTAACCATTACCAGCTGGTACACCATCAAAGTTTCGGTTTTTTCTTTATTGGTGCGTCCCTAGTGCTCGCCATTGGATTTATGTTATTCGGCAATCCCCAACAACTCCCAAGCACTAATCTACAATGGGGAATACTGATTTATTTAGGCTTGATTGCTTCAGGCGTAGGATATTACGTCTGGAACTTAGGACTGACCCGTGTCTCGGTGGGTGAACTCGCGGTAATGAACAATGTGCTGATCCCAGCTGGGATCATTGTCAATTTGCTGATTTGGAACCGAGAAGCTGACCTCGTTCGCCTTGGTATTGGCAGTGTCATTATTTTTGCGGCGTTGCTCTATAGTAAAAGCGGTGCAAAAGTATAACCCTTTTTTACTTATTTACCGGGTTCGACAGAGTCAAACTCCATTTGTGAATTGAAACACGCCAACGCTTCGATATCTTGATATGGCTCTGTTGACCAACATGCTTTCCTAAAGCGCTCATACACTTCACGAAAAGGTGTACAAATTAGCTCAGATTCATCCATCATAATACAGCTAAAGTCTTCAGACTTTATTACAATATAGAGATACTCTCTTCCGCCTTCTTCAGCAAAAAATACGGAATCCCAAAAGTAGCCTTTCTGTCGCATCTCTTCTCTCGGAAACGCGATATTATCCTGCATATAAGCTAGTAATTCATCCACTTGAGGGCGAGTATTCAAGTTTAATTTTATTTTTAGCAGTTTTGTTTCCATAGAATAAGATTAACTCCTCCAACCATTAACAATTTTGGTATTGAGCAAACTTTCCTTCATTTTTTATTCCTATTTTCTACTTATCATTTTCGTAGTTACGACTATACCTAATTCCCTCAAACGGGCCCAATTATAAAATTAGTAAAATGTAACGAGCTGTGTTACCTAAGATAATCATTAACGCCCATGAGCCAGATCTCCGGAGTTAGGTGTTTGACGAAAATTTCGTTAATATCTAGAGAAAAATAAAGTAAAAATATGATGACAAAAATCGTACAACTATTCCCTCTTTGGGCCATTATTTGCTCAGTAACCGCCTATCTTTTTCCGACTCTATTTAGCGCGTTTAAAGGCAGTATTATTCCGTTATTAATGTTGATCATGCTGACAATGGGTTTAACCCTCACTACAAAAGACTTTTTACGCGTGCTCGACAACAAAAAAGCCATTTGCGTTAGCGTGCTGCTTCAATTTACTGTGATGCCGAGTGTTGCTTACTTGATTGCAACCACCATGAGCTTAGAAACTGACCTATTAATCGGTATGATTTTAGTGGGTACGGTTGCTGGCGGCACGGCAAGTAACGTTTTGTGTTATCTCGCCAAAGGAGATGTCGCGTTATCGATTTCTATGACCGCGATTAGTACTTTACTCGGCGTGTTCTTAACGCCACTACTAACCACATTGATGATAGGCCAGGTGGTTGATATTCAGTTTTCTGATATGTTGATCAGCCTGCTAAAAATTGTGCTATTTCCTGTGGCTGTGGGCGTTGCTTTCAATACCTTGCTTGCCAAGCCACTGGCGCATTCTGTTATCAAAACAACTCCGATACTGCCTTTACTTTCAATGCTTTCAATCGTTTTTATCATTGCGGTGATCGTTGCTCTTAATCAACCAAAACTTCAAAGCATCGGGCTCGTTATGCTGGTTGCCGTGATCCTGCATAATACTACAGGGCTACTTTTGGGCTATTTCATTCCAAAACGGCTCGGTTTTGACGAGAAGGTATGTCGCACCATGGCCTTTGAGGTGGGTATGCAAAACTCGGGGCTTGCTGTTGCGCTTGCCATGAAGTTCTTTACTCCTGCAGCGGCCGTAGCAGGTACCCTATTTTCTATTTGGCATAATGTCAGTGGCTCAATATTAGCAGGAATATGGAGACGAAGCGCCACCAGCTCATCTGATAACAATAAAGCCTAATATCAAAGGTTAGGCTTTTTGTAATTGCTTATAAAAGTGAATTTTGCAATCCAATGAGCCGTTGATTTGTTCACATTTTACAATCTGGTAATCGCGGCTTATTAACATCAATAGCATGTTTTTGAATAGGTTTCTCGACTTTACTCTAATGGCACTATAGCCTTGCGCTTTGCACCAAGTTTCTTGCATCACCAACAACTGCTTGGCAATACCTTTGCCGCGATATTCGGGGATGACCGCGCCTAACCAGCTATAAAACTCGTTGTTTAGTAGTTCGTGGCCCAGCTTATATCCAACAGGCTTGCCTTGCGCGTACGCCACCAGCAATAAATGTTGTTTATCTCGCAGCTTGTCTACGACTTCCTCACCCTTTCTTGGTGTGGCAAATTCAGGAATTTGGTTTTCTATCGCAAGGAGGTCATCTATCGAGCCGACTTTATATTCTAGATTCATATTAATGTCTGTGTAATTGAAAAGGTATCGCCGTATGTCACTTCGGCATATGCGCCGTTAATAAGCGTTAAATTCGGCGCTTGATGGCCTATATCCACATCGTACAGCACAGGGAAATCACAACCAGTAAAGACTTTTTGCAATGCATCTAGGTGCGTCCAGTCGCTATCTTTTGCCAGAGGCTCTGGATTTCGACCAATCAAAACTCCAGCGACTTTCGAGAACCAACCTCGTAATTTAATACTTTGCAGCGCACGATAGTATGCCGCTGGCGGCATTTCGCCATTTTCAAAATATAAGATAATTGACTCATCAGGGTGCGCCTGTGAAAAAGCGTCCAGATCAAAATATTCCGTACCAGCCAATAGCATGTGAATATCCAAACAGCCGCCTAATAATCGACCAGCAAACTGCTGCCGATGATTGCCATTAGCCAAAATACGCCATTGAGTCCTCGCGGACAAGTTAAATCCAGCATCGGGAAAATCAACAAAATTGAGTGGCTCAGCTTCAAAATGTGTCGAGGGAAATTGCGTAAAAGAGTCATTAGGCGCACACCTCAAATGGTCAAAAAGTCCAACCGTTAATGCGTCTTGTTGATGGGCATTTAATTGCATAAGGTTAGTCGCATGCACGCTTGCCCAGCCTAGTTTGCAAGTCACTGCGCTCAGCAAAGTGCTGACATCAGAGAAACCGATGAGCCATTTTGGCTGAGCATGCGCCAACTTTTCCCAATTAAGTAAAGTCAGTAAATCCATTGCGATTGCACCGCCCCATGGCGGCATAATCGCGTCTATTGTGTCATCGAGTAAGTATCCCATAAGCTCATTAGCACGGGTTTTGACATCCGCGCTAACGTAGTTGTGGTTATCTCGCAGGCATTCACCAACCACGAGTTCAAAACCTTGTTGCGCGAGATAACCCAAAGCGTTGTCTAATCTCGCGTGCATAGCAGCAGGTACGCCCGCTGAGAATGCCGTGATCGCAATTTTACTGCCCGCTTTCAACGGTTTGGGATACTTCATCATGATTTCCGTTATTTTTTTGCTTATCCTACCTGAATTTCCGCTTTTGCATACTTTAAATTCTCCCGTTTCGGGCGAGCGATCAAGTATAGAAAGGTTAACGGCCCCAAGCGTCCAATCAGCATTAAAAAGATGATTACCGCTTCACCGGGTTCAGACAATGAGCCCGTGATCCCTCGAGACAAGCCAACCGTGCCTAATGCCGACACGGCTTCAAACGTGATATCCGTTAAATTTGCCTGCTCGGTAATCGTTAAAATAAGGGTTGCCAGCATCACGGTAAAAAAGTACACCACGGTGAGACTAAGCGCCTTAAATACCGTTTCAGGCGAGATCTGTCTGTGTCCGATAGCGACTTGATCTCTGCGTCTCAGATAAGCGTAAGTTGCCATTAATAGCACCACCACCGTGGTTATTTTAAGACCACTGGCGGTACTCATAGAGCCGCCCCCTATTATCATTAACCAAATGGTCAGCACGGTACTTTCGTCATTCACCAGCGCAAAGTCGATACTGTTAAAGCCCGCTGTCCGTGGCGTCACCGCTTGCATCCAGGCGGTGATCACTTGCTCAGACAACGGCAGGTTTCCAAGGGTCTCTGGGTTATTTGCTTCAAAAAGCCAAAATAAGCTAAATGCCAGCACATTTAACACCGCTGTTGCTATCAAGACTAACTTAGTGGCAGATCCAAACCGGCTCCAACGGCGTCTTTTCACTACATCCATCAACACCACAAATCCAAGTCCGCCAATCACAAATAACCCTGATATCACAAGATTAACGACCCAATCACCACGAAAACTGGTTAGGCTGTCATCATGCAATGCAAATCCCGCATTGTTAAAAGCCGAAATAGTGTAGAAGAAGCTTTGCATTATCGCATCACCAAGCGGTAGCGTTTGATACCAATGGGCAAGCAAAATGGTAAACCCAATCGATTCGATGATCAGCGCATAAACTAATACGCATTTGGCTGTATCAACCAACTGATCAAATCGAGCAATGCCAAAGCTTTCCTTTGCGATAAGTTGTTTACTAATGTCCATTTGCTGCCCCATCCCCCGCAGCACCACAACCGTAATGGTCATAAACCCCAGTCCACCGATTTGAATAAGACTGGCAATAACGAGATGGCCAAAGGTCGTAAAATCATTTGGCGTACTCAATACGGCAAGTCCTGTCACCGTTACCGCGGAAGTTGCAGTAAATAACGCTTGCATCACGTTGATGTCTTGGGTGTGTGCTATCGGTAGCAACAGCAACATAGTACCTAAAGCTATCAGCCCGCAAAACCCAATAAACAGAACTGCTGGGGGGCTTAACCTCAGCGGCTTTTTGTGGGCTTTGGGCTTGCTATTTGGATA
Organism: Pseudoalteromonas sp. GCY; assembly: GCF_016695175.1. Classification (NCBI taxonomy): domain Bacteria; kingdom Pseudomonadati; phylum Pseudomonadota; class Gammaproteobacteria; order Alteromonadales; family Pseudoalteromonadaceae; genus Pseudoalteromonas; species Pseudoalteromonas sp. GCY. The sequence continues at coordinate 305,265 of NZ_CP068022.1, forward strand.
GGGGTAATAGTGGGGACTCCATGTTTTCATTACGCCCCCAATTTTAACGCGATAGAATTTAACGCTTTTAACTGACCGTTGAGGATCACTTTATCATCTTCGTTTATCAAAAATGACTCAGCCGGATTGGTATAACACGCTTTGCCGCGCTGCACTAACACAGCCTTGATTTCGCCCTTTGCACGCTTTAATAGCGTCGCCAAAGACTGTCCGCAGCTTAATTTATTCACGATGACTTCCACCATGTAAAAGCCATGCCCCAACTGCATATATTGATTGACCATGGGGTAGTTTAGTGTTTGTGCAACCTTGATCCCCATTTCTTCCTCAGGGTGGATCACACGTGTTACGCCTAAACGGGATAAAATTGTATGATGCGCTTCTGAGCTGGCCTTAACCCAAATTTGCTCAACGCCTAAGTTCTTTAGCGACAGTACACATAAAATGCTCGCTTCTAGGTTTTCACCAATGGCGACCAGTACCGCTTTGCTTCTCGTAATATCTAGTTGGCGTAATGCCGTTTCATCGGTCGCATCCAAAGAGGTGGCATAATCAATATGCTCAACAACTTGGTTCACCACACGTTCGCGACTATCTACCCCTATCACTTTGTTTCCAAGCCGCTTTAATTCCAAACAAGCCGCAAAACCAAATCGACCTAAACCAATAACTACAAATTGTGCCATAACAACCTCTATATACTCCGTTATGAGAAATGCTTATTGAGCGGTAAAAGTAAAAACCGATAACCAACCCCGGGCTCAGTTTCTATGATTTTTGGTGTAGCAGCATCGTCACTGAGTTTCTTACGTAACTGGCTGATCACAATCCGTAAATAGTGACTATCTTCCACATGGCTTTCGCCCCAAATTTGCTTTAATAAGGTTTGCTGACTGACTAATTCCTGTGCTCTTTGTGCAAGCATACTAAGTAGTGCAAATTCCTTTTTCGATAGTGCTAATGGTGCGTTATCCATAATGACTTGATGCTTTTGTAGATCTATCATTAACTTGCCATAGTCAATGGCGAGCAAGCGTTTGTTCGGTACTAAATCTCTTAATAGCACTTTGACGCGTACCACCAGCTCTTTGATGCTAAAAGGCTTCGTCAGGTAGTCGTTTGCGCCGCCCTCCAGCAGTTTAATCTTCTCAGCTTCTTGATCTCGTGCAGTTAAGATCAATACTGGTAGCTTGCTGGTTTCTCGGATCTTCTTCAAAATGCTATATCCATCAAAATCTGGTAGCCCGAGATCTAAGATTACTAAGTCTGGCAGCTCACCTTTTAGCACCGACATGGCTTCCTTTCCGGTGCTGGCTTCCACATAATTCAGCCCTTCAGCTTTTAATGCTAAGCGGATAAAACGACGGATCTCTTCTTCATCGTCAATCAATAAAATGGTGTGAGTCATCAATGCGCCTCCTCTTTTGGCAAACTAACTTCCATTGTGCAGCCTTGCGTCGTGGGCAAAATGCGAATATCACCGCCGTGCGCACGAATAATACCTCTCGCCACACTCAGCCCTAAGCCACTGCCACCGTCTTTGCTGGCGCTTTGTCGAAACGAGCTAAAGGCTGTAAAGACTTCTTTTTGCCGAGCAACGGGGATCCCAGGACCATTATCCTGAATAAATATCAACAACGCTTGCTGCGTTTCTCCAAAGGAAATCTCAACCCGCTCTCCATCGGGACTAAAGGTGACTGCATTTTCAATTAAGTTAAACAGGGCTTGCTCAATGAGTGCAGCTTGTATCGTGAGAATTGGACTCATATTCTGTGGCATTCTCGAGACGCATGGCGCACCTAGCCGCAAAATGACGTTATCGATCAATACATCAATTGACGTTGGTTGCTTCAACAGCGAAAGCTCATCCCCTTGATGCTGTAACTTGGTGGCTTGCAAGATATTTTCGATATAGCGAAACAAACGGTGGCTTTCTGATCGTGCCGACCCCAACAGCTCATTTTGCTCATCTTGGTCTAACTTATCACGATAGGTTTCTAGCGTTTCGAGCGCTCCCATCACCGCAGCGAGCGGTGTGCGTAAATCATGAGAAACCGACAACAAGATATTAGAGCGCACATTCGCAACTAAAAGCTGCTGCTTTTGCTCTTTGATATAGCTCGATAAATAGCTGGTAGCTAATGCCACCGCGATAAATACCACTAAATTGACCACGTCCTCGGTGTTATTCATATGAAGCGTGTATCTGGGCTCTGTGATGAAGAAGTTGAACACTAGACTGCTAACAATCGCCACCCCCAGTGCCATCCAACGTTTTGCGATGAGAGAAACAACGACAACCCCCAACTGCAATACCAACAATACACTGATCGCCGAATGTAACAGCGAGTCTAAAGCAACGGCAAACGCGCTGGTTAACAGCAAAACCAGAAAACTAACGAGATACTCGTTCTTGGCAATAAATCCATTCTCGGAAAACATAGTGACTCCAACTTGCGCTATGTCTTTATTCTATCCTTGTCGAAATTTCGTTGCCGTATAATTTGCGTAAAATTTACTTAACTTTAGGCTATTTAGCACAAGAGCTTGTTTATCTATCAAGTTTGTTTTTGCATGTTGATGATAAAAAGGCTAAGCGCATATCTGATAAAGCCATTGTGATACGCTGGCACAAGCTTTTTAAAAGCAACTGGGTAACTTAGAAATTCATTGAAGAATGGCCGAGAGCGAGTACTGACCACTTATTGTAAAACACTCAAAAAACGACGGCGCACAAACCTAGCAAATTGTGAACGTTTGCTGGCTGGACCAAATAAAGGCTTTAGCAATAACGCCTCAAGCTGCGCTAACCGTAGCCTCCCTCATGCCGTGCGCGATAAGCTGATTTTGACGTCGAGAAATACGTAAACGCCAATAACTTGAGTAGCGCAAGATTAAGGTTAATCGATGAATGTCTAGTGGCCCTAAACGATAAGTTGTATCGACTGATTTAGGCAGCGATGAAATCGCAATAAGAGATTACGGCGTAACGCCCCTATATGTGTTTGCCGTAAACGATTTAACGGCTAACCGACATAACTAAGCTGAACAGGTTTAAGCGTTGCCAATACAAATTAGCTGCTTAAAAGCAGCTAAAAAGAATCGTTATGCTTACTTGACCGGATAAGGTTCATATGTGTTATGAATTTCACCAGGATAATGAACCGTTGTCTTCGTTTACCTTTTTTAGCAAAGAATCTACTTTGTCACGGTTAGCAATGATGTCCCACTTTACTTTTTCCTTATAATCGCTCCATTTACCTGAATAATCATTTGTATGTTCAGTTAACTGCTTATTAATTCTATCCAACTCTTTTTCAAGAGATACTTTTAATAGAATTTTATCCTGAGAGTCCAATTTCATACTACATTCCTCGTTGTTGGTAACACTGATTCATAATTTAATAGTGCGCAAATCGCGCATTTTTCTACCACGCAATGGCTCACTTTTCTGACTATTACGTTTGTATCAAACTTACTAACCTTTTGCTAGCTATAAAAATATTTGCTGGTTAATGCGGGTACTTAACGAAGATATCGCCCGCCGAGCAAATAAAGAAGATAATTGCACAGGTCGGTTTTGGGAAGGACGATTCAAATCCCAAGCACTACTGGATGAAGCTGCACTGGCTGCCTGCCTCGCTTACGTAGACCTAAACCCCATTAGAGCCAAAATTGCCGCAACGCCTGAAATCTCAGACCACACAAGCATCAAAAAACGCATAGACCATGCAAAGCTGGGAAAACAACCAAAAAGTCTATTACGCTTTGCTGGCAGCCCACGAAAACATATGCCAAAAGGACTGCCTTTCGAGCTCAAATCCTATATTGAGTTGGTTGAACTCACAGGCCAATGTATTCGCGCCGACAAGCGAGGCTATATATTTGAGTCACAACCCATTCTTACTCGATTAAATATTGAACCGGAGAACTGGATAAAACTCACTACGCAGTTTTCTCGGGTATTCCACGGTGCTGTTGGTCGAAAGCGAACAATAACCGCTTACTGTGAAACACTGCAAAAACGACGACGGACAAACCTAACAAACTGCGAACGCTTGCTGGCTTAGCAAAATTCACATTCTCAACGCTAGAATTTCTTACTGCTGTATTTACAGCGCGTTGTCGTGCGCGCTAACTCAGTTTTAGTGTAGAGATACGCTTGAGCGCTAAAAAATAACCTATCGATAAACGTTTTTGGCCAAAGTGACGGCTGTGCTTTCATACTTTTTTTACTTCACCTCCTCAGCTTTGATGTTAATAGTGATGGGTGTCGCATATTTTTCTTTAGCATAGATACAAATAACGGTGGGTGTCATCAATAACTATTTTTACTTCACCTCCTCAGCTTTGATGTTAATAGTGATGGGTGTCGCATATTTTTCTTTAGCATAGATACAAATAACGGTGGGTGTCATCAATAACTATTGAAAATCAGACTTTGAATTTTGGTAGAAAAAACTGAACAACCTAAGATCATATTGCTGATTGAGCCAACCGCCCTAACCTCGTGCTTGCCCGAAAACTGATTGAGGCAATTCTCTGAGTTTCCAGCGCCAAAGAATAGGTGTCCGGAAAACAGCGCCCAATGAAGCCAACTTGCCGACAAACTCAAAACCAACCAGCCGAGGGGACAAAGAAAAACCATAACCCACTGATTTTATTTGATTAAGAATAACGCCCTGTTAACGGGCAAAATAAAGTTGGCTAAAATTGGAACGAAGTGACAAAAGCCAACTGTATTTTGTCCTTGTTTAACAGCTTGTTATACGCACGTTAAATTGACCAGAAATAAGCAATTATGAATGCTATAAAAAAAGACAATATAGTTGCCTTTATATTCATGTGTTCGACTTTATATCTGGCCACACTTAAGAAAGTAGGCCCTATATTAACCTGTATATCTTCATTAACAATAATATCAGTAACTAAGATGTCATATGCTGAACAAATCGACTGGGCCGATTCTTGTGATGCTATTCCTGATTTTTCAATACGTTGAATTGTCCTTAAACTAATTCCTGAAACATCAGCAAGATGAGACTGACTCCATGCTTTGGATTCTCTTAATTTCTTTAATTTCTGTATGTCTAATTGCATTTCCATAATTATTTCCTAAAAGATAAAAACCTTAATCATTATCGTAAGAAAATACCTCTATTGATACGTCATCTATGTGACATTCACCGGCGTTAATGTGACACCAACGCGTCAAGTGCGTATAACAATTTAATAGTGCGCAAATCGCGCATTTTTCTACCACGCAATGGCTTACTTTTCTGACTATTACGTTTGTATCAAACTTACTAACCTTTTGCTAGCTATAAAAATATTTGCTGGTTAATAAACTGATCTAAGGCAAAAAATGCGCAAATTGCTCATTTTCTTGAATATGGGAGAAATTTCACTATAACTGTATATAAAAACAGTACTCAAAGAGAGTCTTTATGAAAACACGTTCGCCATTTTTGAACTCAATTGCTGATTACATGTTAAGCCGCCATTACTCGCTTAGGACCATTGAAACTTATTTAAAATGGATAAGTTCTTATATTCATTTTCATGATAAGCGTCACCCAGCTTCAATGGGAGATAATGAGGTAACAACTTACTTGGATCATATAGTGCTCAAAGGTAATGTAGCGCCTCGAACTCAAGCAACTGCATTAAATGCATTAGTCTTTCTATACAAACACATCATTAAGAATGAGCTTTCTCTAAACTTGAATTTCGTTCGCTCTAAAAAACAACCCAAATTACCCGTGGTGATGACGCCAGATGAAGTAAAACAACTGATGAGTCATCTGTCCAAACGGTATTACCTAATTGCAGGGTTAATGTACGGTAGTGGTTTGCGGGTTATGGAAGCTGTGCAACTTAGGACAAAGGACATTGATTTTGACTATAAATGTATTCAAGTATGGAATGGAAAAGGCAACAAGCATCGAATTGTTACATTGGCTGCTGAGTTGATCCCATTACTTAGGAACCAAATACTTCAGGTGGAAGAGTATCTAAAGTTGGATTTACAGAATGAGCAATATGCAGGTGTTTGGATGCCAAACGCGTTGGCTCGTAAATATCCATCGGCTAACAAGTCACTGGCTTGGCAATATTTATTCCCGTCTTATAAATTAAGCGCCGACCCTGAGACTGGCGAGATCCGGCGCCATCATTTTCATCATACTTGTGTTAGAAAGGCGGTGAAAAATGCGCTTAAGCAGACAAATATTACTAAGCTTGTAACGCCCCACACTTTTCGCCACTCTTTTGCTACACACCTGTTACAAAGTGGGGCAGACATTAGAACAGTACAAGCTCAGTTAGGCCATTCAGACGTTAAAACCACTCAGATTTATACCCATGTTTTACAGCAAGGCGCAAACGGTGTTGTCAGCCCTTTGAGCAAAATTTTCTAGCTTGTTTTGGGGCATAAATGAGTTAGTGGAACGTGCGCTTTGTAGAACAAAAGTAACGTTGACGAGCGTCTTTTGTTCGCTCAAAACGCTTTTCAGGAACAGTCTAATCCCGTTCTTTTTAAACGGTGAGATTCGGGTATGGGCTACTACATTTTATACCTAGTAAAAAGTGCAGATCCCAGCAAACAATAATGATCACGGCAATCAAGTCGCGCCAGTTACTGGCATATCCGAATCAAAGCCAACACTGGTAAATAGGCTATCTAATTCAAGCTCAAAATCTTTGCGATTTACATCCAACGCTTTTAATGTTGTTCCACCAAGTAACGCCTCTTGGCCCTTCTCTAGGCGTGCATGTAAACTTGCAATTACCGCACGAATGCGATCTTTATCTTGCTGTGCCAATGCTTTTTGACTTTCAGTTTCATGGTCAAGCTTTGCTAACATTTCCAGCCGCTCAGAAAGCTCCTTGTACGCTAAAAAATCTAACTCTAAATTTTTAAACAGTAATTGCTGCGCTTGATCTTTACTGCTGATATCAACCTTTACAGGCCTTGTCATCATATCAGCCAGCAACGCTCGGAGCTTTTCGTAAGCGGCTTCATCTTGAGAGGCGATGCTTGTAAAGTCGAATAGTACTTCATGATCCGCAAATTGGAACTGCAGTAACGCTTCACTTTTGTCATGTTGCGACGTTTCGCTAGACGAGCCACTGCTCATGGCATTCATAAAGTTTTGTTTAAAGGTGTGAGCACGCCCCCCACCAGCAGCAAGGTGATTGTCATTTGCTGTAAGCTGATTATGAGCGCTCGGGATCACTAATTTCTCTCGCTCTACAGGTGAAAAGTTCAATGAAGTAGGCTCAATCAGCGATACTTGATGTCCAGTTAAAAACGTTGGCATTGGGCAAGTCTAAAAAACAATTTCGGTGCTAGACCTTTGCAAGCATTATTCCAAATAAATATTTTCAACAATCAGCCGATGAATTGATATCAATAGCCACCGAACATGGAAATATTTCATTTTCTTAAATAACTCGTACAGCTTCATGGGCAATTCATTGCCGCTTAGGTACGTTAGGTTGCCCTATTTGAAGGCTAAATGGCAACAAGTCTACTGCTGAACAAATTGCAAAGCCCGTACTTAAAAAAGAAACGCCGCAGTAGCAACGAAAGCGGAATTTGGTATAAACCTTGCTGTATAAATATCAACCACCCAATGGATGTGCTTAATCATGAAATTGACGAAGGAAGAATTACAATTCATTAACCGAACCCTAGCCGGTAATCGCGTTGCAGACTCGCTATTGCCGGAAGCTAGGGATCAAAAACAGCAAACTCACAGTGAGATTAAAAAGTTACTTGCGAGTATTTCAAATAGTTCTCAGTTTAGTCTCGTTGCCAAAAATGCCAACGAGCAGGTCGAGTTTCCACTTAGCGACCTATCGGCATTGATGGAGATTTTAGACAACAACTTAGAAGCACCTAATATCGTGGAAGCCGCTAACTCTAGTGCACCGCGAAGCTGGCGTACCTGCCCATCAACGCCGGTCAGGTTTAGATTATCCCCTCAAATGATGCCGTTTAATATGGTCTCCATATCCCAATCCGGTGGACTGATTAATACTTTTCCCTATCAAGCAAATGCAATCCAAATTAATCTGATCAGTCGGATAGCTAAATTATATCTTGCCGACCCTATTCCACTGTTTGCAAATGTCCACTCTATAAAAGTAGCAAGCCCGCTGGAGCTCGCCGTATCTTTTGCAATGAATAAAACCGATAACGAAAAACTCAAAGCGTTTATTCTTCATAACTACATACAGCGCAAAGGGTTAGATTAGGGCCTGTTGACCTTTGCTGTTTGACTTTTGTTCCTCTGAGTGGATTTTGGTCGCGGCGCTCTACTTGCCGCCTAGCAATCTAAGCAAAAGTTGAGCAACAAGCTACAAGGATTGGTAAATCACTCGCATGGCGAGCAGTAAAAAGGCACAGCCCAGTATTTTATCAATCACAGCACGCTTAGCCGTTAAATCGAATTTATCTCTTGCTGAAGCACTCAAAATTGAGACAATAAAATACCACAACGCATCTATCGTTAGCACGGTGATACACATGATAAAACCTACCGTTAAAGTCATCTTTTCTGGGTCGATAAACTGCGAAAAGAGTGCGACGAAGAAAATAGCCAATTTCGGATTCAAAAATGCAATTGCGAAACCATCCTGCGCAGCTTTGGCATACGACGTTGCTGCTTGAGACTGTGATACCGCCAACCCTTGGCTCTTACTCATTAAGATTTTTATCCCCATCCATGCCAAGTAGGCAGCACCACCGTAAACCAAAAATTGATATACAAACGGAAATTGATGAATAAGCCCTGACAACCCTAAGATTGCTAGGCTGGCATAAATTCCAACTCCCAAACCATGCGCAAGGCTTGCGACAATACCGTGTTTGGCACTATGAAATAGGCTATAACGCAAGACAACCGCTAAACTTGGGCCTGGCGACATCGCACCAAAAGCACAAATAGCAGCAAGACTTAACCAGGCTGTAAGCTCCATAATTTTTCCGTAGAGAATTGCAAAATGAGTAGGATATCAGATTTGAAAAAATAGATGACACTTTGTAAGTAAAAAGGAGCTACTCGCCCCTTTCTACGTGTTTTTTATACAGACTGCGTTTGTAATTCACATTCTGTTTGATGCTGACCAATAAACCAAATGCTATTGGCTTCGCCATAGTAAGCTCTATGCTTTGTCTTATCTGCCATTCGCCAAAAAATAACACCTAGGATCATAGCGGTTAACTCCAAACCAACAGAAGACCAAGCTGTCGCTGGCCAAATACCTAGACTTGGGATTGTAAACGCAATGATTGAAGTCAGTGGCAACGAGAAGCACAAAATGGCAATCGCTCTTTGTGACCAAATTGCCGTTTTACTCATACCGATAACGAACGCTGCAATCAAGGTAAAACCAAAACACAGATAATAGACCCACATATACACAACATTGATGTTCATTGTGGTCAAGGCGGCCCATTTTGTTACAGCAAACGCGGCAGCTACACCCAATAATGAGCCCATTGCCACGCCAATAGTCAATTTACCCATCACTCGGCTTGATTTTGACTGCTCCGGCTGCTTCTGCTTACGGCGCTTCTCAAGCCACAATAAGTTACCTGTATAAAACAGCACTGCTCCTAAAATCCCCATAATAAAATAAGCCCAGCGTCCAAATTCACCACCGTAACTCCCAAAGTGAAGACCGAATAACGTGGTAACCACCGCCCCCCAGATACCTTGCTCGCCGTTCATGACACTGCTTGTAGAAATCTCAAACGTATAAGGATTCATAAACAAAAAGTCAGTTTTAGGTCCGCGCATTAAGTGCTCATCACTTACGAGTTGTATAGAAGCCGAAGGTCCTTTGCTATTTAAGCGACTGAGGGTAATTTCTTTAATTTGATGTTCAGGTGCATAAGCATGTGCCTTTTCCATGATTTCTTCAATGCTGGGTAAGTTCTCAACTTTAAACTCAACCGCTGACGGCGCTTCACGCCCAAATAGTGGCTTATCACCGTAAAGTTTGCCTAGACCATCGTATAAGAAATCATGAAATGCGAATACGATCACCGTAATCGCGATAATAATATGAAACGGTAGGCTGGTGATCCCAATTAAGTTATGTGTGTCTAACCAAAAACGGCTTGCCCCTTTTTTGTCTCTTAACGCAAAGAAGCTTTTCACTAGGGTTGGCAATAAGAAGATCACCCCTGATACCAATGCTACGAAATACAAGATTGCAGCTATTCCAAGTACATAAACTCCGGCTTGGTCGTGACCGATTTCACCTACAATACCTGCACTGCGGTGAAGGTAATCAACCAATGACGACAGCTCATTGATATAGCTGGTATGGGCTTCAAGCTCACCGGACTCATTCAATGTGCCATGCCATAGCTGCTTATCTAAGCTTAACCCTCTCGCATTACCTTGTTGATACCACGTAATGGGAGATTGTCCTTCGTCAAAACTGACTTTAATCGCGTTTTGTGACTCTGGATATTGCACAAAAGCACGTCGGAGCAATTCATCGTACTGCGTGGTTTCTACTTGCGACAGTTGGTGAGATGGGGGAGTCGCCCATTTATCGATACTACTTGTAAACATCGTAATAGCACCGGCAAAAAATCCGATAAACAGCAGCAATCCTGTGGTGATCCCCGTCCAAGTATGAACGCTCTGGTAAATCCTTAAAATATCAGCACGGATCTTCATGCCATCCCTCTTACAAAATACAATAATACATACACAACGACATTCGCCCCACCCAACCAAAGTACTGCTTGCTTATAATTTTTGAACATAAATACAAAACTTAAAATTAACAGCCAAATCGGTGAAACCATCCACATATTGAACTGGGTGCGCCAACTGTGCTTCTCGATACTTATAGTTTGGGTTAGGCCGTCACTACCAAGCCAAGCGAAAAGTCCAACTAGGCCAAAACTCAACGCTAGACCTAAAATAATGCCTGCCAGCGTTTTACCTAACCAATCGGGTTGAACCTTTTCGGCTTGTGACAACCGGCTCATTGTGATTTCCTAAAAAGTATTAAAATAGTGAAAGGAATAAGCGCGGTAAGCACCATGACACCGATAAGCCAACTAAATAAGACCGCTGCACCAGCAAAAATTTGTATTGCAAAAATGAATGTAATTGCCAGAAGAATGTAGCCAGCAGATCTGGCATTGTTTGGCAGAGGTCGCTTTAACAAGCGCTGATGCTTGTTTGTGCAATAAATTAACGTAATTGAAAGGCTCAGAAGAGCGACAAAAAACACACTTAACAAGGTAAAACTCCGTTTTACAATTAGATTGAGGATTAAGGTGAGGTTAAGATTATAGCGAATGTTATATTTTCAGCAACACAAAATACAATTGATATGATAATCATTTTCATTACACAAATAGAGTGCAGTGAGTATCCTGATACTTCTTTATACAAAGGCCTGCTAATAGCAACCACATTGAATTGATTTGTGTATGAACGTGAAACGCCCATAATATGTTCTTTTGTTGCGCTTTTTCCAATCTATCATTACGCTTATAGAAGGTAATTTAGGATGAACGCACCGATGCACATTGTTCTCTTATTGCTACTCGCCCTACTTAGTACCAACGCGCTGGCAAAAACGGATAGTCGTGCGGTACATATTTGCTTTGAACGGTGGTGGCCTTATAGCTTTGTTAACGAGCAAAAACAAGTTCGAGGCATAGAGGTTGATATAATTAAATCAGCACTTATTGGTACTCCCTATCGAGTGACATTTCATGAACTTCCTTATCGTCGCTGTTTAGCAGGCGTTGCCGATGGTACATTTGACTTTACCTTACATGTAGATGAAGCCGATGGTTTTCCAATTATTGATGTGTCATTCACCACCTGGCTGCTCTCTCTTGCGGTAAAACAAGGTCGCTTCAGCAACCCTGATGACTTTTATCAACTTGCCGCCCCTAGAGTCATGATCTCAGAGGATTACAGCTACCCGGAAGCGGCTGTACAAGGGCTGAAAAAGATCAACGCAGCCATTGTCAGCCGTTCATTTTATGAGCAAAACCATGACGACGGCAAAAAGTTTTTTAGTGTACTCAATAACAATAGAGTTGATGCAATTTTAGTCGATAAAGTGTGGGCTTTAGAGATGATCCGCCGCCATCAACTCGAAGTCACTTTTCTACCGCGTCCTTTTCATTCTGAGCAGCAATTTATGGGATACAACATCGCTAACCAAGCTATGGCGAAGCGTATCGAGTCGCTCTTAGAAAAGGTTCAGGATAAAACAATTAAAACTATTGAGATTAAATACTTAGGCGATGATTTTTAATTCCTAACGCAATAATTTCATGTTCAAATAACAAACAAATAACCACACTACGATGATCTAGTCCTACACTTATAATATCCGTTTATCCATTTGCCTAGCACTCGAAGGAGCTAATATGAAATCCTTATTTTCTTGGCTCACCGCATTATTATCTTTGATTATTCTTGGCGCTTGTGGTTATTGGTTTTGGCTAACGAGTGAGCAAGAAGAAATATACAGCGTAGAAAAAATAGCAAACAGCGAAAGTAATCCTATTCTTGAGTTTTATCCGCATATTTCAAAAGTTAAAAGACCCGTCGATACCTTCGTATTTCCGATTGCAATAGGAGATATTGGTCCTAATACCAACCTATACTCTGGCCCTAACCAATATCCCTTTTACTGTATGACTCTGGACTCTGGCCTTGGTCAACCAGAGATAGATAACCAAGCCGGACTCGGTGTGCCGGTGATGGATGAGCAATCAAACCAGATACTTGGTTTTAGTAAGGATTGCATGGCAAAAACGCGGTTACGCTACTTTGCGATAACCTCTGACAATCAAATCAAGCCGTTAGGCAAGGGAAATAAAGCGATAGGCACAAACTTACTTTTACGCGTCGAGCAAGGCACCATAAATCGCTTCATTTACACCATAGTAATGCCAATCACAGTTGACGAAATGGGTGATAGACAGGCTAAGTCTCAATGGAATAACCGACTTATCTACCAATTTAATGGTGGTTCTGGGATTGGCTTTAGACAAGGCAGGCAAAAACCGGAGCGTGTGATAGATAGACAACTTGAGCAGTTAAAGCTTGGCTACGCAGTTATAAGCTCTAGTGGCAATAAAACCAGCTACACCTACAATATGTTATTGGCCGAAGACACTGCAAGACGGGTGAAAAAGCAATTTACTAGTTTGTACGGAGAGCCGCTCTATACGGTCGGAATTGGCGGCTCTGGCGGTGGACTCGCACAATATTTGATTGCACAAAATAGCCAAGGGATCTTAGACGGCCTTATCCCACTTTATAGTTACCCTGATATGATCACCCAAACCACTTACGCGTTAGATTGTGATTTACTAAATAACTACTTTACCTTTAGAGCTAATGACAGAAAAGCATGGCGTGATTGGACCCGCCGCCGGCATATTGAAGGCATGAATGCAATCAATGACTTTCCACAAAGAGCTGGTTTTTTGCAACCACTCAACCAATTAATGTCAGGATTTGTGCCCTCCTTTCCTGATGGCAATAGTGAATGTATCAATGGCTATTTCGGGTTATCCACCTTCATTAATAATCCAAGACAAGGGTTTTTAAGGGCCTTTTATGAGGATGAAGTAGTAGAGAGAACAAACTGGAGTTACTGGCAGGACATGGCCAACGTATTTGGCACGGACCAATCAGGCTTAGGATTAAGCACTTGGGATAACGAAGGCGTTCAATATGGACTAGAAGCATTAAAGGCTCAGCAGATCACGATGGCAGAATTTATTGATCTCAACAAAAAAATAGGCGGATGGAAACCTCAAAACCAAATGCAACAAGAAGAAATTGTATTGCCGTTTGGCCACAAAGTACCTATATGGCTAACACTTTGGGGCAATCATAATATCACCACGCCAGATGACAATGGTATAGCACCAAGGCACAGCGGCAGCCTCGCGGCGATGGAAAAAGCGTACCGCTCTGGACAGGTATTTATTGGCAAAGTTGATATTCCCATCATTGACGCCAGACATTATCTTGAGAATGAGCTAGATATGCATCATATGTCTGCTTCATTTTATACTCGATTGAGAATGTCCGCCGCAGATTCAAACCCAGAGAATCAAGTGATTTGGGTCGCACATCAAGCGTTTAATCCAACTCAGCTCGCATTTGAAAAAATGGATGAATGGTTACTCAACCTCAAAGCACAGCCAAATTTATCCGTTGCAGACGCAAAACCGAAGACACTTGCTGATACGTGTTTCGACGAACAAGGTAAAGTCATCGCCAGCGGCAACGCAGTGTTTAATGGTATCTGGAATAACCAGCCGCAAGGGACCTGTACCGCTAGATATCCGATGTTTTCTACCAGCAGAATTCAAGCCGGTGCAAACTGGGCTGGTGATATATTTAAGTGTCATAAAATATCGATTGAAGAGGCGCTTGCCAAAGGTATCTACGGGGATGTAGATATCTCAACACAACTCACCACACTTAAACAAATTTATCCACAAGGCGTATGTGATTATAGTCAGTCCGATATGGGTAGACCGCAAGATCTTGATTGACCGAGAAAATGTCGCAGCTTAGACTTAGACCTAACAGGAGAACAACGGATTAGAATTAAGTAATGCAAGCATTATTTTCGTACGGCACATTGCAACAGGAGCAAGTGCAACTAGATACGTTCGGCAGACGATTAGAAGGCGAGAAAGCGGTACTTTGTGGATTTAAAATTGGCCAAGTTAAAATAACTGATCCCGCTGTTATTGCCAGTAGCCAAAAGGATATTCATCCCATTTTAATCGCGACAGGTAATGTAGAGGATGAAGTCGAGGGCACTGTATTTTTAATCACTGAAGCTGAATTAGCTCAAGCAGACGAGTACGAAGTGGATGAATATCAGCGCATTTCGGCAACTGTTGTTTCTGGACAACAATGCTGGATTTATGTAGCAAACCAAAAAGCAATTCTCGTAGAAAGTCTATAAAATGATAGAGCTTTCCTAGCTCTATCATTAGCTACTACATATATAAACTACTCACACGCCTTACCGCAGTTACTTATTGTGACTTGTTTCTGGCCCATATAGCTCGCAACGCCATATACTCGATTAAACGCAATCGCGCCGATAAACTGCCCATCATATAAAATACCTGGAGTCCAATCACTGCTATGCCAGCGACCGCTTGTTAACGCGTATTTATTTATACGATTCGCACCGTTGGCAGCAACACTGAAGTTACCTACCCAAGAAGAATTTATAGTCGGAGTACTCTGGTAAACTCCAATTTGAGCAAAATGTTTGCCATAGCCATTTGCATCACGCTTTAAATCAATATAAACATTCATACCTGTAACCAAGTTAGCAATAGTCTCTTCAATATCGATATTTAACGCTCGTTCAGCACTGCTAATATTTGCAGATACGCGTCTATCCGCTAAAATTTTCTGCATTCCAAACAATGCCCCTGGCTGCTCTAGCTCACTGAACTTTCTTAAATTACTTTTGATCAAATCATCAATTTTCGCTTTTGCGTAATCACTTGCAAAGTAATCAACAAATATACTTACGCCTGGTATGGAAAATAATTCCGTTGAGCAACTTGCATCAACCTTTCGATTATAGTTAATCGCAAGGTCTTCCAAAGCCCCTGTATAGTAATTATATGTCGCGGTAGGAGCTAGGTTATTTAAACATGCCGTCACGGTTACGCTGGGGCAAAGGATATCAATGCCGGAAAATTTGACCTTGGCATATAAGTTTATATTCTTGAGCGTCAACTTTACTTTGTAGTTAGTTGTTCCCGAAAAGGTTGCTGACACTCGCTTGGCATCAACGTCTATCGCATAAATACTTTTTACTTTACTCATGCCTGCAATATCACGACGCATACCCGATTCAGTTTCTAGCTCAAAGCTCCTCAGATCAGAAAACAAACTGTCGGCTACTGAGCCAATATTTATTGAGCGAGCAGACTCCACCGGTGAGGGCAGGCCGCTTGGTTTTGATAACTTAAGTGTTGTCTCTCCGGCATTAACACTTAGTGTGGTAATACCAATCAAAGTCAAACCAGCAAGTTTACAGATGTCTTTCACGTTCACTTACTTTATTATGAGTTGAATGAACCCATAATATGTACAAATAATGTAACAGAAAAATGATGTGTTTATGTTGTTACTTTTAACACAACTGAGCTGTTTTACATTCCGATGCTGAATTAAGCCAACCCATTTGATTTCAGTCGTATCATTTGCGGCCTCATCCTTTTTACATACACAATTGCGACATAGTATATCGGCGTTTACTAGAGACATGGACGTCTCCTTTACATAATTTCTTTTAGATATCCACTTACGTAGTGCTTCATACATTTAAAAAGCAAATTGTTATAAATTGTAAAACCCTGTTCTAGAAACATTAAAATAACGCTACACTATTTTTGTACATATTGAAGAAAAGGAAATATTCGTGAAGCGATTCAGCGTTATCGCAAGTAGCATAATAATTGCCTCATTAGTTGGTTGTTCAACCGAATCAACACAATCAGATGTAGTAAAAACAGAAGGGATTTGGGCAGATATTCGTGTTACTTCAAATGGTGAAGGCTCCCGGGTTGTTACTGAGTTCAATTTAAATAGTAGTTCTGGTGCGAATGTCATTCTTTCTGATGGTGATAGTGTTAGAGCAACACTCGGTAATGAAAGGAAGATATTGGTAAAGGATAGCGACCTATTCGATGTCGATTATCAGGGTTATTTTACAGCAACTGCAAAAAACTCTGAGCTAACACTTGAATTTATTCGTGATAAAGAGAATGAAAAATTAACCTCTAGAGTGAAACTTCCTGCACCAATAAAACTTTACTCTCCAGTTTCTGAACGATTCAACCGTAATGATAACATTTTGGTCGAGTGGAGAGAGGAAAGTGACATCAATACCAAGCTTTTTCTCGAGTTTAAATCGTTTTGTACGAAGACTACTGGCGACTCAAGCCTTATAAGCTTCGAATCTGAAATACTAGAGTCTGGTGGGCAATATAAAATTCTATTGAGTGAATTAACAGGCTTTGATGATGACGCACTGGATAAAACAAAGCCATGCGACACAACAGTAACATTATTCCGTACCCGAAAAGGTGCTATCGATCCCAAATTTAAATCCGGTAGTCGAATAAATGCCATTCAGGAAAAACAATCTGAAAAGTTCCAAATTACTCTTAACTAGTTAATTTCAATAACTTTCCCTCTCTTCTAAAAGTTATTTTAAAAAACTAATTAAGAGTAAACATAGCCCAAAGCTCTCGCAAGAGAGCTTTTTCTTTATATTTATCCCATCCTTCATATGTACTTTCCGATTCAAAGCAGATGAAGATTTCCAAGAAGTTATTGAAGAAGCTTACCTCATATCAAAATGTCTCCATCATGAAACACACTGGCACCGGGTGGCGTCCAATATAAAAAGGCCTCAGCATGTAGTTGAGGCCTTTGCAATGCTAAAACTGCAGTTAAACTTAAAAACGATAGCTCAAATTCAGTGCTAAGTCGTTTACATCATTTGCAGAAATAAAGTAGTGGCTAAAATCGACTCCTAAAGTCAGAGCTTCACTGAGTTGATAATGAACACCACCGCCTATGTAACCACTAGTACCGCTGTCTTCGTAACGACTGGAAAATCGACCATCCCGAACGCTATTGATCTTGTAATCCCAATTAAACGCACCCAAGAACATTTTACCAACAAATTTATCTGCAAATGATGTTGAGTAATTGAATTGTAATGCAGGACCTTCAGGCAAAACCGGGGCAACTCGCGCCAAAGCCATTTGGCTTTGCTCAGGATCCGCACTCAAGCCGGTAAACTCCACGCTTCCTTGACCAAGGTCAATATAGCGAAGTCCTACTTGCCAATTAGGGACTAATTCATAAAACGCCCCTATTGACCAACTACTGCTGTCTTCATCTAAATTGACGATGTTTAAGTCTGAAGCGTTAATCTCACTATCTGCTGTAGATTGTCCGAGTGTTGCTTCCAACTGCCAATTGCTCGCCTGTGCTTGTGTGCTTAATAAACAACTCGTACTCACCAATGCAAAAGCTGGTAAAAGTGATTTTTTACGGCGCAGTACCAGCGCGCTGATTAATAGTAACAACATGCCTCCAATAGTCCCTGAGGACTTATTAGTTATGGATGTAACTTGTTTAACTGATACCGTGACGCTTACCTGGCCCTCAGCCATAGCGCCAAATTCATCTTTAACAACATAGTTAATTGTATCAACACCTTCAAACCCAACTTTTGGTGTGTAACTCAGCGTACCATCAATATTAATGGCCACTGTACCTTGGCTTGCAGTTGCAGAAACAATGCTTAACACTCCGCCTTCAGGGTCGCTATCATTTGCAAGTACATCGATAATAATTTGCGCACCATTTGAGGTTGCGGTGTCATTCGCAACTTGCGGTGGTTGATTGGCGATAATAGAAACAGTCGCAGTACTATTACTCGCCCCCCCCTGTCCATCAGTCACACTATATTGAATAGTCGCATTACCTATAAATGCAGCTGGTGGCATATAGTTCAATTGATTATTTTCGATACTAACAACACCGAAATCGACACTCGCACCCGTTATGGAAAGTGTATCATTGTCACTGTCCGTATCGTTTTCGAGCACATCAATTATAATTGTTTGACCAGAGACAATTGTCACACTATCAGCATTAGCGACAGGTTGTGCGTTATTTGAGATTGGTACTGCAATTCCACCTGGGTCGACAATACTGCCATTGGCAATACCATCATCATCATTTGGACCCCCATCAACAATACGTAGTTGCACACACCAATCACCATCGCTAAGGCCTGCGCTCCATTCGTTGCTTCCTGGAGGCGGACAGAAACCTGGCTCACCTTGAGTCGAAAGCAACTCATTACCTTCTCCAACCACAAAGTCTTGCCACTCACCGCCAATTAATTTGCGATAAACCGCATTAAGTGGAATAGGTTTGCGTTGTGGTAACACGATACTGTATACATCACCGGGTTGTGGTAACCCCGTCGCAATAAAGTCGAACAAACCACCTGCATTATTGGCATTTGGATCTGAAGGCAGCTCTGATTCCAACAGCTGTAGACCACCCGTATTATTTTGTGGCACAGTAGCGCCTTTACGTAAACATACACCTGGGTCACCTTCAACCAAGAACTGGCTAGATTCTAACGCTTGTTCTTGCACCACATTACAATCAGTGATCGCATCCATGAAATCAGGAATACCATCTTCATCCTCATCGGCATAGCCTTCTTGATCATCCGGAATTAAATCACCGTCACTATCCTCTCCGGTCAACGGTGCTAAAGAGTCAACAATTTCTACAAAGACATTGCGAGATGTTGACAGACTTGGCGTCGCATTATCTTCAGCCGTAACCCTTACTTTATAAATACCCGCAGGGACATTGGCAGGGTTAAACTCAAAGATAAATGGATCATTCGATGTATTGACTAACGCCGCATCCGGCTGCCAGCTCACACTCACAAGATCATTCGGGTTAGGATCCGCAACCACGGCTTCTATGGTAACCACTTCATTAGAGGCAGTAATTAAGCTACGCTCTTCACCATTTTGCTGCACAACTGCCGATAAACTTGGTGCCACATTCTGCTCAACAATTGTGACTGTTGAAGTAGATTTAGCCCCTCTGTTTACTGAGTCACTCAGGGAGATCACAATGGTTTCGTTATCTTCGCTTATACCATCAGCAAATATATTAAAGCTGATGCTAGCACTCGTGCCCGAGTTTATTACTACTTCACCCGACTGTAAGTCATGATCACTGCTATCCGCTGAACCCGAAACGGTATAAGGTACGGTTACTGGGTAACTTGGTGCAGGGCCATTTAGATACACCTTAATCGAGTGACTGCGATCTTCTGCAACTCTACTATCTTTTTGCAGTGACACCAGAGGGTTGACGTTAAGATTCTGGCTCGCAGTGGCTTGTTGTCCTTGATTATCAGTTGTCTGCCAATAAACAATATGTTTACCAGGCGCAAAGATAGGAATTCCTCTGACTAGAGATACCGGTAGTGGACTCCCTGAGCTATCTGATGCGACCGCAGTACCAAGATTCACTTTGGTGAATAAGCCTGTTGCGTTCACGGTTAAGTCACTCGGTGCAGTAATTGATGGCGCATTGCCCGTGCCCGTACCATTAATCGTGATACTAGCATTTGCCTTTGCCCTCGCTTTACTATCATCTTCAATCAAATAAGTAACGACTATTGGTACTTGTGAGTTTTGCACAGCTTGGTAAGTCAAGGTGTTATTGGCTATGAACGCAGAACCAATTGAGGCTTTAGCGCCGATAATTCTGAGCGTTCCGCCATCAGGATCACTATCATTGCTTAACACAGGAAGCACATACTGATTGGAAGCCACAGCATCGAAGGTGAAACTGTCATCAACGGCAATAGGTGCATCATTTACGGAAGTTACTGTCATCGCGACTGAAGCCGTATTTGACTTAAACTCACCGTCTGACACTGTGTAAGTAAATACATCAGAGCCATTAAAGTTCGGTAATGGTGTATAGCTAAACACAGTACCTTGAATTTGAACTACACCATTTTGTGGCTGCGACACTAACTCCATTGTTAATGCATCACCGTCGGCATCACTAACCTCTGCCGAGAAGCTCGTAGTACCATCTTCAAGCACCGTTCTTTGCATGTTGTTTGCTACCGGCGCGGCGTTAACCGGCTCAACGTCAATTTCAAATGCCGGTAAACTTGCTTGTAATGCACCATCACTGACACTCACGATGATATTACTGTAAGTGCCCACATCATCTCTAGTCGGCGTACCTGCTAAATTACCTGAGGAAGTATCGAAGCTTGCCCAAGCTGGTAGGTTGGTCACAGAGAACGTCAATGCTTGAGAATCCACATCGGATGCTGTTGGCGTAAAGCTGTATGCTTCGTCCTGTTTGACACTTGTTGATGGTGTACCCGAGATAATTGGTGCGTCATTCACAGCATTCACCACTATGCTAAACGCGGGCAAGGATGCTTCAGCTTGGCCATCCGACACCGTAATTACGATGCCGCTATAAGTACCGTCTTGTCCTTCAGTAGGTGTACCTGTAATAGCCCCTGTCAAATCGTTGAAACTTGCCCATACTGGCAGGTTCGCCACACTGAATGTTAAGCTATCACCGTCGGTATCCGATGCCGAAGGAGTAAAGTTGTATGCAACATCTTCATTGACAGAAGTTGAAGGCGTTCCTGAAATAACCGGCGCATCATTTACTGATGTCACTGTAATATTGACTGTCGCTGCATTCGACACTAAACCTTCGGCATCTTGTACCGTATAGGTAAAGCTGTCATTTCCGAAGAAATTAGCATTCGGCGTATAAACAATATTACCTGTCGTTAGTATTTGCAGTGAACCGCCTTGAGGCTGACTAACAATTGCAACACTTGCGGCATTGAGCTGACTATCTACGTCCGTGTCATTACCCAATACGTTGATTTCTATGTTGCCATCCTCAAGTAGTTGAGCCGTGTTGTTAACAGCAACTGGCGCATCATTAACTGCAGTGATATTAACTGTAACTGTTGCAGGATCAGAACGCAGCCCTTCACTATCTTCGATGGTATAAGTGAAGGTCAATGTACCATTTTGATCTTGTTTTGGTGTGATCGCGAGCACACCATCAGAACCAACCGTAACAGTAGCAAGGTCGTAGTTGCCTGCACCATCACCTTTATCTTCAAGCGCAACATCCGAACCATCAAAACCTTGATCTTCAACATCAGAGTCATTTGCAAGAATTGCCAATGTTGTTGCAGTATCTTCGTTTGTCGTTACCGTGTCATTCCCCGCTACAGGGCGGTCATTTACAGCACCAATATTGACGGAAATCGTGGCAATATTTGACTTCCCACCTTCACTGTCAAGGATCGAGTAAGTAAAGCTATCACTCCCCGTCTCATTGGCATTTGGGGTATAGGTAATAGTGCCATTATTAAGATCTATTGCCGCTTGGCCTTTGCTTGGCTGCGACTCAAGCGCAATAATCCCTGTTGGGTTGGTATCTTCGACATCCGTTGCATTAGCTCTAACCGCCAATGCTGATGTTGGCGTGTCTTCATCGATATTCGGTGTAAAGTTAGCTGCGACTGGTAAGTCATTTACCGGCGTTATAGTAATACTAACCGTTGCCTCATTTGATTCAGCCTGAGTCGAATCTTTAACCGTGTAAGTAAATGAATCCGAACCATTTTCATTCGCGGTTGGTGTAAAGGTCACTACCCCATTAGTAACGCTTAACTGTCCCTTAGTCGGTTGAGTTTTGATAGTAACCGATGAGGCAACCATGTTGTTTTCAGGGTCACTATCATTAGCCAGCACATTCACTGAGTTTGAGGCATCTTCAAGCGTAGTCAGCGTATCATTCACAGCCGTTGGTGCGTCTTCAATCGCGTTCATATTGATTGTTACGGTGTACACCGGCGAGCTGGCATTAGCACTGTCTTCAACATGATAGGTGAAGCTATCGGTATGATTTTCACTCCCCCCATGAACATAGCTAAAACTACCATCAGTGTTGAGGGTTAACGTACCGTATTGCGGATCTGTGTCTTTCACTATCGTTAGACTGTCGTTGGAATCAAGATCATCGTCACTCGCAAGCGACAGTAGACCATTATTAAAGTCCCGCGTTAGTGTCGCGCCTTCATCTATAGTGAAACTAGTACTTTGCCCAGTTGGTGCATCATTGGTATTAACAACTTCAATATTAAATGCTGTGAGTGTATCGCTATCTGTACCATCACTCACCGAGATTTCAATATTAGATGTCGTGCCAACATGAGAGTCATCTGGCGTACCTGAAAGTTTACCCGTTTGCGTATCAAATGTTGCCCAACTTGGTTTATTCGTAATGCTAAAGGTATGAGTATCGCCAGTGTCAGAGTCAGTCAAGGTCGGCGTGAAGTCATATTCACTGTCTTCATTGACGCTCGTTGCCGGTGTACCAGAAAGCACCGGCGCAACGTTATACTTTTTAGTGACGGTGTCAGTGAACGTTGAGCTTTGATTTCCAGCAATATCTGTCACAATAACAGATAATGTTAGCGTTCCTTCTGCAAGATTGGCCACATTGATAGAACTGACTTGCTGAGTTGAACCCGTTATCGCAATGCTGCCCGAGCTACTCACAGAGCTTGTTCCATCAGAAATTTGATATGTAAAGCTGCCTGAGCCTTCTAACCCAGATAAAGCAAAACTTAATGCCGTTTCGTTCCCCGCATTTATCAAGCTTTGATCTATTGCAGCCGTGACTCCTGTTGGCGCTATAGAATCAACGGTTACTGATAAGCTGGAGCTATCTGCTGTATTACCTGCAGTATCCGTAGCACGAGCAGAAACTGAGTGTACGCCTTCAGACATCGCAGAGCTTGTAATACTCCATGTACCTCCGCTTACCGTCGCACTGCCAACACTGCCATCCACGCTAGATATGAGAGTGATTGTATCTCCAGTAGTACCTGTTCCAGTAAATGTAGGTGTGGTGTCATTGGTGGTATTATCAGTATTTGAAGAGCCTGAGTCACTCGCAGAAGCTAAGTCTGGAACACTTGGAGCTGAAGGAGCCGTGTTGTCGATCGTTACGCTTAAAGAACTAGAGCTACTACTTACGTTCGTGCTCGCATCCGTGGCGGTCGCAAAAATCGAATGTGATAGCCCTGCGGTCAACGGATCCGTTGTAATTTGCCAACTACCACCCGTTGCTATGCCAGTACCAATGACCGTTGTGCCTCCGCCCACCTGATTACTATATAATTTAACCGTCGCCCCGCTCTCAGCAGTACCACTGAAGGTTGGTGTGGTGTCATTGGTGACGTTATCTGTGCTTGAAGGACCGGTATCTGAAGCAGCAGCTAAGTCTGGTGTTGATGGCGCATTTGGCGCAACATCATCGTTTACCGTTATAGTAAATGATTCTTGATAACTTGCTGTTCCATCACTCGTTTGAATACAAACAACATAGTCACCCGGAGATGTTGATGCTTGTGTTTGTAACTTATCGCCTGAAAATTGGAAACTGCCGTTACCCGTATTTGCGCTGCAAGTACCGTTATCACTAGCACCTGAATTCACCAGACTATAGGTATGACTGTCACCACTTTCCACATCTGTGGTGCTGGCTGTCGCCACTTCCGCAGCAATTCCGGTACTTGATTGATTTATGCTTGTCGCTGTCAATGCAATATCGGTAGGGGCATCATTGACTGGAGTAATAGTGACTGTGGCCTGATTGGTACCAACACTGTCTGCCGTGCCATCATTAAAAGTATAGTTGAGTGTTACAGACGAGCTTGGCTCCTCAGAGCTGTTGCTGTAGCCAATTGATTGCAACACATTATCAACGAGAGCTGAAGTGGCACTGCTGTTGAAAGTGAGTACGAGTGTGCCAGCAGAGTTAGTCGTTACTGTACCGACTTCTGCACTATTATAACTTAGCGTCCCCCCCTGAGTTAGCGTACCAAGCAATCCTGTGTTACTAAAGATATCTTTGCTGTTAGCGCCACCTGAACGCGAGATAGTTAGTGAAGCACCATCGTAGTTACCATTTCCGCTATTAAGTGCATCAAGTTCAGTATCTGCAATGGTTACATCGCTGTCTATCGCAATCGAAGTTCCATTTTCAGTATAGGTATTACCACCATTTAAATTACTAAAGATAGGCTCATCATTCGCAGCTTCAAAGGTGATCACTGTATCACTGCCAGAGTCAGCGACCGTAAACGCAAGATCGTTTCCTGCGGCATTCGTGAGCGAAATACTTATTTCTGGGTTGGCAAAGGTAGTAGCGTTGGTGTCCACCTCCAGCGTACTAGTGCCGTTAAAGCGAATATTGCTGGTTGATAATCCTGTTACGCCTGTAATTGTTATCTTATCTCCGATGCTAAGATCGGCTATTGTGTCACCGTTTAAGTCACTTTGCTCTCCGACAAAATTATCGTTACCATCGTTACCTGTCATGGTATCTGTACCGCTGCCAGGACGTATGGTGTCTGCGCCACTACCACCTGTGATCGTATCAGAGCCATCCAAATCAGTTGCCGTAATGTCAAGCACATCACCCGAAAATGCGGACGCGTCTATAACTAAATCAGCAGTAATTGCACTACCGCTAGCATTTGCAACCGACACGGTTTGACCGTCGCCATTAAAGTTATCTGTAAGTGTGATCGTTGCTGCGTTATTTGTGCCAATTGAAATACCATCAATGGCAGAAACCGAGGTAGTTGAGAAGTCAAATGTTCCACCATCCATGAGTTTTAATGTCTCACTGCCCGCAGCACCTGAAATTGCGGTCGCAAAATCATTTAGGTTTGCAGCATCAATCGCGACAGTTGCACCACTACCAATATTAAGTGTACCAATGTTGGTAAATACACCACCACTAATATCAGCGCCATCCGTTACCTGCACATTGTCGGCAACCGTTGAGTCGCCAATTAACGTGCCCGTATAGGCACTACCGCCGATAGCAAATGAAATAGCATCTGTTGTAGAACTGGCAGTAACAGAAGTAGTACCGCTTAAAACTGTAATTGTTCTGGTGTTACTACTATCATCACCAACATTGTAATTTTCAACGCCGGTCAAGGTAGTGATATTACCATCGCCACTGATAGTGATGGTTTCAGATCCCGCGGCTGTAATTGTACCGGTAAAGCTTTCATGTTGAGTTGCAGCCATGGAAACTGAAGCGCCAGAGGCCAAAGTTAAATTACTGACCGCATTAATAGTTGCACCTGTTATATCAGCACCAGAACTTAAAGATAAAGTATCTGCGGTCGTATTTTCGCCTGTGATTGTTCCGGTATAAGTGAGCGAGCCTAAATCAAAGGTAATTGCGTCTGAAGTTGAAGTACCAGTAACAGAATGACCTGCACTGCTCACGGTCACGGTTCTTGAATTTGTTAAATCATCAGATAAAGTATAATTTTCAAGCGCTGAAACCGTTGTAATATCGCCATCACCTGAAACAGTTAGAGAATTAGTACCATCGCCGGAAACCGTGCCTGTAAACGACGACAACTGAGATACTGATATCGTGGCAGATCCATCAGTTGCTACAGAAAGGTTTTCAAAACCGCTTACCGTGGCCCCTGCGATACTTCCGCCATCACTAATTGAAAGCGTATCAGTACCACTGCCTCCTGCTAGAGTACCAGTAGCTGTGAATGTACCAACATTTATGGTGTCGTCACCACTGCTGCCTGTTACACTTTGCCCAGCAGCGCCAAGCATAAAGGTATTAGCCGCTGAAAGTATATAATTTTCAACAGCGCTGTTACCAGTTAAGCCATCGCTTGAAGCACTGATAGTGATACTCTCAGTACCTGCCGCTGTAATCGTTGTGAAGCTGTCATGCTGAACTTCGGTCATAGTTACTGAGGCGTTATCACTTAAGGTCAGTGATTCAAAACCACTGAGCGTCGCACCACTGATGTTCGCGCCAGTATTCGCTTGCAGAGTATCAGTGCCTGCACCGGCCGCAAGCACACCTGTGGCCGTAAACCCGGTTACATTAACCGTGTCATCCCCACTGCTACCCGTCACATTTTGAGTCGCGCCCCCCATGGTAAAGTTCATTGCTGCGCCTAACACATAGGTTTCAATATCGCTATCACCGGTTAGGGTTTGATCTCCATCCGCACTAGATATTGTAAATTGGTTTGTACCTGAACCATTAATCGTCGTAAATGCATCATGCTGCGCTTCGGTCAGCGTTAAAGAAGCATTATTATCAGGGGTTAATGTTTCGAAATTAGTTAAGGACGTAAAGTTAGCTAAATTAGAGCCAGTGACTACAAACAAGGTATCCGTCCCCGCGCCCCCATCCGCAGCTGAACCAGCAATATGGCTAGTATCAGCAATAGTCAGTGTTTCATCGTCACCAGTAAAGGTGATTGCTGGAGATAAGTGTGTGCCGTTTGTTGTATTAAAACTGGCTGCGGTAGTGCTTGCTGCAGTGACATTACTTACGGAAATAGTCGCTGTGCGAGAAGTACTATTAACAGTACCGTCGTTGATCACAACAGTTACGGTTCTTGCGGTTTCATTGGGACTACTGGAGGTGTTGTTGTAAGTGATTGCCTGTAAGAAGGTTTGTACTTCAGAGGCGGTTGCTGTTGCGCCTGTGATAGAAATTGTATCTTGTAGCGAAATATCAGAAGAACCCGAAATTCCCGTCAATGCATCTTGAGCGGATGCACTAACATTCAGGCCTTCAGATGCACCGTCTTGATCGTTGGTAAGACTTACTGTTATGGTGGTAATTGTGTCGCCATCAGCTTCCGTCACAGCAGCATTCGCGGCGATATTTACCGCACTACCGCCTTCAGAAAATGAAGCACTACTATTATCGCTACCACTCGTTGAATCTAAATCAACTGCAGGAGCGGTGTTAACCGTCGAGAAATTAAAGGTAGTATCGTCACTGATCCCCGCAAAACTGTTTCCCGCAGAGTCATCAACAGCAGTTGCATCAATACGAATGGCGTAGTCGCGATTACCTGTTAGGTCATTCGTAGGGTTTATATAAATTTTATCATTTGTAATACCAATACGACCTGCACTTGGGCTAGTCGTCGTACCGTCGCTTTCTGTCGCGACATCAAACACTTCAAAATCACTACTACCACTGACGTCACGAATAGTAATGTTACCAGTTCCAAGGGCTATATTTTCGTTAAAGTCAATAGTAATATTACTACTTCCCGAGACCCCTGTCGCATTGTCATTCGGTGTTGAGTTTCCGCCATCGAACGTAGGTGCAACCTCATCGATATCTGTAACCGTAATGGTAATATTTTGTGTAGCCGTGTTGTTGCTACTTCCACCGTCATTGGCAGTAACCGTAATATTGTAAATATTGTCGCCGCCGTTGTCTCCCGGCGATTCATAATCCGGTGCAGTCTTAAACGTGATGACACCAGAGCTTGAGTTAATATTGAACTGCGAAGCATCTGTACCAGATAAAGAGTAAGTGATCCCTGAGTCATTGCTACCGCCATCACCATTGTTAGCATTAACATCAAGCACTGTGCCCGTGTCATTTTCTGCAAAGTTAGTAGATGCGCTGCTGTTGAAGGATGGAGGATTATTACTAGGCGGAGCCCCCCAAGTACATGTTCCAAACGGAAGGTTATACAAACAGTCAAACTCGTTAGTAAAACTACTACACAGAGGATCAGAGCCTGTACATTGCGACAGAAATTCCAGCCGCCCCCAACTTGGATCGCGCGTGACCGTAACAGGTTTGGAAGTCAGCTTTGACTGTACATAGTCAAGCGCTTGCTGATTGACCGTTGTATGAGTCACTACGTCCTTTAATGTCTCTGTATTTGCTAGCGTTGATGAAGCCACTGCCACAGGCAACTGAATAGCAGCACTGCATAGCAATGCGGCCTTAATATGGGTTTGTAGTTTACTGTACGTAAATACCATTGCGCTGTTATATTCTGTATCCATAGTTTTATCCACATTTTATACCCAGAAGCTCACTTCCAAGGTAGGAACGACCTTTATCCAACTTGTTGTGTTATAAGTAGCTAACACAGCCGTTTAATTACTTTACTTACTCTGGTTGTCCAACATTAAACCAGACACTTGAGCCAGCTTTTGCTTGACTTTACTTGCCGGTAATTCAGGTTCAGCGGCCAACAGCAGTGCAATCATGCCTGTGCAATATGCCGCTGCGTAAGAAGTACCACCAAAACCACTGTATGCATTATTTTTCGCGATTACCTTGGCGCTGTAACCTGGCATCCAAGCACTTACCGATTTACCAAAGTTACTGAAGCTTGCCGGCATACCGCCACTATTCATTGCGCCCACCACCACCGCAGACGCAATACTCGCCTCTGTGCTATTTGCTTTAATCATGTTTCCGCTGTTTCCGGCGGCTATAACTACCAGCGCACCTTTACCGCCTCGGCCGGTTTGTGCTAAGCCATCAATGGCATCTTTTATTGGTTCTAGTAGCAACTGCGTTTGCCAACTCATGTTAACAATGTCGGCTTGCGCCAGTTGCGCGATATGTAATGACTCCAATGTATGGCTTGTCCAGCTTTTTGTTTGTCTAATTGCAATAAGCTCGGCGTCGATTGCAAGGCCCGCCATTTCAGCTGGCAAAGCGTCATTTGCTCTGGCAAAAATCACTCCGACTACCTTAGTACCATGGATATCAAAACCGCTTTGCGGCTGTACGTCCTTGACTCTTCTTTCAATATCGTAGGTGAGTAATACCTTAGTTTTACTTAAGGCCTCATGTTTTAAATCAAAGCCATCATCGATAACAACTATTTTTACTCCTTCACCTTGAGTCGATTGTTGTAGTTGTTTTTGCCATTTCTCTAACTGAAATAAACGAAAAGGTAAGCTTTTCATAGAACCTGATTTCGACAAGGTTTTTGTTAACCATTGCGCAGCGTTATTGTTTTCAACTTCGAGCTTACTTTTTATTTGTAAAATATCTGGTTGGGCATATATTACCCCCTCCAAACCACTGGCAATCGCTAGTGCACCAGTTAAGCGCTTTGCGGACGCGTCTTTTAGCGATACCACCATAAACTCGTGCTCTGCAAATGGCCCAAAGGTGGCTAGCTGACCAACATCTATTTTTTGTTTTAAAGCGTTTGCAACGTCACCGCCTATCCCAGCCTTTATTTTTATGATTATTCTGTTATTCAGCTCTACCAATTGTTCTGAATTAGCAAACTTATACACACTCTTAGGTTCAGCGCTGCTCTGTTCAAGCTTTATCTTATTGCCAAAATTAACAAACTCAATTCCCTGTGCATTCGTCGTACCAATAGATAAAACAACAAATATAAAGCACAGCACCAGCTTTAATCTTGTTAGATAAAAAAGCTGACAAACCTCTTTTTTACACATTGGTTACCACTCTTACAAACACCACAGTAAGTTACTAACTTAAAAGCTATAATAACACTCAATTACAGCCGTAAAATATAAGTACTAGTAAGGACCAGCACCAACAACAAGCCAATCTCTTACCAATACTTTGCGCCTTACGAAGCTAGTTCCTTGGTGGAAATGTACCATCTAGTGCCAATGCAAACTGAATCGCCAAAAATGGTTGGCGGTTTTCATGCCCAGCATTTGCCATGCCATTAGTACCAAGCGCAGCATAATCCATCTCTATCTGATCTTGCGCATTAGGTTCGTTGTCATAAGCAGTAAAGCCTGTAGACTGAGCGAGTAGATTCCCCTGCGCCGTATCAACCGTTCCGGCTAATGAAGTCGTACCATAAAAAGTATGGGTATGAGCAGGTAAGTTCGACTCATATAGCACAACTTCATTTTCGCCTTGCTTTTCGGTTAACATATTCGGTGTCAGGCCTGGACCTGTCCCCGTCCCCATCGGAACTCTACATTGTAAATTTGGCACCCCCATGGTGGTGCGACAATCACCACCAAAGTTACAGCCTATTACCGCAAAAAGTGCTGAATTTTGCGATATAGGTAGTAGTTGTCCTTCACAACTGGTCCACCACTCAGGTGTAAAATTGCAAACAAACATTCGAACTTCACCTAAAAAACAATCAGCCATTATTCTTCTCCTTAATTTCTAGGTGGATATATGCCATTTAGGCATATGATAAAATTAACCCCAAGGCTAGGCATTTTGTTTTCATGAGCATGATTGCTTCCCTTGGAGGCAATGATGCCGTCATACATAGCTGAAGGACCATCATTATACTGGGCCGTTGCTGGTTCACAGTACATATCAGCTTTACCCAACACTTGCCCACCAGGGCTTGTACCCGTAGCGGTGTTGTTACTTACCTGAAAATTATGGCTATGCGATGGTATTTGACTGATATCTAAGGTGACCGTTTCTACCCCTTTCATTGTTCCTATCTGTGTTGGCGTTAATCCGGGACCACTGCCGAACCCCATAGGTAATCGACCTCGCATATCAGGAAACCCAAAACTACTTCTACCATCTCCACCGTAAGTATTCCCAAGCAAAGAGAATAATGCTTCATTCCCTGTAATTGCAGTGATCTGCCCGTAGCAAAACGCCCATTTAAATGGCGAGTAATTGCCGGCAAACATCGTTATCTGTCCAATAAACCCTTCCATTTACGACCTCCTTAGTTTCGGCTCGGATAAATGCCAGTGAGTGCAATGGCAAAGTTAAGGGATAAGCTGGGCTGCATATTATTGTGGCTCTGACCGCTACCAATGCTTGATACCGTGGAGTCTGAGGTATTTACCAAATTCGATGCTGCGGCATATATAGGCTCTGCCGTCTGCGTCGCCATTTGGTTTGGTCCCGGAACGTTAGCAAGCGTAAAGTTAGCCGTTTTCGTACTTGCTTGCATGGTGTGGGTGTGTGCAATATTTGCTAAGGTTAACGTTACGTTTTCAGCGCCACCAGCATTGCCTCTATCGTAACTAGCGTTTCCTAAGTCACCAAGCCCCACCGGCACTCTGCCACGAAAGTCTGGTAAACCAAAGGTTGTTCTACCATCACCACCATACGCGGTGCCGGTGAGAGAATAAAGCGCTGGATTTTGGCTAATTTGAATTAGCTGACCGTTACATAAAGACCAATTTTTAGGTGCCCAATTGTAGCCATAGAGGGTAACCTGTCCAATATAGGGTTCTGACATTATTAAACTCCTTTATGCTTCTTTTTTTATGCTGATAATTATTTGATACTTGTCTTTTTCGTATGCAGATAAAAACAGTGGCATTTCACCCAGCTTTTGATGCTTTAATGTATACGTATCATCAGTAAGCGGAAAATTTGATTTGGCAGTTAACGTTACAGAAAATCCTTCAAATTCATTACTGTTTAGCTTGCACTCATCAATAGCATCAACTTGCAACTCGTTTAGCTTATGCTTGCCATCGGCCGTAAAAACTTCAACATCCTGACCGATTAAGTCTTCAAATAAACTACTAGTTAGTTTCACAACACTTGCTCCTTTGCTCATTAAGTTAGACTCGCTCTTGTTAACTAAAAAACAGTTATTAATACCAATGATCAAGCGAGGCGCTTTATTACCTTTCGTTCATTACCCCTCTTTTTAAATTAACCTAAAACTATATTCCTCAACGCTGGCGGATACCAAATTAGTAACTCATAAGGAGCCTTAATTGATTCAATTTTAAAGCCTAGCTTTTGATATAAACGCTTTGCATCGTAATTATTTTGCAATACTGACAGAGTCATCGGCACGCCGGATTGAGCAGCAGCTTGCTGGAACGATTGAACAACTGCTGCACCGAGTCCTAATCCACGAGCTTGAGGTATTAAAGCAATTTCTATTAATCTCACTTCATTATTACCAAAGTCAATTGTCGCCTTGCCTATTCGCTCATGGTGTTTTTCAATAATGAAATACATAGCATTTGGAAATTGATCTCCATAGCCATTACTTTGCGCTTTAAACTGCATTTCAATAATTGATTCAATAAAATCCTTATCTCCATCAATTAATTGCAAATCTTGCCGAGTGCTATGGTGTAAGCTTTCCAGAAAGCCTTTATCTTCTGGTTTTGACGGTCTAACATATAAACCATCTGGAGGCGTAAACTTCATCACTCTTACCTTTATATTTTAACTATAAAAACCGACTACTTTTCGATTAATAGCACCAACTAATTTATCATCAAGTCGATTACCAATTTTATCAAGCAGCCAAAACTCAAATTCCTCAAACAACCTAAAGCGATACAAGGCTTCTAAAACCAATTCTAAACTTAACTCAAGTTCACCCCATATTTGTGTATCCAAAGACCACTCACATTCATGGTTATCAATATCAAGCTTATTTACTTTATTTAATTGGCATTTAACGAAGATACGTTTAATTTGGAAAATTCCAGACTCACCCACCTCATGATAAGCGGGAAGATTTGGTAAACTTTCATCAGGGAAGCTAAAGATGAACTCAGGTATTGGATCGTTAATATACTCAAAAGTAATCCGATCACCGGCCTTTAGATTTTTATCTTGATACTTGATTGGTAAATTCAAGCTGCATTGGTTTTCGGTGAGTCTATGCTCCCTATAGACTTTGATTTCCGTTTTCAATTCCAATGTATGATAAACTTTCCCGCAATCCGGTACCTCAAACGAACCAGATAACACATCTAGGTTATTCTCATTGAGTGCGCTTGCTGTGTTTTTATCGAGACGGAAAAACGAACCAAGCTCAACTGGGTTGACTCTTTGCTCACTTTTCATCAGAGAACTTGGATTGCATAGCCAAGCAGTAAGTTCAATTTCTTGAGGTATGAGCTCTCCATCCGACTTTAAAAACTGTTGAAGGTGACTAAAAATCCATACTTGAGGCTCTCTGCGTAATAAGGTATTCATGGTCTCGGAAATGATGAGATCAAACTCTATTGGTTCTTCAGGTAGCCAAGTTGTTGCGTCTGCGTGCACTATACGTTCCACCATATGAGCGATATCAAGTTTAGTTACCAGCTCATGTATTGCTTGCGTATTTTCTGGATGAATATCTAAAAGTGTTGCTGAGACTGGACTCGTTTTGTGGAGCGCGAGAAAAGGTAATAGTAATACACCATATGGCCCGGTCCCTGCATAGAGGATATTTATATTATCTTGCTGATTGATTTTTTCTCGTATCGCGCTCGCAACGCCCTGCATAAATATCTGACTACGTAGCGTTTCTAGTAAACATTTAGCTGCCTGAACAGGTGAAATCGCGACCCCTTTGTCGGTGTTTATATCAGACCAATCATTCATATCGAAGTCAGTGGATACGCCTGTTAGTTCAGCTAGAGCCTCAGACATAGATACTGCGTGAGGTCTATTTAACCCAGCATCAATATCATTTAGGAGCAAAGCTTGAGAGTGCTCTAGCAATTTTTTTACTTGGTACATGCTGCCAGACGTCATTACAGATCCTTCAACCTATTATTTTTAAATCACTTACTAACGAAACACACTGCATTTTTTTAACTTGTATAATTTTCACAAGGAACGTCCATTGAGTCTGACTGGCAATCTATTAACCAATCATTTACTTTACAATCAATAACGATATTGACTCTATCAAGGTTTCCTCGGTTAGCTACACTGTGTATTTTGTCCGCATTTATGTACCACACCTCTCCCTCTTTCATTGGTACTTGCATACCATCAACAACAAACTCAAGACCAGTGTCAATGACCAAAGGTATATGA
Source organism: Pseudoalteromonas sp. GCY (assembly GCF_016695175.1). Lineage (NCBI taxonomy): Bacteria > Pseudomonadati > Pseudomonadota > Gammaproteobacteria > Alteromonadales > Pseudoalteromonadaceae > Pseudoalteromonas > Pseudoalteromonas sp. GCY. The sequence goes on from NZ_CP068022.1 coordinate 339,560, forward strand.
AGTCTTGCTTCACCATTTTCGATACAAAGGCCGCCATCTCTGTGAGGTTTTATAAAAGCACCGGCTTTCAATCGCATTATTCTTACGGAGAGAACTTCACAAGGGAAATTATCAACAAATGATTTAAGTAGCGGCTTTTCTTCTAATATAGGTAAGTTTTGCCAGTGAGTGCCTGACTCAATCGCAAAGTTTTGTAAGATCGGGTGAGCAGATAAATGCTCTGACAAACAACGCAACGCAACTACGTCCCAGCCGCCGTCGTAATTTGCTTTATTTACATGGTCAGTCCAGGCTAGCTCATTCAGTGTCCCTAGCTCGTCGAGTACTTGTTGATGTTCAAGAAAAATTGGAAGCTTAAAATAAGCTAACCGTTCCTTACTATATGGCATAACCATCCTTAAGTTCACAGATAACTAACCTAACGTAACTCAAGCTCCAAACTGCTTAAGTGGCAAAAAGTAAATTCCGATCAAGCCCTTGCTCAGCTTAGTCCACCTCGATAAAATTGCGAATATTTTGATCTAATTTCCATTGGCGATCTGAAAACTTCCCACCATTGATAATAATCTGATTAGAGCCATCAATACTTGTAACTGTGCGTTTTTGCTTTTGACTCAGTGTATAGTTTTTTAAAAATACTCCGTTGCTTTCAAAAACTTTGATACTAGAACTACCAGAATTCAAAACAAATAACTGATTAGACTTACCTATGGTGATGCTCTTGGGACCATTAAGTTGATAGTCTTGCTCAATCCCGAACTCACCAAAAGTGCTTACTATTTCACCGCTAAAATCAGCTAACACTATGTGATGCTTTCCAGGTTGCAATAAATAAAGCTGTTGTAGTGTCGGGTCTACAGCAAAATCTTTAAGATCACTAATGTATTTAGGTAAAGGCAATTCATTGGAAGCAGGCTTACCCTGGGTATCAAAAACCCTGATCACTCTTTCATGTTCGAAATAAACATAGAGATAATCTCCGTAACGCCTAATTATATTTGCCCTTTTTTGGAAAGAAACTCGTTCCCCTGAGGGGCTCAGAACATCCCTGATAGGTACTTGAATACCGAGTTCATTTAATAGGTTTTCAGGAAGCCTTTCCGTTGTATCTTTTGATATTCCAGAAGCAGTGAAGCTTTGTCTAGCAAAGCTAACAGGAGGTAAGACTGATGCAACCGTGAGTGCTGCACCAGCAAACATAAACGTTCGGCGTTTCATTCATTTTTCCTTTTTATTCTTATAACTAAAGTATGCCAACTTTTTCGAACAGAAGGAATTACACTCCATTACAAGCAATATTCCAAAAAACACACCCAAATAAAAATAACTTTTTTTCAAGCACTTACAAAAACACACTGTCAACCTAGGCTGTTAATTATCCAATTTTAAAAAACAATTAAAATTCTCATGCTAGACAAGTATTTACATTCGAATTACCCTATATCATTAACAAAAAATAAGAATTAGTAATCATATGTCTCTGACACAGTTTTCGGATAGCTATATTGTCGATGTTTTCCAGTCTGACAAATACCAACTACTTGAAAAAATTGGAGAAGGTGGATTCGGTAAAGTTTTTAAGGCGCGCCAAATAAACACAGGGCAAATCGTTGCACTAAAATTTTTGGCGTTAGAACCACAACTGGAAGCGACAAAAAAACATAGATATGCGGAACGTTTCAATCGCGAAACCTTACTTTGTAGCCAGTTAAACCACCCAAATATCGTACGATTATTAGATAAAGGACAATTAAATGAAAATTTAATGTTCGGGGTATTCGAGTATGTGGAAGGGCAAACACTACGGGACTATCTAAGTCAAAATGGCGCAATTGATTCTGTGTATGCAACCGACATCATGTTGCAGGTGTTAGATGCACTTATTCATGCCCATCAACAAGGTATCATCCACAGAGACATAAAACCGACCAATATTATGCTAAGCCAATCTGGTGCAAAGACCTATGCCAAAATACTTGATTTTGGTATTGGTACACTGGCTAAAGAAACCCGCCAGCATGACTTTGAAACAATCACGCTTACACAAGAAACATTGGGCACGCCTTCTTACAGCGCACCAGAACAATTACGAGGCGAGCCAGCCTCTGCCAAATCTGATCTGTATGTCTGGGGTTTGGTGTTTTTGGAATGTTTAACCGGTGTTCCAGCGGTAACAGGCACTAGCGTCGCATCGATTTATCACAAACAATTAAGCGATGTACATATTCCAATTCCAAGCGCCCTACTTGGCCACCCTCTTGCGGGGCTTCTCAGACGCGTACTCAATAAAAGTGCGTTGGAGCGCGTGATCACCGCAACTGAGGCATTCTCTGAACTTGCACGAATGAACGTATCGAACCTTGTTGGTGTGCTAAATGATGTTAAAGCCCAACATGGTTACGACGAAACCACAGTAATGATCCGTAATGACGATCCTAATCATCGTGCCATTCAAGAATATACCGCGCTTACTGAACGCAAGCAGCTCACCGTTCTTGCGGTAAGATTAAGTGTTAAAGCACTCGACAATCAAGATAAAGACTTCGATGTCATAGACACGGTTTATAAATCTCAACGCAATCACTTTATTGATATCGCGACTCGTTACGGCGCTTATCACGTAGGTAACCTCGCCGATACCAGCTTGTTTTATTCTGGCTACCCTGTTAGCAGCGATAACGATGCGCGGTTATCGGCCCGTACCGCACTTGAAATGATAAGCGAGCTTGCGAAGCGTAACGCGCTAATGCAAGAAGCCCATAGAGTCACACTTAACGCTCACATTGGTATTCATACCGGTGTATTTATTACCTACGCCAATGCCGTACCTGAAGGTCATCACGCGAATATTGCAGCAGCACTCTCCCGTGAAGCTGGCGAGCGTCAAATCTTATGTAGTGCAGAGTCACGCTCACTCCTTGATGCTTTTTCAGAATTTAATCTGTACGGTCAATTGCAAATCGGTCCATTATTTGAACTAACGCCGGTTTATAACTTACAGGGTGAGCGTCGCATTGAAGCGTTTGGCTTTATGCGTGGTACAAAAAATCACCATGAACTTGTTGGTCGTCACCTTGAGCTTGAACAGACACTTTCACTCATTAATAACGAAGTCGAAGGTGCAACCCGCATCGCCCACATTCATGGTGAAGCTGGCATAGGTAAATCTCGGCTGCTGCAAGAAATTCGTGCTAATGCACCGCAATATCAGCATTTAGTCGCCCAGTGTTTACCAGAGCATCAAAATAATGCTTTGTATCCAATTTTAACGTTGGTCAAGTACCTATTTAACACCGAGCAGCTTGACGCTCATTCAGCCAATACCGTTTTTAGTTATGTATTATCGAACATGGACAGTGAGCTCGATTTAGCGCAGGCTATCCCTGTATTGCTAGTTTGGCTCAATATCTCACTTGATGATGAAATTGCGCCTTCTACACTTTCTCCCGATGAGCAGAAGCAAGTTTTGTTTAAAGGGCTTTGCGCGCTATTACTGTCAAATCGTCATGGGCTCAGTAAGTTTAAGCTCTACATTATCGAAGACATTCACTGGGCAGATAGCACCACCTTAGAGTTTTTACATCACTTTGTCGGCGCGCTAGCTTCAGGTGATGTTTTACTAAGCACTTCAAGACAAGCTGTGCCTAATCAGTTAAAAGACCTCACCTTAGTTGATGTTTGCCTGAAAAAACTAACCGAGAAGGCCACCGAGGATTTTATCATTAACTTGTTTGATGGCCGCCGAGTGTCAGAGCAAGTTCTCAAGTTACTTACCAGTCGCACAGACGGGATCCCGCTATTTATTGAAGAACTCGTCAACATGCTTAAGCAAAAGGCATTAGTTGGAGATAAAGGTGGAGAGATTGACTTTCTCGCACCAGACAAACTTGACCAAGTACCTACGAGTTTAAGAGAATCATTACAACAAAAACTAGATAGTCTTAGTCACGCCAAAGAAACTGCCCAACTTGCGGCAACGATAGGCCGTGAGTTCGAATATGATTTGCTCGTCGCGGCATCCCCCTTAAGCGAAAGCCAAATTCAAAACGACTTAAATGAGTTGATAGCAAACGACCTTATCGTGCACCAACGTCGCGTTGATAACGATAGCTATATCTTTAAGCATGCGCTGGTGAGGGATGCGGCTATAGCTAGCATTCCTAGCTTTCTACACACACAGCTTTATAAAAAGTTAGCAAACGTTCTTTTGTGCAATGATAGTGCTCGCTTAAATAGCCGTATTTCTTTACAGCTCCAAGCTGAATATTACATTGGTGCTGAGCTCATTGAACTTGGAATAGGTTCCCTTATTGCCGCTGGTAATGAGCAGAATCAAAAAGGTGCCTATAAAGAGGCAGTAAACCTATTATCAGATGCTGAAAGCTTATATCAAAGTAAAGAGGTTGATAAAGTAGAAATTGCGTTGAGAATTTACCTTGGCATTGCGCACAGCCTCTCAGCAACCCTTGGTTTTTCCGATCCTCATGTCGAACTTTATTATAATAAGATTAACGAACTAGAGTTATCAGCAGCTGACCCTGAGCTTGTGTTGGCTGCTCACTTTGTTTCTTCAGTCTTTGGTATTGTTACCTGCCAACATCACATGACAAAAAGAGCGCTTGATTGCCTCTCAGAAATAGCAAATGAAAAAAATGGTCAGCATTTAAAAGTACCAGTTTTGTTTCAACTAGGGCAATTTGCTACCGTAAGCGGAAAGCCAGAAGAAGGTTTTTCATACTTAAAGCAGAGTTTAGCGGTATATGACCCCACGCACCGTAAGTTTTATAGTGAGCTAATAGCATACGATATAGAAGTTGCGATTCGCGTTTATGGCGCGCTAAATGCGGCACAGATTGGTGATCGTGAAATCGCTTTAGACTGGCTTGAAAAAGCCTTAAATCAGGCAAAATCTATAAACAACCCCCACACTATAGCCCATAGCTATGCGAGAGCATCGCAGCTTTATGTAATACTTAAGCAACCAGAAAAAGTACTTGAATATGCAGATTTAGCACTGACAGTATCCAATTTGCACGGCTATCAATTATGGACAGCTTTTGCGAAATGCTTTAAGGCATGGGCATTAGCAACACTTAACGGCAACCATTCGGAGGAAAGCCCTGTTTCACTGTTTGAACAAGGAACACAGTTTTTAGACGCTGTAGGACTAAAATCTCATGCACTCTGGCTAGCTGCGTTAAAATCCCAAGTTTTATATAAACTTGGCCACAAACCTCAGGCTTTAACACTTATTTCAACTACAATCAAAGATCTGATGACCAGCGATGAAAAGTTATATCAACAAGAAATTATCGACACAATAAGGATGATTGAAAATAATGAATAAGTTATTAATTAAACTAACTATTAATTTATCCTTTGTATTATCTATTTCTTCCTCATGGGCAGCCGATCCACTGACGGCGTTAAAGAATGAAATAACTGAAATTATAAACACTAAAGACTCTAGATTTGTAAAATACGATAATACGAATGAAAAATCTGAATTCCCTAGAGTGCCAAATCAATTTATATGCACCTTTCCTGATGGAAATGAAATTTATAATATAATCAAAAAAAACAATGGGATTATTGAAAATATTACCGATAAATCAGTGCAACTTGCAATGGTCCAAGAGCTAAGGGCATTTGAAGAAAAAATAATGAACATTTCCGCTTGGGATTTATTTCTCTCGGTAAACAGTAACATAAACAGTAAAGACAGTGCTTTTCCAGGCTCAGTGAGTTTTACCTCTGACTACATCCCTCGCTGGGGGGCTTGGCTTCACGACACGACATCATCTCCCGAATTAGTTGATGCGAATACATTTGAGATGAACGCAAAATCAGTGAGCGATGGTAATTGGAAGTGTCAAGGTGATTGTCTGAAGAATACACTCGACTTGGAACTGTTTTCTAAAGAGCAAGGAGTAGATGGCGGTGGCATACTAATCGACCAAGCTGGTAATCCAGTCTACTACGAAAGCCGTGCGAACGGACTTTTATATCAAGATCTTGCTGAAGGGTTTCAATATAGTGTTCCTATGTCTTTTCCTCTTGGGCAGTGTACTGAATACATAGACATTGGTCTTGAAGTAGGTGGAGAGGCCGGTAAAAGGCAAAATATTTTACCTGTTGTTTCTGTGAAACTTGGATGGAAAATTCTTACAAAGCAAGACGACCCAAGCAAATATTTTTCAATGGAAAATATTACATTAAATCAAAATGGCAAGACAGTTCAGTCCAAATTGGGACTAGTCGCAATGCATGTTGCTATTAAAGAGCAGCGCCAATATCAGTGGCGTTGGGTAACGTTCGAACATATTGATAACCTCAACGAGCCAGAACAACATAGCTCTGAGACGCCAACTTTCAATAATCCTAATTGTCATGATTGCTGTGACAATTTACTACCAAAGAAAAGTGATAGTCCAGCCCAGCTAACACGACTTGAGCCCCTTTCAACTGATACAATTTTGCTAAATAGTAAAATGCGCTCATTATTGAAAAGTAATAACTCCGTTTTTCAGCACTATAAGCTAGTAAGAACTCAATATACGAGTCTTGTCACCCCTAATTTGAAACAATTTTTTATTGAGCGAACACCGAGTGATGCAAGAAATGCTGTTTTAGAGCCATTTGTATTGCCAGAAATAACAAATTGCTCAAATAAAGAAAAATACATCGTACCTACACATACATTCAAAACTGGCTGTATGGGGTGCCATAAGTACGCAGAATATAAAACGAAAAATGGTAAGTCTGAAACCGCAGATTTTACTTTTATCTCTCCATTAAATATACAAAAGGAAAATACAAATGAGTAATAACAACATCGATTTTGCATATGCAGTGATCCATGATATCGATAATGCAACGGAAGATTTCAAAGCAAAACCAGAGATCCTGATGGCAAAGTTTGAGCTAGAAGAAAGCGCCAAAGAAAAGCTAAGAGAAATAGGTAAGGCTTGGAGTAATGGACAAACCGCAGACGTAGAAAAAGGCTGGGCAGAATTCGCAGAGCAATTCATAGGCCCTGAATTATTCGCAGCAATGCGCTGGTAGCAATGGTTATGCAGGTTGTTATGTCAAACTTTATCAAACTAGTCGAAAAAAGTCTTATCGCTCTGCGAGTAGATAACAGTGCGATAAGTAAGGTACTAGGTAAAGTCAACCTTATTGAAGCTTCTACTTCTAGCATATTTATCGAAACAAGACCTTCAGATCAAAGTAAGCTGGATATAACAACCTGCCACCACTTTACAAGAGATTGGGAGTACGCAGGTTTAGACAACTTAAAATTTGACCTGATAAAGAAACTGGATTTCAAATATCGACCAAAGACAGTTTGGTTGGAATACGATAATATCGCTGAAAGTGAGACTTCACCAGGCTTGCATCTTAGTGTAAACCAGCAAACAATGGTCAATATATCTAAACTATGCGATATCCTATTTAATAGTGGCACACCTATCAACAATGAGCATTTGCAGAGGTTATTACAATTAGCTGAAATACAGCATATTTCTAATCTTCACAGAGACCATGGTGAAACGCTAAAACTACACCTCAAACCCAATAATTTGAGCAGTATCAAGCTCATAGAGGAGTTTTCTACATTTATCACTGACAACTCTTGTATGGAAATGGTTGAAAGTGTTTGCCAACTAGATGAAAGTTATTTTGACTATATATTTCTAGACTTAAGCTTTTATAACAACGCCCCTCTTCCCATAATTGGGATATATCTTTCTAATAAGAATAAAAAAAGTAAAAATTATTTAAGTGACTTTAAGCAGATATTAGCCTCCTTAGAGCTGGAAATTTCAGCTGTGGAAGCAATATCTTCGTTCATTAATAATGAAGAAGATATCTGTCTAGACATAAAAATCGTCATCACAGCAGAAACTATTTACACTAAGCTTTACACCGGTGTCATAAATAGCCGAGCAGTAGATGTGGAAGAAATGGCAAAAAAACTGAAATTGGTTTTTAGTTAATGTAAAAACCAATGTCGGCGTATACGAGTTTTAAAGCGCCACTTTCGTATTTGTGAAGCTCATTAGTGAATAACGCTAACATTAGAAAACATCCATGTTAACTCGATAGGAAAATGGTGATAAAGGTACTGAAATCTCAGCACCTTTAAGGTTATTTTAGGCAAACTTTCCTCTTGCCGCATGTAACTTCTTATAACTATCAATAAGACGCAGGTGCTTGTCTAGACCTTCTAACTTCATGTTAGTTGGCGTTAAGCCATAGAATTTCACATCGCCATTAATTGAACCAATAACCGCATCCATCACGTCTTTAGAGAACATGCGGGTAAAGTTGTGAATGTAATCTTCCATTTCTAGCTCTTCATCCAACGCGACTTCAAGTGTGGCATGCATTGCTTGGTAGAATAAGCCACGCTCAACGGTGTTGTCGTTAAACTGCAAAAAGGTTTCAACTAGTTCAATGGCCGCTTCGATATCGCCAAGCGCTAGATAGATTAAAATCTTAAGCTCCAGAATTGTAAGCTGACCCCACACTGTATTTTCGTCAAACTCAACGCCAATTAGAGTGATGATATCGATATAGTTATCAAGCTGGCTGTCTTCTAAACGCTCAACTAAGTTTGCTAATGCTTCATCATCTAATGAATGGATGTTGAGGATATCTTCGCGATATTGCAGTGCTTTATTGGTGTTATCCCAGATGAGATCTTCAGCTGGATAGACTTCAGAAAAGCCCGGAACCAAAATACGACACGCGATCCCTAAGTCTGTAAATTCAGCAATATAGGCTTCTTTACCTAACGCCTCAAGAATGCCAAATAACTTATCGCACTCTTCTTCATTCGTGCCTGTGAAATCCCACTCAACAAAGTCGTAGTTGTGCTTTGCACTAAAGAAACGCCATGAGATCACACCCGTTGAATCGATAAAGTGTTCAACAAAATTCTCTGGCTCAGATACCGCCATGCTGTTGAACGTAGGTTTTGGTACATCGTTTAAGCCTTCAAAACTACGGCCTTGTAACAACTCAGTTAAACTGCGCTCAAGTGCAACTTCAAAGCTTGGATGCGCACCAAAAGAGGCAAATACGCCGCCTGTTTTAGGGTTCATCAGGGTCACACACATCACAGGAAATTGACCGCCCAGAGACGCATCTTTCACTACAACAGGGAAACCCTGCTCTTCAAGCCCTTTTATCCCTTCAACAATACCTGGATATTTAGCAAGTACAGACTCTGGCACGTCAGGCAACACAATTTCCTGTTCGATGATTTGCTTTTTCACCGCGCGTTCAAAGATTTCAGATAAACACTGCACTTTCGCTTCAAACAGGTTATTACCGGCACTCATACCATTACTTAGGAATAAGTTTTCTATTAGATTTGACGGAAAATACACGGTTTCACCATCTGAATGGCGAGTGTACGGAATAGAACAAATACCGCGCGCTACATTACCTGAATTTGTGTCGATTAGATGTGAACCGCGTAGTTCACCTTCTGGGTCGTAAATTTCACGAGTGTAGTCGTCTAAAATTTCAGTAGGAAGCGCATCATCAGCTTCGGGTTTAAACCACTTTTCGTTCGGGTAGTGAACAAATTCAGCATTTGCGATTTCTTCACCAAAAAACTGATCATTATAGAAGAAGTTGCAATTTAAACGCTCAATAAACTCACCAAGTGCCGAGCAAAGCGCGCTTTCTTTGGTTGCCCCTTTACCATTCGTGAAACACATTGGTGAAGCAGCATCACGAATATGCAAAGACCAGACGTGTGGCACGATATTACGCCATGATGCAACCTCAATCTTCATGCCTAAATCCGACAGGATCTTGGTCATATTTGCAATAGTCTGTTCAAGCGGAAGATCTTTACCTAAGATAAAAGTGCTGTCGCTTTCGCTGGTATCAACCATCAGCATCGCCTGAGAATCATCTTCAAGGCTTTCAACCGCTTCCACTTGGAATTCAGGTCCTGTTTGGATCACCTTTTTAACGGTACAGCGGTCAATTGAGCGCAGGATACCTTGGCGGTCTTTTTCAGAAATACTTTCCGGAAGCTCCACCTGAATTTTAAAAATTTGGTTATAACGATTTTCAGGATCAACGATGTTGTTTTGCGCCACACGAATTCCATCCGTTGGAATGTCACGCGCATTACAATACACCTTCACAAAGTAAGCAGCACAAAGCGCTGAAGAAGCTAAAAAGTAGTCAAATGGACTTGGTGCTGAGCCATCGCCTTTATAGCGAATTGGCTGATCTGCAATGACAGAAAAGTCGTCAAATTTGGCATCAATTCTGAGATTGTCGAGGTAATTTACTTTGATTTCCATTGGAAGGTTCCGGTGTGTTGCAATCGAAAACGCTAATTGTACTTGAGGATGCAGAGCGGTGCCAATGGAAGTTTCTGTTTATTCGGGTTGAGTTAATATAAACAAAATCCACAATGTAACCCACCGTAATTGCTCTAAGTGGCATTTTACGACACTATGGTCAGTGCTGTAGCTGAGACAGATTCTATTTGGCAGGCGAGTGAATATACTCGACAAACAACAATACTTAAGTCTGACAAGCAACAAAATAACTAGGAAGTACACGCATGACGATTGTGAGCAAAAGCAAACTCGATTTTTACAAAAACAACGGCTTTGTTTTATTTGAACAAACTTTACCCGACACGCTGCTGGAAAAACTGAAACGACTATCTAATGCGCTTGAGAGTAAAGCAAAACAAGCACAGCAAGACGGAAAAGTCGCGACTCAATACCATTTATCAAATGAATCAGGTGAGCCGAAACTCTTTCGTTATAATGATTTGCTTTTTGAAGCGCCCGAGTTAATTATCGAACTACTCGCAACACCAGCAATGTTAGCGATCAGTGAACACCTTTGTGGTGCAGGCTGTGTTCCATTGCAATGTGACTTAGTCTGCAAATATCCACATCCCCACCCTCACATAGCCTGGCATCAAGATGCTCCTCATTCTCGTAATTTTGCATATTTAAATGTCGGTATCTATCTTGATGATGCGAATATAGATGACGGGTGCTTACGCTATTTGCCAGATTCCCAACACCAACTTTTGGATATTTATTCTCTCTCGAGCGAATATGGCTGGAACATTCCTGGGGTTGTACAGCAACCAGCTAAAGCCGGAGATATTTTAGTTCAAGACATGATGGTTTTACATGGCTCTGAGCCCAAACGCAGTGAAGGTCCGAGAAGGACAATATATGTCGAGCTTCGACCGCTTGCAGGTGTCAATGAGAATCAAAGTAGTGAATGGGCTGAGCTTAGAAAGCAGTGGATGGCACACATTATTCAGGCTGCAGACCCAGAAGACGTACCTGAGAATTGGCTAGCCGTTTATGGTGAACCCAATTATGATTTAAATACGCTAGTAGAGCGTATCAAACAGAAACGAGAGGCCGTAATTCCAGCTGTTTGGGCACCCAGAATTGTTGATCACCCGGACTACCCTATACCCGCCGACCTACGCTAGTCTACATGAAGTAATTGTCACCGCTTATCGATGACAATTACCTCTGACCATGCCGTATTTGAAATATTCTCTCACTCCACCTTAGCTAAAATCAAAGACACGATTTACTTCAATGCCATAGCACACTTCTTCAAACCTAAATCGTTTCATTGTTATCCCTTGGGCTTGGTCGAGGTTAACAGCCCCATGTTTTTCGTAAAAACGTCTCGCTTGTTTGTTCTGCTCATAGATCCAGGTATAAGCACTTTGACAACCCAGCTCGTAAAGCTTTAACAAGCGTGCTTTCAACAGCGCCTTACCGAGCCCGCGGTTTTGGTGACTTGGTAAAACGTAACCACGATAAAGCTCGCCAGCATTCGCTCTCGATACTTTGTGGCTAACCGGATTATACATCCGGCGATAAATCCCAGCAGCGCCGCAGCCTAATATTTTCCTGCCATCAGTCACAAGCAATGCAGTTTGGGTTGTCGAGTTTTTGATAATCTCAGACCAAATAGTTGCAAAAAATTCGACGTTTCCCCCTGCTAGCACGTGCTCTGGTAAAAACCCGCTAAAGGCCGCTTGCCAACTCACTTTGGTCACAAACGCCATTTCCTCTATATCTGCGGTACTGGCAGTCTTTATGGTGATTTTTTCTGGCAGGTTAAATACGTCAACAAATGCCTTTTCATCTAACTCAGTGATATCCATATAAACACTCAAAAGCTCTTTTTCGTAACAATTAACACATTATTATTACAAACCATGATTTATACAAATATTTATTCCAACTTTCTTCTTGCTTTGATGTTTAACGTTTCTCACAAGGCTGACTACTATCAAAATTTATACCCAAATTGATAAATATCATCTAGGAAAAGCTCCTCAGCCAATTTTAACGCTAAATCTGAGTAGTAATGACGGTAGTGCCTACTTGAAGCTTGATTATAATAAGGCAAATAATAATCTTTGCTCCCCAACTTCCTTAAAATTCGCTCACTGTCTTTTTGATAGTTTTCAAAGCGGCAAATTTCATTAACGAGTGAATTTCCCCAATGGTCAGATAACTGAGACCATTGACTCCACGACCTTGCGCTGTGCTGCTCTGTAACCATTTCTTGTACAAATAGCTCAAACTTCCTTTTCTCATCATAATGATGTTTCTCAGATACCGCTTCTGAGTTTAGACTTTTACCTTTCTCTAATAGTGAATACCAAGAAACAAGCCTTTCCCATGGGTTACGTACAAAAGCAAATTTAAAAGTACTCTCAAACACTTCCGGCAACGCCATTCTAGCCTCTAGAAGAGATGCATGCTGGCTGCCTATCATCTTTAGATCTGGCGCCGTTTGCCTGAGAACACTACATAATGACGTACCGCCAGTGCGGCTAATGTGACAGAACAAAAAATTGAACTTTTTAGAATAGAACATAAGCCTCAATCATTTCAGACTACAATATGCATTTTCTTCACTTTGTTAAAGCCTCCTTGGTCAAGAATAACTACAAAGTCGAAATCAGGTCTCGCTGACTTACCTTACCAAGCTTAAGCTGCTCGTAAGAATGATAGATAGCCTTTTTACTGTCTTGCAGTCGCTGGGTAATATCTTCACCTTCAAGTAACGCGGCTTGCGCGGCTTCTAGTCTATCTTGCGTATCAGTAATAATTGCGGTTAATTTTGCTTTATCTGATCTGATTAGTGTACTGTCCTGCTCAACTTTTTGCTCAAGCATAGTTAACAACTCTGAACGCACTGAAACGGTTTTATACTCTTTAAAATCTAATCCCAGATGATTAAATAACAGCGCTTGGTTCATCTCTTCTGGTGCAATTTCTACTTCAATTGGCATCTCTACAATGTTCGTCATCATTTCACGATACATCTCGATGTTGTATTCACGGCTGCCTATTTTGTGACTTGAACTCACCAAAGATTCATGGGCTAGCTTTTCAGCTTGCTCAAAATGCTTTGTAAGGTAAGTCGATTGGGTGTTGTTCGGCGCTTTTTCTTGTACAGCCTTTGCGGCTTCCATAAACGAAGATGTTCCCGAGTTTTTTGCCGCCGAATTAGAAATGTCTTGATCACTCACAACATTATTGTTCTTTCGACTATAAAGATCGTTCGAACCATACATTTGAGAATAGGGTGAATTTTGAATGTACATACTCGCTCCTTGTTGCATTACCTGTTCTGATAAAGCAACAAGTGCGCCAAAATACTATGAAGAAGCAAAAATTCAACAAAAAAGTTCAACTGGCTCTGGGAGGTATATGAACTAACCTATCCATACTGGAGGAGACCACAGAGCTTCAGTTGACATATATCGTTACTTCTTTATAGTCACCTAAAAGTTCGTGGTCTAAGTTTATACTTCCAGATTTAAGTGAATAATTGTAAGCCTTTGATACACAATATCGGAGCACTTTTTCATAGGTCACTTAAATCAAAGCGATCTGAATTCATGACTTTAACCCAAGCATTCACAAAGTCTCTGACAAACTTTTCTTTGTTATCATCTTGAGCATAAACCTCTGCATAGGCTCTTAGCACAGAGTTTGAGCCAAATACTAAGTCAACCCTAGTCGCTGTCCATTTTACCTCTTTTGAGTCACGCTCTATTATATGATATAGATTTTCACCAGCAGGCTCCCAACGATAGTTCATATCCGTTAGATTGACAAAAAAGTCGTTAGTTAATTGGCCTACTCGGTCAGTAAATACACCATGCATCGTGTTACTATGGTTGGTACCCAATACACGCATACCACCAATAAGTACCGTCATCTCTTTAGCCGAGAGCCCCATCAATTGCGCACGGTCTAATAGCATTTCTTCAGCTTTTACCGCGTAGTCTTTCTTTAACCAGTTTCTGAAGCCGTCATGAACTGGTTCTAGAACGTTAAAAGACTCAGTATCGGTTTGTTCCTCAGTCGCATCTCCCCGTCCTGAGGAGAAGGGTACAGAAACAGATACTCCAGCAGCTTTAGCTGCGTGCTCAATCGCTGCACTTCCGCCGAGTATAATTAAATCAGCCATACTAATAGGTTTGTTACAGTTTTGTCGAATTGACTCAAGTGTAGTTAAAACCTTACTTAATCGCTCAGGCTCATTCCCCAACCAGCTGTTTTGGGGTGCAAGCCGGATCCTAGCACCATTTGCACCTCCTCTAAAATCAGACTTTCTAAAGGTTCGAGCACTATCCCAAGCCGTTGTAATGAGTTCAGACATTGTTAAGTTAGAGGCTAATATCTGTTGTTTAAGTGTGGATATTTCATTTTCAGAAAGAATATAGTCAACACTTGGTACAGGGTCTTGCCATAAGAAATCTTCTTTGGGCACTTCAGGGCCTAAATAGCGGCTTCTAGGTCCTAAGTCTCTGTGTGTTAATTTAAACCAAGCTCGAGCAAATACATCCTCGAAATAAGTAGGTGAAGCGTAGAACTTTTCTGAAATTTTACGATACGCAGGATCCTCTTTTAGTGCCATATCTGCATCTGTCATCATAGGCATGCATCGCTTGCTTGGATCCTCAGAATCTACCGGCATATCTTCTTCTTTAATACCTATAGGCTGCCATTGCCAAGCACCTGCTGGACTCTTGGTTTTTTCCCAGTCATACGTGAGAAGCAAATAAAAATAGCCATTGTCCCACTTAGTTGGGTTGGTTGTCCACGCACCTTCAATTCCGCTGGTAACCGTATCATTGCCGATGCCTCTTGAGGTATGGTTTATCCAGCCAAGTCCTTGCTCATGTAGATCTGCATTTTCAGGCTCAGGGCTAAGCTCTTCAACGTTACCATTACCATGTGCCTTACCAACAGTATGACCACCCGCGGTAAGCGCAACAGTCTCCTCATCATTCATTGCCATTCGAGCGAAAGTAACTCGCATATCAGCGGCTGTTTTGAGTGGCTCAGGATTACCATCAACACCTTCTGGATTAACATAAATTAGTCCCATCATGACAGCCGCAAGCGGGTTTTCAAGTTCACGATCGCCACTGTAACGGCTATCAGGGCTGTTAGATGGTGCTAACCACTCTCTTTCACTGCCCCAATAAGTATCTTTTTCTGGATGCCAAATATCTTCACGACCACCAGCAAACCCGAAAGTTTTAAAGCCCATAGACTCGTAGGCAACATTACCCGCTAAAATGATTAAATCTGCCCAAGAGATCTTGTTGCCATACTTTTTCTTAAGCGGCCATAGTAAACGACGTGCTTTATCTAGATTTCCATTATCTGGCCAGCTATTTAGCGGCGCAAAACGCTGATTGCCAGTATTTGCACCACCACGACCATCAGCTACACGATAGCTACCCGCTGAGTGCCATGCCATTCGGATCATTAAACCACCATAATGTCCCCAGTCCGCTGGCCACCATGGTTGTGAGTCTACCATTAGTGCATGAAGATCTTGTTTTAATGCATGATAGTTCAGACTTCTAAATGCATCTGCGTAATTAAAGTCGGGATCCATAGGGTTTGTTTTACTATCGTGCTGGTGCAAAATGTCAAGGTTCAGGCTATGTGGAAACCATTGATGTTCACTCCGCACTGCTGAAGTATTTGCGCCATGCGCAAATGGGCATGAGGATGTACCTTCACTACTTTGCATGAGATGCTCCTTGGTTGCTTGTTGAGAATAGAACTACTTAAGAAAATAAGAATAGATAAAAATTTACAAAAAAACAGAATAAAGGACTATTTAAATACTTGTTTACAGCCCATTAATTGCAATTTTGTTAACTTTAGTTTACTCATTATGACCCATAGTTCAGTTAGGCTTTTTAACAAGCAAGCCAAACGTTTGTTTTACTTAGATTAAGACTTATTATCGTTGACGAGTGTTGAACTGGTGTGATGCCCAACAGGTGAAACTTTTTTTGCGTTCATCATTGATATATATTTTAAGACAATACATCCCAATAATGCCGAAATAACGGATGCAAATAAGATTCCCAGCTTTGCCGAGTTTACTTGCGCTGCACTATAAGCTAAATCGGCAATAAACAAAGCCATGGTGAAACCAATCCCTGCTAACATACTGCCACCACACACCATATTCCATGCTAAGCCTTCGGGTAATTTTGCCAGTCGTGTTTTAACTGCAACCCAGCTGAAAAGCGTGATCCCTAAGGGTTTACCGATCAAGAAGCTGAGCAATACCGTTAAAGTAAGTGACGACATGAAATTTGCACTTTTCAGTACAATGCCCGCATTCGCTAGTGCAAACAGAGGCATAACGACAAATCCAACCCAAGGGTGAAGTAAAATTTCTAACCGCTCGACTGGTGAGAGTGCTTCTCTAGCTGCGGCTTCTGCCGTTTTTAGTGCTCTCCTATCTGGTGTATCACCACTTTTACGTTCCTCTAAAGGAAAATTCAATACGCACTGCATAATACGATGCAACCGCTCATCATCTACCCATTTCGTCGTTGGGGTCATAAGACCCAATGCAACACCAGTAATTGTTGGGTGAATACCAGACATATCCACTGCTAACCAAATTAATCCACCAGCGATAAAGAATAGGGGAAAGCTGCGAACACCGATAAAAGACATAATTTTCACAACGATGAGGCCAACCAAAGCGATCCCTATAGCAAGCCAATCAATACTCTCACCATAACCAATTGCGACCACTAAAATGGCGCCTATGTCGTCAACGACAGCGAGTGACAGCATAAAAACTCTTAACGCTTTTGGAATACTGCCACCAAGTAAAGCCAAACAACCAATAACAAAAGCAGTATCGGTGGACATAACCGTCCCCCATCCGTGGAGCTCTGATCCTCCATACTGTAGTAACACGTAGATAAGTGCGGGGATTAACATGCCACCAATTGCAGCTGAAATAGAAAACATAGCTAATTTAGGGCTGCGTAGTTCACCTAGCACTAACTCGCGTTTCAGTTCCAACGAAACTAAGAAGAAAAATACGGTCATAGCACCATCGTTTATCCATCCGTGCAATGACCGTTTAAGCTCCATATCTTTAAAACTAATACCAACTGGAGCATCCCAAAATTGGGAATATGACGCACTCAATTCTGAGTTTGCAAATAGCAGAGCAATAATGGTAGCGAGCAGAAGAATCGCACCTGCTGCAGTTTCAACTTTTATAAACCGAGTAATAGGCCGAATAAACCAATCTATATGCTCTTTTGGTAGCTGAGCCAATTGTGAAGGATTGATTTGATATTTATCTCTCATTTTTTATCACTTTACGCGGCGTTAACAGCGCTTCATTTACACCGGTCTTATTTAGAAATTGCAGTAGTTCACTCTTGGTTGAGAGTATCAAGGTTGTATCGGCAGAAATAACCATCGGGTATGAAGCCATTGTGCGTGTGAATTCGTACAAAGCTTTAGATTGTGCGCTTTGACCATAAACTTGCGCATATATTTGTGCAGCGGTTGCGTCGGCCTCACCTCGTATCTGCTCAACTCGCTGATAGGCTTCGGACTGGATTTTGTTTAACTCCCTAACCCTATCCCCTCTTATTCTCGCAGCTTCACCATTTCCCTCAGATAAAAAACGTTCAGCAATTTGCCGCCTCTCACTGACCATTCTTTCATAAATTTTTGGTCGCACACTGGCATTGTAGTTGATACGTTTAAAGCGTATATCTAATAGCTCTATACCGAAAACACGCACTTTCTCAGCGGCAGCAGAAAAAATCTCTTGCTCAACTAATTTTCGACCTTTTTGTATAGGCACTAAGGTACCTATCTTCAAGTCTTCTTCAAAAGTGCTTAATACCCCTTCTCTTAACGGACTTCGGTTTTTATCCGTTCGAATAATTTCTATGAGCTCATGCTTTGCCACTGCATTTCTTGTCTCACTTCCAAGAATATCATCCAATCTTGATTGCGCGCTTCGTTCATCTTTCAAGCGAAGAAAGTATTGCAGTGGTTCGGTAATGCGCCATCTAGCAAAAAGATCGACTGAGATGTAAAGCTTATCCTTAGTAGGCATATCAGAAGGCCTACCATCCCACTCTAAAACCCGCTTATCTATGATGTTAACTTGTTGAATAAAAGGAAGTTTAGCTTTCAATCCAGCGTGCGTTATCGGTGTTCCGACAGGTTTGCCAAATTGAGTAATAATCACTTGTTGCACTTCGCTTACGCTATATAAAGCGTTATTTAATAGCACTGCAGCAACAGCTGTGACCCCAATCACTAAGATCTTTTTCCGGTGTTTCATTATTTCTCTCCCGTTTCAATATCGCCTAAATGCAGTAATGGCAAAATATGAGGAGCGTTATCATCAATAATAATTTTCGAGCGAATTGTCGGGAGCACTTGCTGCATTGTTTCGATATATATTCGTCGTGTAGTGACCTCCGGAGCCTTTACATATTCTAGATATAGTGCATTAAACCTATCCGCATCTCCTCGCGCCTCATTAATACGTTTTAATCGATAACCGTCGGCTTCACGGATCCGTTGGTCTTTTTCACCCAACGCAAGTGGGATCACTTTGTTATAGTCTCTTCGTGCTTCATTAATTAACTTTTCTTTTTCTTGTTGCGCCTGATTGACTTCGTTAAAAGACGCTTGTACTGGCTCGGGTGGATTAATATTTTTTAACTGTACTTGGTCAATTCGTACACCCATTGCATATTTGCTTGATAAAGCTTGCATTTTTATCAGTGCTTCGGATTCAATCTCTTGTCGTCCAATTGTAATAACTTCATCGACAGTTCTATCACCTACGACCTCTCGCATTACCGACTCGGAAACATATCGCAGTGTTTCTGCAGGCTCTCTGACTTCGAAAAGAAATTTTTTTGGATCATCAATACGGTACTGCACTACCCATTCCACTAATGCCGCATTCAAATCTCCTGTAACCATTTGGCTTTCTTTTAACCTTTGAGATAAGCGCGGCATTTGATGAGGATCACTAGCACCGAGTGTTGAAAATCCAAACTCCTGCTTAAGTTGTCGTTTAACCGGCACGATAGTCGTGTTGTCTATTCTGAGGGGCAATTTAAAATGCAGCCCGGGATGCTCAAGAGATAAGAACTTACCAAATCTCTGTACTACAGCGACTGAATCACTAGGAACCGTATATATCGAGCTCCATATGGTTATTGCTAAGCTGCTAACAATGAGAATGATAAAGAAGTTTGAAGGACTACCGCCAGGCAGCATATTTTTGTAATGAGAAAGTTTATCGACAATATCATCTAAGTCTGGCGGTGACTTATTTCCTCCACCCCACGGGTGTCCAGTTTGATTATTCGGGCTCATTTCGAAGACTCTCTATTTAATGTGATACATAATACATAAGCTTAAATTAAGCTTTCGTTTTTACTTATCGCGACTAAAAATCCTACAGATTTGTTAATAAAAGTACTTTCTTACATAGGGAGAGGTCATCGCGGATAGCAACCCAACATAGTCAAGTTTAAATCTGATCTCTTGACCAATCTTTAAAGGAGCTTCTGCACTCTCGACTACCATATGATCACTACTACTTGCTAAAATAGTGATCCCTTTCGGTGGAATGACACCTGATGGATTAACATCTTGGCGTCCAAGCGCTAATAACGCTTGATCAACTTGCCCCCTATCTACAGCTTCAGGTGTTTCACCAAAGGCATTTTGATAACGTCGTCCCCAAGGCTTAGATGGCTTGTTACTAGACTCAATCACTTCAGCAACTAATGAGATTGCATCAGTGTTTGCTCCCGCAATGGGACGCTTATTCAGCGCTTCGACGCCAAAGAAAATAGACTCTCCCAACCTAAGTTGAGTAACACAGCTACGTTGGTCTAAATTAAATGCCCATAATAGGTTTGCTGAATTACCGCCAGATATCACCTGTAGTCTAATACCAAATTGGTTTTCAACCTCAATTACCAATTTGGCTAAAAAGGCCATATTTTCTTGTTCTGGTGCAATTCCGTAACGACACGCTAAGTTTGCTCCAATTCCTTTTAAATCAATATTTGACAATGCTAGTGTTTGTCTTATTGTATTCGAAAGCAGGTCAGGCATAACACCTTCCCTCAAATCACCAAGCTCGACCATGACGATCACTCCATGACAATAGCCCGCCTTTTTTGCTGCCTTTGATAGCGCGCTAATTGTAAACAACTCTGTATTCAGGCTGATTTCACAATTCAACACAACTCTATTCACTTGGCTCAACATTGGAGAGCGGATCAACATCATGGGTATTGTGATCCCCGCCCGCCTCATTCTTTCAATGTTTTCTATTCGGGAATCAGCCAACATAGTGGCTCCAGACTCAATTAGCGTAGCTGCAATCTTAGGATGTCCCATAAACACTTTAGTCACTGGTACAACATCTATGCCATGGCGTTTTAGCTTGTCAATAAGGAGGCTTGCGTTCACCGCAATCTTGGCACAGTCGATTTCCAGTCTGGGATTGATCATTGCAAAATTGGTATTTGCTTTGCGAGCTTTGGAAATGCCCTGAGCACCATATGAACTAAAAATTTACTTGAACGCTTTAGTGCATCAGTGACTGGTATAGCAAACTCTTTAGAGTAGTGGTAAATACACTCATCAATTTCTTTTTCCTCCATTCCCTCGTGATTTATACTAATACCGATAACCTTTGCATGAGCGAATAGCTCTATCAATTCGATCTCACTTGCTACTGAGGGCATAGCCATCTCGTCAAAATCAACTCGGTATTTACGACAAGGCGCATGCTGTAAAATAACAGCATTTGGTGCAGACCCTCTAATAATCATTGAACTAGTTGAAAATGCAGGGTGACTCAAAGCGCCTTGGCCTTCAATAATAATAATGTCTGGCTTTTCAACTTCATACGCACGGTAAATAACGGCTTCAAGTTCTCCTGGACAAAACTGTGCAGGTATAGAGTCCATTACCAAACTGTAAGGCGCGCCTTGAATAACACCTGTTTGTCCTGTCGCAACTAATACAACGTTGAGTCCATATTGTCTCAGCGCACTAACGAGCTTTGTTGCCGTCGTGCGCTTCCCTATCGCGCAATCAGTCCCCATAATGACCACTTTTGGACAATCTACGTGATTTACAATACCACTAAAAATTTGCAAGTTCCTCTTCGCTCTAGGCTTGCGTATATCCAAAATCACAACTCCAGCTTTACGGCTAGCAGCAATAAATTCAGGATCATCATTTAGATATTCATGTAATCCATTGACAATATTCATTCCTAGGTCTATTGCTTCTAAAATAACTTGCCTATCAAGAGTGGATAAAACACCACTTGATGGCGCTATTCCAAATATAAAATATTCTGGAATTTCTCTAGCCATCTCTATAGATTCAGTCAAAGTTGCATAAATAGGGATCCCATTATACTCACCGTCTAAGGCATAGCCAGAATCTAGTCCCGCCTTCTCACTGTCTATAACAGATAATATTCGAAACTTCGGAGAATAACGAATAAGTCCATTTGCAGTTTTACCATCTGTTTTTGTAAAGTTGGCTTCACAAAAAATAACAGCGCTTGGCGTGGTTTCTGAACCACAACAGTGGTAAGCGTTTAGCAAACCTCTTTGCGTATTTGGATGTATACGCTCATTGGGGAATACAGAAAAATAGGGATCTGAGTACAATGTATTAACAGACACAATAACACCTCGAAAAGAATAATACTTAGTGGGATGGATGTGCATGCCGAGGTGTTACTTCGGAAGAGGTACAAGCAATTCCCACTAAATATGCTGGGGAACACTAGTGTAGTCCTTTTATCAACCAACAAACAGCTTTATAATGAATTATTTTCAATTTACTTTTATTTCCCTTTAAAAATATACCTTTTTCAGCAACTTAGAAGCTCAACTAATTTATGAATTTTTTATGTCATTATTAGCAGCATTTTTTGATAACTACTAAAGCTATTTTCATGTTTAAAAACAGCTAATTCAATTAATGAAATTGGCATAAATCACATTAAAATAAAGATTATCTATCGGCCGAATTAAAAGATTAATTGACGAGGTATTACATTGATTTTATTAGAGTAGGGTCGGTTGCGTAATATGGGCAGTAACCTATTTAACATAGGAGAAAACAACTTTACTAAATCTCTTTTTTGTACAAAACTCACCGACTTTGCCTAGCCAAATAGGATAGGCAAAGTTTTTATTGAGCACTTTATAAGCTAACTTGTCACTCTTAGACGCCAACGGATCATCAACATATAAACTACAGGTAGCACGACTAAGGTGAGCAATAGCGCGCTTGCCATACCGCCCACCATAGGCGCGGCAATGCGGCTCATTACCTCAGAGCCAGTGCCTGAGCCGTAAAGGATTGGCAATAGCCCAATGATAATCGTTGCCACCGTCATCATGACTGGACGAATACGTTTACCCGCGCCTTCTAAAATAGCGTTATTAATAGCCTCAAGGGTTATGATCGGTTGTTTCTCCTTAAGCTCGCTTATGGCTTGGTTGAGATACACGAGCATGATCACCCCGATTTCAACAGCAACACCTGCCAGTGCAATAAAGCCAACGCCAACTGCGACCGAAAAGTTAAAACCCTCTAGGTATAGTAACCATAACCCACCAATCATCGCCATGGGTAGCGTTGCCATGATGATCGCCACTTCGCTAAAACTTCTAAAGTTCAAATAGAGCAAAACGATAATGATCCCAAGCGTGAGCGGTACCACATAAGTCAATTTAGCTTTCGCGCGCTCCATATACTCGTATTGACCAGCCCAGCTGATGGAATAACCTGCTGGTAATTCCAGCTGCTCGCTCAGCACTTGTTTGGCGGCTGCCACATAGCTACCAACATCGACACCGTCTAAATCAATAAACGTCCAACCATTAATGCGAGCGTTCTCGCTTTTAATACCTGGCGGCCCATTTTCAATATAGATAGTTGCAACATCACCTAGGGCAATATTTAACCCCTCAGCGGTAACAATCGGGAGCTTTCGCAGCGCTTCTGGAGAATCTCTTAAGTCTTGCGGGTAGCGCAAACTAACCGGATAGCGCTCTTGTCCTTCAATGGTCTGCGTGACATCCATTCCACCAATTGCAGTTGCGACCACTTGCTGGACATCGGCAATATTTAGCCCAAATCGCGCGGCTTTATCACGTTGAATATCGACCTTAATATAGCGCCCCCCAGCTACCCGCTCTGAATAGACCGAAGCGGTGCCCTCTACCTTACTCAGAATACGTTCAAGATCTTGACCAATCTTTTGGATAGTATCTAAATCTGGACCTGCGACTTTAATCCCGACAGGCGTTTTAATCCCCGTTGCGAGCATATCAATACGCGTTTTAATAGGCATCACCCAAGCATTAGTTAAGCCCGGAAACTGCACCAGCTTATCGAGTTCTGCTTTGAGCTTTTCAGTCGTCATCCCCTCTCGCCACTGATCTTTAGGTTTTAATTGAATAAAGGTCTCAATCATCGTCAACGGGGCTGGATCGGTTGCGGTTTCAGCACGACCGATTTTACCAAAGACATTTTTTACCTCAGGTACCGTCGCTATCAACTTGTCGGTTTGCTGTAAGATTTCTCTTGCTTTACCAATCGAGATACTTGGATATGTGGTCGGCATATACATTAAATCCCCTTCATCCAAAGGTGGGATAAACTCGCTGCCGATTTTATCCATTGGATAAAATCCAACGACTGTAATAGCTGCAGCGACCAGCAACGTCAGCTTGGGAAAGCGTAATACTTGCTTTAATAGCGGCGTATACGCGCCAACCAACATTCGATTGATTGGGTTTTTATGCTCAGGCACAACTTTACCGCGAATAAAGTACCCCATCAGCACAGGAATAAGTGTGATGGCTAGCCCCGCCGATGCGGCCATCGCATACGTTTTAGTATATGCCAATGGTGCAAACATACGCCCTTCTTGCGCCTCAAGAATAAACACAGGTAAGAAGCTCACGGTGATAATCAACAAACTAAAGAAAAGCGCAGGACCGACTTCGGAAGCCGACTTTGCGACGATTTCCCAGCGGTTTTCATCGTTGAGTGGCGTTTTTTCCATGTGTTTGTGCATGTTTTCAATCATCACGATTGCACCGTCGGTCATCGCCCCGATAGCTATGGCAATCCCACCAAGAGACATGATATTTGCGTTCACACCTTGAAAGTACATCACGATAAAAGCAACCAAAATGCCAAGTGGCAAAGTGATCACCGCAACCACCGAAGAGCGAATATGAAATAAGAACACCACACACACTAGTGCCACCACCACCAGCTCTTCGAGCAGCTTAGACCAAAGATTATCAATAGCATTGGTGATAAGTTCGGAGCGATCATAAACCGTTACCACTTCCACCCCTTCAGGCAAGCCTTGTTGTAGCTCGGCGAGCTTTTGCTTCACCCCATCTATGGTTTTTTGCGCGTTTTCTCCAAAGCGCATAACCACAACACCGCCCACAACTTCTCCCTCGCCGTTAAGCTCGGCAATGCCACGACGCATTTGCGGTCCGATATTGACAGATGCAACGTCTGCTATCGTTAATGGTGTACCCTTTACTGCTTGCCCAAGAGGTATGGCCTCAATGTCTTTAACGTTTTGAATATATCCAGTACTTGTCACCATATATTCAGCTTCGGCCATCTCAATCACGGAAGCACCCGATTCTTGGTTGCCACGTTGCAACGCCTGCTGTACATGCGTAAGCGGAATGCCGTATGCGCGCAGTTTATTGGGATCAACCTGTACTTGATACTGTTTCACCATACCGCCAATCGGCGCCACTTCTGACACGCCAGCAACCGATTGCAGCTCAAACTTTAAGAACCAATCTTGTAAGCTGCGTAGTTGGCTAATATCGTGTTTACCGGTTTTATCAACGAGCGCATAAAGATACACCCAACCCACCCCAGTGGCATCAGGGCCCAATTGCGGCTTTGCTGCATCAGGTAATTGAGGTGCGACTTGACTTAGATATTCGAGCACACGGCTACGCGCCCAGTAAAGATCCGTTTTATCGTCAAAAATAACGTAAACATAGGAATCCCCAAAGAAGGAATAACCACGTACGGTTTTTGCGCCCGGCACGGAGAGCATTGCCGTGGTCAGCGGAAATGTCACCTGATCTTGGACCACTTGTGGTGCCTGTCCTGGATAAGGTGTTTTGACAATTACTTGTACATCAGACAAGTCCGGAATGGCGTCGACAGGTGTGTTTTTAAGGGTAAATAGCCCAGCCCCCACCAGCATAAGTGTCAGCAGTACCACAAAAAAACGGTTGTATACTGACCAGCGAATTATTGCTTGGATCATTGTAAACGCTCCTTAGTGGCCTGAGTGCATATTCATCGACATCTCACCTGCAGGTTTGATATCAGTCACCACAAATTCGTCACCCACTTCAAAGGTGAAAGTCACCTTCATTCCCGTCATAAGCTGGCTTAAATCAATGTGCTCTGCTGCAACAAAGTCCATCGTTGTTGCGGGACGGTCCCATTTTTCAATGGCGTCGCGAGAAATATTAAGCACTCGGGTGTCAGGGGTGATAGCGTTTATCACGCCACCCACTGTTGCTGTTGGTAAGGTATTTTCGGTCGTACTTCCTTCGGACATAATGTGAATGCCAGTCAGTAATACGCTACCGTCATCCTGTTTCGTGGCTTCAAAATGCAAAGTCTGTCCAGCGTTTAATTCTCCAACATCGACACTTTCAGCCACTGTAAAGTCCATCACCATTTCAGGCCATTCCCACTCAGGTACGGGTTGATGATCGATATTCACCACTCGGCTTTGGTAGTTCACGCTTTGAATTTCTCCTTCAATCCAAACTGACTTAGCCTCAGCAACTGGCGCCATACGCATAAAGTCAGAAGTAATGCTCGATTGAGAATCAATCAGGAAATGGGCTGACGTAACTATCTTGTCTCCTTCGTTAAGACCATTGAGGATTTCAATGTTTTCATCACCAATTTGACCCAGTTCAACGGCAACCGATTTAAAGCTACCGGGTGCAACTTCAACGACAACACGGTTTTGTTTGGCGGTACGGATCACAGATTCACTCGGCACTTGCAATACATTGTCACGAGAATCGGCATGAATGTTTACTTGTGCAAACATATTCGGCTTTAACAGCGCATCACTGTTGTCAAAT
The DNA here is from genome assembly GCF_016695175.1 of Pseudoalteromonas sp. GCY. Taxonomy (NCBI): domain Bacteria; kingdom Pseudomonadati; phylum Pseudomonadota; class Gammaproteobacteria; order Alteromonadales; family Pseudoalteromonadaceae; genus Pseudoalteromonas; species Pseudoalteromonas sp. GCY. Next base: position 366,144 of record NZ_CP068022.1, read on the forward strand.
CTAAGCCTTACTCTAAGTGTCCGTGTTTTTTCATTGAGTGAGGGGTAGACATAATCGACTTGCCCTCGCCACGTTCTGCCGGGTAAAAAGTCTAACCTCATGGAAACAGCTTGTCCCTGAGCGACCAACATAGCATCACGTTCAAATACGTCAGCTTCGACCCAAATTTCGTCAAGTTTGGCGATACTCATAAGCGTTGTGCCTGGCTTTACGTAAAACCCTTCTCGGATCTGGAGTCCATCCAACACCCCAGATTGACGCGCATAAAAGGTAATGCTTTGATGCACTTCACCCGTTTTTTTAAGCGTATTGATAAAGTCATCACTCAGGTGCAATGCCTTGAGCCTTTTGTGTGCTGCGTTTATCAGCGCCTGATTATTACGCTTTCTAGCAATAAGGTATTCTTCTTGCGCATTGACCAGTTGCGGCGAGTATAAGGTATACAATGGCTCGCCTTGCTTCACTGGATCTCCTGCTGCTTTCACGTAGAGCGTTTCAACCCAGCCCTCAACTCGGGGGTGAATGTGAACTAAGCTATCTTCGTTGTATTGAACATACCCAACAGTACGGATTTGATGAGACATCGCTTGACGCATGACCACCGCGGTACGAACGCCCAAGTTGTTTTCAACGTGAGGAGCTATCTCCACAACCCCCTCACCAAATTTTGCATTCGCGGACTCTTCTTCGTACACAGGCACGAGATCCATTCCCATCGGAGACTTACCGGGCTTATCACGACGATAGTTCGGATCCATAGGCGCAACCCAATAAAGCGGCGCTTTCTCAGCGTTTTGCGTTACGGCAGACTCGTTACTTGAAGAGAGATCCATCCCAACTAGCACGCCGACCGTTAATGTAGTGACGGCAACAAGCGTCATTTTTAAGTTGTTATTCATGGCTTGCACCCTCTTCAATTTGAGCCAAATAGTAGTTACTGCGTACCACCGCTTTTAACAATGCAATATCAATGGAAAGCGCTGATAACTGGGCATTCAGTTTCGCAATGCGCGCCCTCACTACCTCGGAAAAGTCGCCGTCATCATTGGTATAAGCGGTCAATGCAGCTTCGGCCTGTTCAGCGCTTTGTGCCACAATTGATTTTGCATATAGCGATTGCCTCTCTTGTAATCTTTGGATAGTTTGAATTTCTCCATTTAAGTTTGAAAACAGCTGCTTTAGCACCAGCAACCGCTCCGTTTTACTCGCCTCAACTTGTGCAGTCGCTGCCGCTTTTTGCTGGTCTTGTTTTCCATCTGTAAATAACGGAACGTCGAATGACACACCAACGCTAAAAAAGTCAGTGCGAGACATCTGATCCGGTGCATCATCCCGATACGCATAACTCGCATTGACGGAAAACTGTGGTTTATACGCCTGCTCAGCTAACTTTACCCCTTGATTGGCGCGGTATGTATCAACGTCGGCTGCAACAACCAACGGGTGATGAGTCAAATGTTGTACTACAGCTTGGCTATCAACTGGGCGTTGCTGCATTAACTTTGGTGCAATTGAGCGGATCAACGGCAGTGTCACTTCGTTTTGATCAAGGACACTCAGCGCATTTGAATTAGTGAATGCATCATTTAATAGCCACTGCGAAAGCTTTGCCTTAGCGGTGTTAAGCTGCTGATAAGCCGCGGAACGCTTGTCGTCTAATTGCATCACCTCAAGCTGAGCACGGATCACATCTTGCTGGCGTGTTGCACCCAGCGCATTGGAGTAGCTAGCATTGGCGATTTCTACCATTTGGTCAAACAGCACACTATCGCGTTCAATCAGTTCTAACGTCTTTTTGGCTTGTACAATATCAAGCCACACTTGAGAAACGTCGCGGCGCACTTGCGCTTTTCTATCCGCTTGTAAAATCGGTTGCTTTTTCGCGTCAAGTGCCAATTGCTGGCTCTTAATTTCGAGGCTATCTCCTCGCGGCAACATCTGCATCACACCAACTTTAAGCTGGGTCATCCCTTCTTGGTTAAACTCCCAACTATCAACAGGCAGGTTCATCATGCCGATGGACACCTGAGGATCAGGATAGCTTAGCGCTTCACGGCTCATCGACTGCATCGCAGAACGCTTGTATTGGCTAGATTTAAGCCAAGGATCGTTGCTGATGGCGGCATCTATTGCTTGCTCTAACGTTGCAATGTTGGCCTGTGCTATCTGTGGCAGTATCAGAGTTGCGATAAACAGGGAAACTTTGATTGTCATTAGAATTGCTCCTCATAACTGTCAATTTCAGCAAAAACCTCATAGCTCCCATCTTTTTTGAGTAGCAATACTTGATAAGGCATAAAACGCTCACCAACTTCCATACCGGGCGATCCAAGTGGCATTGCCGGCGCACTTAAGCCGATATTTTGCTTATCTTGAGTTAACGTTTCGTTTTGCAAAAACTGTTTAATAAACTTGGCAGGAACATGCCCTTCAAAAATAAAACCATTTTTAGAAACCCCTGTGTGACAAGATTGATAATTTTGCTTAATACCAAACTTACTCTTAAGTGAGCCAAGATAATTTAAATCGGTGGCTTTGTGCGCGATACCTTGTGCAGTTAAATGATTTAACCATAGCTCACAACAGCCGCAGGTTGGGGATTTAAAGACTTCCAATTCTATATTGGATTTACCGTATGCCATGGCGCTCATTAACCATAGCGTCATCACTAAATAAAGCTTTTTCATGCTAACCTCGCATGCAATACCAATTAAATTACTGCAACTGGTATCAATAAATTCGTTGAAAATTACGCCAAAATAGACGATTAATCGTACAAAACTTTGAAATTAAGGCAGATCTGCCCTGAGGTTAGGCAAGTATTGGGGGTTTATAAAGAGAGCGAGGGTAGTCACTAAGCTGACCACTTGTGAAGCTTAATTTGTCGTTTTTCAGTACAATAGGCGCTATCCAATCCCTTGGCGAAAACGCTGCAAGGTTTGTGGAGCACATATGTGTGGGGCAAGTACAATCGCTGCATTGTGCTGTGTTCTGAGGGTCACAGCAATCCATCTCAACCATTATTTCTATTTCATGATGATGAGGATCAGCCGATTGCACGTCACTTTGAAGCATTTGATGAGATGTTTTATGACTTGCAGTACCATGCATTTCACATGCTGCCATAGAGGCAGCCGCGTTTTGACCACTAAGTGTAGCCACCACGAACATTGTGATAAGTAAACGTAAGAATACTTGCAAGGTACTTTTCCAAATCAATTAAGCGAAGTAATAATAAAAATCTAACCAAAGAAATGCAAGTAAATAGACCAAGCTCGTTATTATTTTCTTTCATCATTGATATACTAGAGCCCAATTCTAAAAAATTATTCCGACTCAAGGATATGAACGTTATGAAATTTGCTTCAGTAGCTACTATTTTGGCGTTAGTTGTTTCGAGCAACGTCAGTGCCGCAGACTATGGAGACTTTGGTGTCTCAATATATGGTGGCAAAACTTACAGCAGTGATATCAAAACTTCTCGCCATCAAAAGTATGAATTAGAAGACGATTCGCACTTTGGATTAAGTATCGATAAATATGTACCTGAAGGCCGTTATGGCTTCTACTACGGAAAAACTGAGACCCAACTTACCGCTTATCCGCTAAATAAAGTGGAAATGGAATATCTATTATTTCAAAGTGCAGTGGTACGCCCTCTCACAGACAACTTAGATGTTTATCTAGGCTTACAAATTGGTGCGACCTTTGTTGACCCTAATTTTATCGACTCTGACACTTTCTTTGCATCAGGGTTATACACGGGTTTTGAATACAACCTTGGCGCAGGTTTTCATCTCGGTGCTGAAGCACGATGGATTGCAACTATCCTCAACAACAACTCTAAAGTCACTTGCGATGTCGATCCAGAAACCCAAAATACCTGTAGCTGGCACTTCGACAACGAAATAATGAGCCAATATCAAGCGAGTGCAACATTAAGTTATCGCTTTTCGCTCTAAAAGTTAAAACTAATTAAGCTCTCAACACTGCAAAGATCAGCAAGCCTTTGTGAGTCGCTGTACAATAAAGTCAGCAAAAATACTCATCTTTGCTGGAATATGGCGAGTTGCAGGGTATAGGGCCAGAGTTTTTATCATTAGCCATCATTCATTTTGTTGCAGTGATCTTGCCGGGCCCTGACTTTGTTATCACGGTCAGACAGAGCCTAAATTACGGCAGACTACATGGCGCAATTACAGCCTTGGGAATTGGTACTGGGTTGGGTTTGGTGTCGGCGCACTGATGCAAGCCTCACCTTGGATCTTACAAGTAGCTAAATTAATCGGCGCTGCATATCTTATCTACATCGCCATTCAACTACTCAAAAGTGCAGGAACGATTCAACTAGATGCAGAAGATCCAGGCCGCTACCGAAACTAAAAATGATGAACTAACGCTTGAAAATTGATGCACAAATTCGACCAATATAGATACTCAAATAAATCTCATGCAAATTTGCTAAAGGCTATATTTCAAACAAAAAATTTCCCTGATATAGTTATCTATGCTAGCAAGAGTAAGGAAATTAGATGAGCGAATTAATTGCAATTGGTAAAAACATTTGGATCCACAACGGCCCAGCTGTACCATTTTTTGGCATGCCATACACTACCCGAAGCACCATAGTAAAGCTTTCCTCTGGCGCATTATGGGTCCACTCTCCCGGAAAATTAACGGATGAACTGCTCAGTGAATTAACTCAACTTGGGCAAGTCAGCTATCTAATTTCTCCAAATAAACTTCATCACCTATTTATGGGAGATTGGCAGGAAAAGTTCCCACATGCGATTATGTTTGCTTCTCCAGGTGTCGACAAGAAACGGCCTGATCTTACTTTTCAGCGCCAACTGGGCGACATGGCAGAACCCGAGTGGCAAGGAGATATTGAGCAACTCATTTTTAAAGGCAGCGCGGTGATGGAAGAAGTCGTATTCTTCCACAAAGAGAGCAGTACATTAATTTTGACAGATCTTATCGAGAACTTTCACCCTAACCACTTCTCCGGTTTTAAAAAAGTATTAGCGAAAATCACCGGGATTATTAGCCCTAACGGTAAAACGCCCATAGACTGGCGAACTTCGTTTGTGTTTGGGAAGCAGCAAGCCCGAGCCTGTTTTTCAAAGATGGCTGCTTGGCAACCTCAATATATCGTTATTGCCCATGGTGAATGCATTGAAACAGGTGCTGGTGCATTTTTAAATCGCTCATTTTCTTGGTTGGGTATCAATAAAGCAGCATAAGGCGCAGTACAAATAGCAGTATATAAAAAGCGCTGTCATTTCACTGAACAGCGCTTTTTATTACTTAATCTAAGGTTTGGATCAGGAGTTCATTGTTTTAAGGATCCCCTGAAGTTACATTCCTCAAATTACATTCCAGCTGGATATGCATAACTCGCTTGCAGACCTAGCGGAATACCAAGCATCCAGTAGATCAATAAGAAGATGCTCCAACCAATCAAAAAGGCAATCGAGTAAGGCAACATCATCGCTATCAATGTACCTATTCCTGTCGACTTAACGTATTTCTGGCAGTAAACCACAACCAGCGGGAAGTAAGGCATAAGCGGAGTGATTATATTTGAGCCAGAATCACCAACACGATAAGCCGCTTGTGTTAAATCTGGTGAAATACCCAATTGCATTAACATTGGAACAAAAATCGGCCCCAGTAACGCCCACTTCGCAGAGCTTGACCCCACAAATAGGTTTACAAATGCGGTTAGGAAGATAATACCAATCACAGTAACATAGCTTGGAAGCGCCAATGCTTTTAATACTTGAGCCCCTTCAATGGCAAGCAATGCACCCAAATTTGAATGGCTGAAGGCACTGATGAAAAGTGCACAGAAAAACGCCATAACAATATAGTAAGACATGCTATTCATGGCTTTGGTCATGGCATCAATCATGTCTTTTGAGGTTTTAAACGTACCGACAACGAAACCGTATACCGCACCTGGGATCCAAAACAGCAGGAAAATAAGTGGCACAATTGATTGCATTAACGGCGCGCTAAAATCAGTTAAAGCGCCCGACGGACTGCGTAGCGCGGAGTCTTCGCCGCTTGATGCATAAACCAATAACGCGATACCTGCTAACATCACCATGGACGCTACCACAAAGCCTTTCTTTTCTTTACTGGTGATCTCATCAAACGAAGGCAAACTCTCTGTATCGCCGTCAATTTCTGTCGCTTTTAGTCTTGGTTCTATGATTTTATCAGTGATATACCAACCTAATAAAATAATGAATAAGCTCGATGCAGAGGTGAAAAACCAATTGTTTAGTGGGTTAATCGCGATTTCTGGATCGATGATCTGCGCAGCACTTTGCGTAAAGCTTTGTAGCAACGGATCGATACCAGAAGGAATAAAGTTCGCGCTAAATCCACCGCTTACTCCAGCAAATGCCGCTGCAATACCCGCAAGAGGATGTCTTCCCATCGCATAGAAGATAACACCGGCAAGCGGAATAACTAACACGTATCCGGCATCTGTCGCCGTGTGGCTTACAATTGCGATAAGAATAATAGAAGGAGTTAGTAGTGCCTGAGGCGTGCGTTTAAGCATGATTTTAAGGCCAGTATTAATATAGCCAGAATGTTCAGCAACACCCACACCTAGCATAGCAACTAGCACCACGCCTAATGGCGCAAATCCCGTGAAGGTTTTTACCATCGTTGCCATAAATCCGGCAAGCGCATTTGGGTCTAATAAATTGTGAACGACAATCGCCTGATTGGTTCTTGGATCAATAGCGCTAAATTCTACGCCTGAAAATAACCAAGATAGCAGCCAAATCAGCAACATTGCTGATAAGAAAATGATTGCAGGATCAGGAAGTTTATTCCCCACCCGCTCTATCCCGTTTAAAAAACGGGTGATCGCAGAGTTTTGCGAGTTCGCTTGTTGTGTTTCGTGCATACCATTGCCCTAAGAAAAAAATTGCTTAACCATAACTTAATATTTACATGTTAAGCAAGAAAACGTGCCTATTGACGAGACACTTTGCCGAATTAGTAGTCGACTTGATATTTTTTTGTCTCAAGTCAGTGTTCAATAAAGAATTTACGCTATGCTTTTTATATGTCTGAAATTAAGGATTTTTAGATGATAGATCTAGACGACAAAGTGCTAGCTGACGTCAAACATGGTTTTAATTTACCACCTAAGCCCGCGCTAATAAGCGAGTTGCAAGCAGCACTTGCTGCACCGGATCCAGATCTGAACGACATCGCTTCTATCATCGCACATGATGTCAGCACCGCAGCTGCGGTGTTAAAAATCATCAACTCGCCCCTATACGGCTTGGCAAGAACGGTAACTGATGTAAAACAGGCTGTCGTCTTTCTCGGCCTAGACTCTATCAGCAAGCTTGTGACTGGCTTTTTGCTTAAACAAACCTTTGACCAACGTAAATGTTGTATCAGTTTGGAGCGGTTTTGGGATAACGCTTCAGACATCGCAGATAGCATTATGGTGATTGGTAATAAACTTAAATCGCGTGTTCCTGTTGAAAACTTGCACTTACTAGGCTTATTTCACGACGCAGGGATTGCCGCTATGGCGGTAAATTACCCCGATTATATGGAAACGCTCATTGCCGCTAACAAAGATTACGACAAGCTGTTAGTCGAGCACGAAGAGGAAAAGTACGAGACCAATCATGCTATTATCGGCTACTTCCTCGCAGCTTCTTGGAATTTACCACAAAGTATTTGTCAGATGATTTTATGTCATCATGACCCTGAATTTTTGGGAAGCTGTAAAGATGAAGAGCAGAAATTAGCTTTCGCCGCTCTAAAAATGGCGGAAAATTTTGTACATATCAATAAACGTTTTGTTGCCGCGCCTGATTGGCACTTAATGAAAGCAGATGTATTGAAGGTCTTAAATTTAGATGAAGATGATTATCAGGACATCAAAGAAGACCTAGATGAATACTTTTTAGAGCAGGATGAGTAAGCGACTAGTTATCTCACACTCAACACCGTCTGTGAAATGCGACTCAACGACAGTGTTGCGGCAATTCTTAAAACTTCGTAGACTGGCAGCAAAATTAAAATAACAAAGACTTAAGGAATTTACATTGCCAGCGCTGCTATCTCTTAAAGGCAAATTTGCCATCTTTGGGCCTGGAATATTAATGGCAACCGCTGCTATCGGTGGTTCACATCTCGTTTCGTCAACTCAGGCAGGGGCACTATTTGGTAGTCAATTGATCTGGTTAATTGTTGCTGTTAATTTGCTCAAATATCCCTTTTTTAAATATGCAGTCGAGTACACAAGCCACTCTAAGCATACTGTCGTCGAAGGCTATCACGCACATTACCGCTTCGGATTTAAGGTTTTTGTGCTACTCAATATTTTCGCAGCCATTGTAAATACCGCAGGTGTGCTATTACTTACCGCAAGTCTCTTGAGCTACTCGCTGCCATTTCCAATAAATACTGAATTGTTAAGCTTTATACTTTTGGCTAGCTGCTTGGCAATCTTATTGGTTGGGCACTATAAAATACTCGATTTAACGAGCAAATGGGTAATGATAATTTTGACCATTTCCACGGTTATGGCACTTGCCATTGCGGCTAATAATGGACCTGCCCATCCAGCCCCCATTGATCCGGTTTCCCCCTACGACATCGCACTACTGGGGTTTTTAGTTGCCTTGATGGGTTGGATGCCCGCACCAATCGAGATTTCAGCCATTAATTCCTCTTGGCTAAAAACGAAGATGTCGAAACAACCGCTAACAAGTAGCCAGATCCTGCTGGATTTCAAGGTGGGATATTTTGTTACGCTGGGTCTTGCGGTCGTTTTTTGTTTACTCGGTATGCTAATGCAATACGGTCAAGATAAGCCTGTGGAACTCGCAGGTGTTGCGTTCTCACAGCAGCTCATTGATATGTATGCCAATACGATTGGCGAATGGGCCAGATGGCTAATTGCTGGCGTCGCATTTTTGTGTATGTTTGGAACAACGATCACGGTGTTAGACGGCTACTCCCGAGTGCTTAGTGAATCGCTTCAGCTGTTACGACCTAATACAACGAAAAAGAGTTACACGCTCATTCTATTGCTACAAGCAACGCTTGGTATGGCCGTAGTACTGTTTTTTAAAGCCGACTTAAAGAGCATGCTAATGTTTGCCATGAGCTCAGCGTTTGTCACTACACCTATCTTTGCTTGGATGAATTTAGGATTAGTGAAAGGTGAGATCTATCGCCGTCAACCAATTCATACGAAGGTTCTAACGGGACTGGGGCTGGTTTATTTAGTAGGCTTTGCACTGTTGTTCATCTATTGGCGATTTTTGATGTAAAGCCAAGCGAGGCTGAGTAGCAGATGCAAATTAGACTTCTAGCATCTGCTACATTCAGGCGAGGTGCGGTTATTTTAAATTTTGCACCTGCTCCCAAATAGAGACCACGTGCGCTTTATCATCGTCATTTAGCTCTCCATTTCGGTATGCTTTTACTAAGCTGCTTTCAACTTTGGCATTTAACTCATCAATTGAAAGATCTGCTTCCTCTACTTGTGCATAGCCTACCGCTAAGTCAAAGTGACCGCGTAAATAGCCGCCAGCAAATAGCTCATCATCACTCGCTCTATCAACAAGCTCATCAAAAAACTGCTGCGCTTTCTCTACATATTCTACTAAAGACATATTTATTCCTAAATTATTCTTGATGGCCTATGGCGTACATTACATGGTCATTGAATCCAGTGATCACTTTAATAAATCCAGCTAAGGACTCATCAAGTTGTTCGTCACCGGTATCAGCAATTAAAGGACGACCATTTAAGGCCTTTAATTTCGATTTTGTGGCGATAAGGATAATATTATCTTTGCCGATTTTTTTGATGAGGTTAGGGCTTAGCTGCTGATTACCGCGGCCAAAAATGTGTCCTTGCCCACCAATTAATGTGATCAGTAGCTTTGTTTTGTCATCAGCAAGCGATAACAATTGCTGCGCAGTTTGATCTTGCGCGATCAGCGCTTGGTCCCTTACTACATCAACACCTAGAAGTGTATTATCAAGTCCCATCTCTTCCATCACTGCTGCAACGGTAGAACCAGATCCCATGATATAGGTTTCGTCTTCTTCCATTTCGGCAACCACATAGGCGGCGATATCTGCCAACACCAGATCATCGCTCTCTTTGCCACCGTTTTTCACCGCTTGCACATATCTCAGCTCGGTCGGCACTTGCATTTCACCAAATCGCTTAGCGCGCACTGTCCCTTCACGAAATGCAGCTTCATCAATGTCCATCACATCGGCTTCGCCAATGGAGACAAGCTCTCCGGTAACCAAAAGCTCAACGACTCTACCTGCTGCTTTTGGCGTTATCGCGTATACGCCGCTATGAATTTTGCACCCAGCAGGGATCCCAAGTACAGGACATGAATCACCCACGGCGTGGCAAATGTTGCGGGCAGTACCATCGCCACCTGCAAATAAAATCAAATCAACACCGAGCTGTTGCATCATTTGCGCTGCGCTCTCGGTATCTTCAGGACGAGTTGTCGTGCTTTGAGTTTGGTAAATCACTTGGGTGTTAAAACCCAGCTCTTTTGCCGTGCGCTCCCCCATCTCACCGTTAACAGTAAATATTTCGATGTTCTCTAGATGTGGAAGCAGTTGCGTCAAAGCCGTTTTTGCTCGCTGATTAGCACGAGGCTCTGCACCTAGTGCCAATGCTTGTTGGGCTGTTTCTGCGCCATCGCTACCTTTTAGTGCAACGCTCCCACCAAGCCCAGCTAAAGGGTTGATGATAAGTCCAAGCTTAAATTGCATCGTCAAACTCCATGCTTAGCTCTGTCGGGATATCCCAGTTAAATTGCTGCTGGCGTAAAGGCCAAGGTGTATTATAAAAATTGCTTAATGCGTTGAGTAGTTGAGTCGTTCTGGTATTGAATCCGCTTTCTAATAAAGCTAGCACTTGCTGATGTACCCGTTGTTGAAAGCTGAAACGGCAAGTTTGTTCACCATTGAGGTTATCAACGGAAACATTAAATGAAAAACCAGCTGCGACACTTAGCGCCCACTCAATCGCTTGTGGTTTCACTTCAACTTTTTCAAATTCAAGCTGCTGCGCTTTATCTCGTCCATCGGGACAATACCAGTAGCCATAATCTTCGAGTTGCCGACGCGCTTCACCCGCAACAAGCCAGTGCGCAACTTCATGCAAAGCACTAGCATAAAAGCCATGAGCAAAAATAATGCGATGATGAGGGTATGATTCATTTGCAGGTAAATAGATAGGTTCGTCGTCGCCCACTACCAGCTCCGTGTTGAGCGTGTGCAGGAATAACCCATTAAAAACAGCAATGAGGTCTTCTATTTTATGCATCAACATCCGCCACAAGTCTAAACTGGGCGCAAATTGTAAGGTTTTTAGCGGCTAAAGTAAAAGATCTCGTTTTAGACTATGCCTTTTTGTCGCGAGAACTGCGTGGCGCGATATAAAGCGAAGCACGATCTCGACCTAACTTTTTCGACTCATAGAGGGCTAAATCAGCTTCTTCAAAACATCGTTTGTGATTAAAGCTTTCTCCAATGAGCTCATATCCCGCGACGCCAATGCTAAATGTCAGTCCAAAACTGGTGAAGCGAGTAAATTCATGCACCAGTCGTTGTGCAAAATTAAGCGCGGCATCCGGCCGAGTTTCAGGGCAAATAATCACAAATTCATCACCGCCCCATCGTCCAATATGGTCGCTTGGGCGTGCTTGCTCTCTTAAAAATTGCCCAACTTCTTTCAATGCATTATCACCATCTTGATGTCCTGCGGTGTCATTAAGCTGTTTAAAATGATCAACGTCGATTACCAGTAGCGATAGCGCTCGATGATAGCGTATAGCCCGCTGCACTTCTTCTTTTAGCAGTGCTTCAATCTTTCTGCGATTCATAACCTGAGTTAAGAAATCCAGTTCAGCCCGGTTCTTCAATTCTTGTTCTTGACGTAAATCTCGGATCACCGCAATAAAAACATCATTTTTAGAGACGGACACAGTGGATAACGCGATATCCACCGGGATCTCCACGCCTGTTCGGTGCCGCCCTACAATTTTTACGCCATCATGCGTCACTCTGCGCATGGTAGAGGTGCCTTGGAACTTCTCTCTGTCCACGACGTGTTTACCGGTATACCGCTCTGGAATGAGATCTTCAACCTGCATACCTAATAGCTCTTGAGGCTGATACCCAAACAAGTCTGTGCAGGCCTTATTGACCTCTGTAAGTCTACCGTCTTTATCACAATATAAAATGGCATCAGGAGTAGAGTTGAATAGCTTTCGTTTTTCGTTGATAAGTTTAATCACAAAAATAAGCGTAAAAATGTTTAAGCCAGCAAACAACAAGACTATTGGTAGCAGCAACAATACACCGGTGTTACTCAACTCTTGGGTTTGAGCAAGCTTTACCGATTGGTTTTGCTTTGCAAGCTCAAATTTCTCTCCAATTGACTTACGCAAATAATTAAATGCAGCTTCTGCGTCCGTGTCATCTACTTTCACTAAGCGATCCACAGCCTCAGAGCGCAACCTTCTCGATGTGAATTTTGACTTAGCAAGCGCAAGCATTTGTGTATATTCATCAAAGGTGTGTTGAATAGCGGCTAATGCCTTTGTCTCTTGGCTGCTTAGCGCCGTACTTTGCAATTTCAGGATTGTCGCTTTGGTCGCTTCAACATTAGCTAAAGCCTGTTCGTAATAAATTTCGTCTTGCCGCAGTACATAATTTTTGAAGTGATGAATAAAGCCGTTGTAACCAAAACTACGCTCCAGCTCAGCTAGCAGTTCAGCACGTTTAATTGCAACTTCAGTCTCAGACTGCCATGACTGATGAAATGAAGAAATTGAGTGGTTTAACAAAGTAGACCAATAAAATAGGCCACCACTCACCAAAATAGTAAAAAAAACTAAGCCACTGATCTGCAAAAAAATACGTTTATTCATATACTCTGCTGTTCAAATTCAGCAAATCCTAGAGCGCAGTATGCAAAAGAAGAAATTAGAAGCCGTCTAGGTGCTGTAGAATCCATGTCGATGGTACAAAAGTTACATACCATTACAGCTATTAAGTCTAGACCAGAGAACGAAAAAAGCCGCATTACAGCGGCTTACAGATAGGATATTTTCACTAACGAGTATTAGGGCCTGTTGATCTTTCAAGTTTGTTTTTGCAGCAGTTTGACTGGTATTTATACAAGGCAAAGCCTGCGTAGCATAGTCATTCTATGTAAGCCTGGCGATAACACAGTAGAAATGCCAGTCAAGCGCTGCCCTTTGGGTTCACCTGAGTGCGCTTTGTTCATTGTTGCTCAACTTTTGCCTAGATTACTAGGCGGCAAGTCGAGCGTCGCGATCAAAACACACTCAGAAGAACAAAAATCAAACAGCGAAGGTCAACAGGCCCTAGATAAATTGGTATCGTTACTCGTAATAAGCTTTGCCTTCTTCGGCCATTGCGAGTAGCGGCTCCGCAGGTGTAAATACAGGGTTGTCAGCTGCATATGTTGATAGCTCTGAACACACCTTATTGGCGCCTTTTTTGTCCATATAACTAAATGGACCGCCCAAGAATGGAGGGAAACCAATACCGAAAATAGCGCCGATATCACCATCTCTCGCATTACGAATAATACCTTCGTCAAGACAGCGCGCAGCCTCATTGAGCATCTGCGCAACGCAGCGGTTTGCAATTTCCTGTTTATTCAACTTAGGAGAAGGCGTGACACCGAGTAACTCATAGACTGACTCGTCCACTTGCTTGCCTTTTTTACCTTCATAGCTATAGAAACCACGACCAGATTTGCGACCTAGACGTTTGCTATCTATCATACGTGCAAAAGCATCCGGCGCCTTAAAGCGAGCACCTAATTCTTTTTCTAGAATTGGCGCAATCTTAGAGCCAATGTCTACACCTACTTCATCAAGAAGCGCAAGAGGACCAACAGGGAAGCCAAACTCAACCAAGGCTTGATCGATTTTCTCTATCGGCTCACCGGCAAGCAAAAGATTTGCCGCTTCGTTGACATAAGGTGCCAGAATACGGTTTACGTAAAAACCAGCTTTGTCTTTTACTACAATTGGGGTTTTCCCCTGCTTGCGAGCAAAAGCCACAGTGCGCGCAATAACCTCATCACTGGTGGTTTCGTGCGGAATGATCTCCACCAGCGGCATTTTTTCTACTGGCGAGAAATAATGCAAACCAATTACGTTTTCAGGACGCGTCGCTTTTGCCGCGATTTGGCCGATTGGTAATGATGACGTATTACTTGCAAATATCGTACTCTCACTACATTCGCGTTCAATATCCGCCACCATCGACTGTTTAAGGTCTAGGTCTTCAAATACGGCTTCAATCACCATGTCTGTGTGTTTAAAACCAGAGTAATCTGTTGTCCCCGTGATCATATTCAAAGTTGACTGCATCTCTGCCTTTGAAATAATACGACGCTTTTGACGTTGAGTTAGGATCTTATAGCTGTAATTTAATGCGTTGCTAATGCCCTGATGCGCAACATCTTTAATGCGTACCGGTGTGCCAGCTTTAACCGCACTAACATGGGTAATACCTGCGCCCATTAAGCCACCACCTAGCACTGCAACACGCTTCACAGGAGCAAGATCTTCACCTTGGAAATCCTTTTTCATTTCCGTTGTTGCAAAGAAAATCCCACGTAGCGAGCGTGAAACTTCAGACATCACTAAATCGGCGAAACCCTCGGCTTCGGTTTTATAACCTTTAAGCTTGTCCAGCTCTACAGATGCACGTACCGCTTTGATGATAGCGATTGGCGCTGGATAGTGACCACCCGTTTTCTTCTCAACATTTTCTTGTGCTTTTTTGAAAATAATATTGCGTCCGAACGGGTTAGACTCTAGCAATTGGCTAATTTTGTCTAAATTCGGTTTGCGAGGCTTAGGCTTACCTTTTCTGGCAAGCTTCACCGCTACGTCGAGTAAAATACTGTGCGGTACGGAATCGTCAACTAGGCCCGCTTTTTTCGCTTGCTTAGGTCGAACTTGTTTACCAGTTAGCATCCATTCAAGTGCTTTTTGAATACCAACTAATTTCGGTAGGCGCTGTGTACCGCCACCGCCTGGCAATAGACCAAGCTGTACTTCTGGAAGACCCAGTTTAGTCTTGCTGTCTTCAGTACATACACGGTAATCACAAGCCAGCGCAAACTCCAAGCCGCCACCAAGTGCTACACCGTGGATCGCGGCAACGGTTGGGAATGGTAAATCAGCCATTTTAAAGAAGGTTTTATGACACATTTCCGAAATCGCTAACGCATCTTCACGGGTTTTAGCGCTGTCTAGCATTTTAATGTCTGCACCAGCGATAAAGTTATCGTCTTTACCACTGATAAAAACCATACCCGTTACGTCGTCTTGCTTACTCTTTGCGATGATCTCTAATAATTCATCAGCAAATGTATCACGTAGGGTGTTCATTTTTTCGCCCGGTACGTCGATTGTAACGATGGCGACTTTATGGTCGTTTAATTCATAAGAAAATACTGACATTATGCGCTCTCCAATACGAATGCTGCTCCAAGACCACCTGCAGCACAGGCAGTTGTCAATGCAAGACCACCGCCGCGGCGTTTAAGCTCATGTAAGCTTTGCGTGATCAAGCGTGCACCGGTTGCTGCGAATGGGTGACCATATGCAAGTGAACCACCAAGCACGTTAAACTTATCCATGTCGATTTCGCCAATTGCTTTACTGCGACCAAGTTTTTCTTGCGCGAATTTGTCTGAGCCAAACATTTTCATATTGGCCAGCGCTTGCGCTGCGAAAGCTTCATGCATTTCTATCAGGTCAAGATCAGCAAGTGTAATACCCGCTCGGTCAAGTGCTACAGGCGTTGAATGTGCAGGACCCATCAACATATCTTCGTGTACGCCGATTGCAGAGAAGGCGAAACTACGCACATAACCTAAGATGTCGTAGCCAAGCGCTTTGGCTTTGCTTTCGCTCATCATTAATACTGCCGCCGCACCATCGGTCAGTGGCGTTGCATTTGCTGCAGTTACTGAGCCGTGCTGTCTGTCAAATACAGGCTTTAACTTGGCGTAGCTTTCCAATGAAGAGTTTTCACGGATGTTATTATCTTTATCAATAAAGCTTTTGTATGGCTCAACATGGGCAGCCATCACTTCATTATTTAATAAGCCTTCCGACCACGCTTTTGCAGCTAAGGTATGTGAGCGGTGCGCCATCGCATCTTGATCTGCACGGCTGATCCCGTGAGTCTTAGCCATTTGCTCAGCGGTTTGCCCCATTGATAAGCCAGTTGAATATTCTGCAACTGCAGGTGGCACTGGCAGTAAGTCTTTGAGTCTTAGCTTTGAGAAAATCTGTAAACGCTGCTTAAGCGTACGTGCTTTGTTCAAGTCAACAAGGCTACCTGCAAGCTTTTTGCTCACGCCAATAGGTAACACTGATGAAGAATCCGCACCACCAGCAACACCGACACTCACTTGGCCTGAAATAATACTCTCTGCAACGTTAGCAATCGCTTGGAAACTGGTTGCGCATGCACGTGATACAGAGTAAGCGTCAACAGAAACTGGCATGCCAGTGCCAAGCACGATTTCACGCGCAATGTTCGGCGCTTCTGGCATTTGTACAACTTGGCCGAATACCAGTTGGTCGATTTCTTTACGATCGAAGTTCAAACGCTCAAGCATTTCGTTGACGACGATTTTACCTAAATCTAGGGCTGGAACGTGGTGAAAAGCGGTAGCTTGCTTTGCGAATGGCGTACGCAGGCCGCTCACGATAGCGATTCGGTCGCCTTTTGATGTTTTTAGTATGTTTTGTTCAGACATGAATTTTGCTCTCCCGCTGACAGGTCTGACCTGTTAATTTCCTCCGATTCTAAACAACCAAATCGAAGTTGCCAATAGCAAAGCACGAAATGGCTGCTTTTTAAACCGTGAAAACCAACTTTAGATGCTTTTTCAAGCAATCTCAAAGTATTTGAAATTGTTATTTAAAATTTATGAACTTTTCTAAAATTATGGGTCTAATCAACTTGATTATTCATTCCGCGTCCATATAACTATTTTTATTTTGTCGGCTTAAAAGGCAGTCTCATGGCAGTAAACGAGTTTTCTCAACTAAAAGAATATTTAGATACCCAAATTTTAGGACAAAGTGCACTGACCGAATCCTTGCTTATCGCGCTTTTAGCAGATGGTCATTTATTGGTTGAAGGCCCCCCAGGTCTGGCTAAGACCCGTGCAGTAAATGCGCTAGCTAAAGGTATTGAAGGGAGCTTCCAACGCGTCCAATTTACTCCAGACTTATTGCCTTCTGATGTAACGGGTACAGATATCTATCGCCAACAAACCAACGAATTTGTGTTTGAGAGAGGCCCGCTTTTTCATCATTTGATTTTGGCTGACGAAATCAACCGAGCGCCAGCCAAAGTGCAATCAGCCCTACTAGAAGCAATGGCCGAGCGCCAAATAACCGTTGGTAAGACAACGTATCCGTTACCTGAGCTATTTATGGTAATGGCAACGCAAAACCCGCTTGAACAAGAAGGTACATATCCGTTACCTGAAGCGCAGCTTGACCGCTTTTTACTCCATCTGAATATCGATTATCCGGATGCAGAAACCGAGGTCGATATTTTGCGCCTCACTCGTGGCGAGGCGTTGGAGGAGTATCAAGCAACCTTCACGCCTATTAGTCAAGCAACCCTATTTGAGGCCCGTAAAACCGTACTAAGCATGCATCTTGCTGAGCCACTAGAGCAATATCTTGTGCAACTGATTATTGCGACCAGACAACCACAACGCTTTGATGCAACGCTTGCGAGCTGGATTGATTATGGCGCGAGCCCTCGCGCTACAATTGCGCTTGATAAATGTTCTCGTGCTCATGCTTGGCTACAAGGCAGAGATTTTGTCACACCTGAAGATATTCAAGCTGTGGTACATAACGTGCTACGCCACCGTATCGTGCTGAGTTATGAGGCACAGGCGGATGGGATCACCAAAGATGAGGTGATCAGTAGGATTTTAGAATTGGTTGCTGTTCCATAATACTATGAACGACATCAAGCAGTTTAATTCAGCCAGCTGGTTTAATGAAAGCCACAGTAATGGTGTCGAACTCGGCCTGAAAGAGCTACTTTTTTATAAGTCCAAAGCGCATTTACTTTCGCTCAAACCGAGAGGAAAAGTGAAAAGTGCTCAATCAGGGCAATACCTTGCACCGCATAAAGGTCGGGGTATGGAGTTCGCTGAAGTCAGACAATACCAATATGGTGATGATATTCGTGCGATTGACTGGCGAGTTACCGCACGTACCGGTGAAGCACACACGAAGCTCTTTCAAGAAGAGAAAGAGCGC
This sequence comes from Pseudoalteromonas sp. GCY, assembly GCF_016695175.1. Lineage (NCBI taxonomy): Bacteria > Pseudomonadati > Pseudomonadota > Gammaproteobacteria > Alteromonadales > Pseudoalteromonadaceae > Pseudoalteromonas > Pseudoalteromonas sp. GCY. Next base: position 384,539 of record NZ_CP068022.1, read on the forward strand.
CCCGTTTTTGTATTTTGTGACTTTTCCTCAAGCATGCTATTCGGTTCAAAGCTTTTACTTAAGTCGGTGCTTGCGGCGCACTTAGGCATTTTGGTGTCTTGGGCTGCATGCCAACGCGGCGACCGTGTTGGTGGTGTGGTATTTAATGACAGCAATCACCACGAGCTTAAACCGATTGCTCGCGACCGTGGAGTGCTTGCGCTAGCTCATCAGTTTTGTGCCCTACACGAACAAGCATTAATTCAAAAAGAGACTCACCCCTCGGGGGATCGTTTCAATGAGAATTTAAAACGACTTGTGCATCTGGCCAAGCCCGGTAGCCTGATTTACCTCATTTCGGACTTTACGGAATTGAATGATGAAAGCTTTAAATTGCTAGAGCGTACCACTCGCCATAACGAAGTCATTGGTTGTATGGTGAGTGATCCTTTTGAGCATCACCTTCCTGAATACAGTCAAGCGATTGAGGTCTCAGCTGGTGAACAACACTGGACATTGCCCTTGATGGACAAGCAATTTAGAGACAAATTCTCGCAAAATGCGTCTGACTTTTTCAATCGAAGATTGGCGCTACTTAAGCGCTCTGGTATGTCGTTACAAAAGTACGACGCGTCATTACCAATCGAATTACAAATCATGAGGGGTTAAATGCAAGTCAATCCACTCGACCAGCTTAATGATGTGGTCATCCCTCAAAGCGTGAGCTGGTGGCCACTTTCTTATCCAATGTGGGGAGCCATTTGTGTTCTACTTACAATATTTGGGGCTACGTGTTGGCTATTGTATCGTCGCCAGCAATTTTTAAAGGCAAAAAAGGAAGCCGTAAAACTGAGTCATTCGCAGGATAATGCCCAAGCACTACACACCATACTCAAACGTTTAGTAAAACATTATTACGGTGATACCGCTGCGAGTAGATCGGGCCAAGAATGGTTAACGCTGCAAGCAAGACTCACACGTGTTGAACTCACTCAGCAAGAGCTCGACTCGTTATATGCACCGACTCAAGACCCCGCACTCAGCGATAAACTATGTCGTGCGATTAATACCTTCAAAGTGAAGGAGCGTCTCGATGTTTGAGTTTAGTTGGCCCCTTGCCTTTTTATTGTTACCTCTGCCTTGGCTAATTGCGAAGTTTAAACCGAGTATCGCGCAGACGAACATCAATATTCGTATGCCAAGTGCCGCAAAGTTACAACTCGCGAGCACAAATCAACTCAATAAGCGCGCAAAAGTAAGCCTAGTGGAAACTCTCATCTGGCTGTTACTGGTAACCGCAGCGGCAAACCCGACTTGGCTTGACGACCCAATCGTTGTGCCAAACGAGGGACGCGATATTATGCTTGCCGTTGACTTGTCGGCTTCAATGACAGAGCAAGATATGGAATACCAAGGTCGCTTAGTGGACAGATTGTCTGTCGTCAAAGCCGTTGTTAGCGACTTTATCGAAGCGCGCCAAGGAGATCGTCTAGGACTTATTCTTTTTGGTGACACCGCGTTTTTGCAAACGCCACTCACCCGAGATTTAGCGACGGTTAGCCAAATGCTTAGTGAGGCACAAATTGGTTTAGTTGGACGCGCCACAGCGATTGGCGATGCTATTGGTTTGTCGGTAAAGCGTTTTGGTGAACGTGAACAAAGTAACAAAATCTTGATTTTGCTGACCGATGGTCAAAACACCGCGGGCAACCTTCAACCAGAAGAAGCACTGATCTTAGCCCGAGAAGAAGGCATAAAGATTTATACTGTTGGTGTTGGCTCTGATGGTAGACGCGGTTTTGGTTTATTTGGCTTTAATTCTATGGCCGGTAGTAGTATCGACGAGAAAACGTTGCAACATATCGCCAAAGAAACTGGTGGGCAATATTTTCGCGCAAAAGACGTGGAAGGCCTACAACAAATCTACGCTATGCTCGATGAGCTAGAGCCGATAAGTGATGAAACACAGACTTTCCGTCCTAAGGTTTCACTGTTTTATATTCCTCTCCTCGCGATACTCGGCTTGCTTTTTGTAGCTCAGCTAAGTCTCGTATTAAGAACAAAATTAAGAGGGTAAATATATGATGGAATTTGAATTTATTCGCCCACATCTGCTTTGGCTCCTTATTCCTTGGATGATATACAGTGCATTGCAATGGTCTAAAAAGTCCAATCAAAAATCAGCGCAACTTATCGCACCGCACTTGATGAAGGTGGTGATGGGAGCCGATGGTCAAAAACACCAAAAGCAAAGTAACTCTTGGCTTGGTATTGTGTTTTTTTTGTTGGCCATTATTGCGGTTGCAGGACCAAGTATCGAAAAACAAGAAGTACCGGTTTTTAAAACTCAGGCACCTAGAGTGTTAGTGCTGGATATGTCTTATTCTATGTACTCAACCGATCTCGCGCCAAACCGCTTAACCCAAGCGAGATTTAAGACTTTAGACATGCTAAAGCAATTTAAAGAAGGCGAAACGGGTTTAGTCGCCTATGCAGGCGATGCTTTTACCGTGTCACCACTTACAACGGACGTCACCACTCTTGAGAATTTGATCCCGAGCCTTCGTCCAGAGATCATGCCCTCAAAAGGCTCTAACGTATATGCAGGCATCGAAGAAGCCGTTAGCTTGTTAACAGGTGCAAGTGCAACCTATGGTGACATTATTTTGGTAACCGATGGACTTGAACAAGAAGACGCAGAAGATGTACAAAAGCTTCTTTCTGACAGCCCATTTAAGCTGAGTATCTATGCCTTAGGTACGGCGCAAGGCGCACCAATCAAATTACCTGAAGGCGGCTTTTTAAAAGACCAATATGGTCAGATAGTCGTGCCAAAGTTATTCCCGACTCGACTTGAAAAACTCGCTAAAGTAAAGGGTGGAAAATTTGCCAGCTATACTGCTGACAGTAGCGACATAGAGACATTTAAGCCTAATTTGGGTGCAAATACATCGGTGCTTAAACGCGACCAAGAAAGTGCTAAGTGGCGAGTAGATGCGGGAATATATCTGTTGATTGTACTTATTCCACTCGCACTGCTATTGGTTCGAAATCACGCAGTTATGCTCAGTGCTTTGGTTGTTTTTACGATGTTGCCGCAGCAAAAAGCGCTGGCGAATGAATGGACACAGTGGTTTAAAAATAGCGACCAAAACGCACTGCAGGCCTACCAAAATGAAGCGTTCGATGAAGCAGCCCTTGCCGATAATCCGGTACTAAAAGGTGCAGCCCTTTATAAAGCCGGAGATTACGAAGGAGCGGTAAAAACACTCGAACAAACAAGCTCAGCAGAAGGCCAATACAATTTAGGCAATGCGCTAGCACAGCTTGGTAAGTTAGACGACGCGATTACTGCCTACGAAAAAGCCTTATCCCTAGATCCTGAGTTTACGCAAGCGAAGGATAATAAAGCGTTAGTCGAAGCGTTAAAGGATCAGCAAGAGCAGCAAAATCAGCAGGATCAGCAAGACCCACAAGATCAGCAAGACCCACAAGGTCAGCAAGACCAGCAAGACCAGCAAGACCAACAAGGTCAGCAAGACCAACAAGGTCAGCAAGGTCAGCAAGACCAACAAGGTCAGCAAGACCAACAAAGTCAGCAAGACCAACAAAGTCAGCAAGACCAACAAGGTCAGCAGGACCAACAAAGTCAGCAAGACCAACAAGGTCAGAATCCACAAGCAGGAAGTGAGTCAGAACAAAACAACAACGAGCCAGAGCTAGATGCTGCCCGCCAAGACCAGCAAGCAGCTGACGAACAAACTCAAGAGCAAAAACAACAGCAAGCGCAAGCCGCACCCATGCCCGATCCCGAACAATCACCGCAGGATGAAGAAAAGGCACAGGCAGCAATGATGCAAGATAGTCGGCCACTTACCCCTGAAGAAATTGAGAAAGCGCAACAGCTTAATCAACTTCTTAGAAAAGTACCTGATGATCCGGCCATATTATTGAGAAATAAAATGCAACTAGAAGCACAACAACGCAAACAAAGACGTCTACCAAGAGGAGCTGAAAAATCATGGTAAAACGCATTCTATTTTTTCTGTCTTTGTTGATATTAAGCCACGCCTCGTTGGCATTGGAAAATCTCACAGCCAGCGTAGACAAAAACCCAGTGCTCGCAGGTGAATATTTCACGTTGTCGATTATCGCTGAGGGCAAAGTCAAAGGCACCATTCCTGATGTTTCGGTGCTTAGTAACGACTTTATCACCAGCCCGGTGAATACCAGTTCAAGAACCAGTATCATTAATGGTAGCGTTTCAAGCTCCACTACCTGGCAAATGCAGCTCGTTGCTCGCACTCCGGGTACTTACACCATTCCTGCGTTAGAGGTAGATGGTGAAACGACCCAGCCGATCGAAATCAAAGTTGTCGCTCGTGATGATGAGCAGCAAAGTGAAGATATATTCGTAAAAACCGAACTCAAGACAAAAAATCTCTATGTTCAACAGGCAGCGCTTTATACCGTTAAGCTCTATGTAGGAAAAGAACTACTAGATGGCCAACTAAGTGCCCCAATCTCAGATGGCGCTAATTTCACACAATTGGGCAAAGCCAATGAAGAATACGAAGTTATTGACGGCCGACGCTACATGGTACTCACTCGCGAATATATGATCCAACCACAAAAAAGTGGTGACTTCAGCATAGACCCGCCGATTTTCAACGGCCAGATCAGAGATGGCTATCGTAGAATGGCGACTTCTGCGGTTGGCAATACCATTGACTTTTCAGTGTCCCCTATCCCAGCTAACGCTGCTGATAACTGGCTACCCAGTGAATATTTGAATTTTTCTGAAGAATGGCAGCCCAAAGATACCGAGTTTATGGTTGGGACGCCCATCACGCGAACGCTAACACTCACTGCAGTGGGTGTTACTAAAGAGCAGCTTCCTGACATTCAGCTTGAAGACGTTAATGGGTTTAGAATTTATCCAGACGCATCAGAGCGTAAGCAAATTACCCGAGATGGGAAAGTCATCTCTCAGTTAACCATTTCATTTGCTTACCTACCGCAACTTGCCGGTGATTTTACTTTGCCCGAAGTAAAACTACCTTGGTTTAACACCATCACTAAACGTGAAGAGTTTGCGACATTACCAAGTAAGTCTGTCAGCGTGATTCATGACCCAAATCAGCCAGCCTTACCACAGACCGCTCCAATCCCGCAGCCGCTTTCAAGTCCAAGCGTAAATCCATCAACGGCTACGCAAACCAACGTGATCACAGAGCAAATTATCCCGCTGTGGATGTGGGGACTCGCCGCTTTCGGATACGCATTATGGCTAATAACATTACTAATATGGCGTCTAAGAGCAAAACCTGCCTCAAACCCAGTAGTAAATACGGTCACTGATGAAAATCCAGCACCTCTTATTTCGTTTGAAGAAGCGGTTAAGCAAGATAACCCAGCGGGCTTTTATCAAGCGCTACTGCGCTACACCAAACAACAAAATATCACCATGACACAATGGCTAGCACTTCAACCCAGCTCATTGCGAGCACAAGTACAAACGCTACAAAGCTCGCTGTATGGAGGCAATAGCGCAAAAATAGACTTGGCTCAACTATATGGTGAAATTAAAACCAGTGTAAAAAGCACGGTTCACACAAATAAAAGCCAAAATTTAGGCAATCTATATCAATAAGCGCCTCAGGGCGCTTTTTTATTGCAAGACGAACTAGATTTGTTAGTAAATAATTAACAGATCAATTATGCTTGGTGTGAAATACACTCCCAAAATCAACTAAAATAAAATGAGTTTTTGTTGAAATAAACCTGCCAAAAGATAGGTCTCATAGATATGGCCAGTAAACAACATCACTACGAGTCACTGGTTCGGATGTACCACAAAGAGCTATATAAGTTCGCTTATTGGTTGTCTGGCGATCCGACAATAGCAGAAGACTTAGTACAAGAAACTTTTTTGCGGGCTTGGCGCGCACTCGATTCATTACAAGATGAAAATGCGGCAAAGCCTTGGTTATTAACTATTTTAAGACGAGAGAATGCACGTCGTTTTGAGCGCAAGCAATTTGACTATGCGGAGGTTGAACAAGATACGCTGGTCGACGATACCAGTTCGGCTTTGGATGATGCAATGGAGCAAACCGTTGTGCAACGACAAATAGCCAACTTAGCACCAGAATATCGTGAACCACTGCTACTGCAAGTGGTGATGGGATGTTCTGGGGATGAAATCGCCGATATACTTGAGCTGAATAAAAACACGGTGATGACAAGGTTATACCGTGCTCGCAACCAGCTGAAAGACGCTTTAACGACTGAATATGAACCAATAAAGGGGGCATCAAACTGATGGATGAACTCGAATTTCGACGCCGCCTCGTAGCTGATCCTCATGATGAAGAGGTCAAGAAACAGGCCGAAAAGCAACCTGAGTTGCAAGCACTGGTCGAAGAAATGCAAGCTTTCGACGATTTCTTGGGAAAATCACTCGATATTGATGTGCCTGAGGGGTTGGCTGATAAGATAATCGCAAAGCAAAAGGAGCTTGAAACGGAAGAGAAAAAAGTGGTGAAAATGTCTTGGTTTAGACGCGCTACTGCACCTTTTGCGATTGCCGCCAGTGTATTTTTTGCCGCCGTGGTCTTTTACTTTGGTGGTTTTGGACACCCTGTCGATACCGGTGAACACGCACTTGCTCATGTGTATTACGAAGAAAATGCGCTACAGAAGCAAGAAACAGTGTCACTGCAAACCGTGAACGAGAAGCTCGCGATGTTTGGGGGTAAGTTCGACAACTTACCGGGTAAAGTGGTTTACGCGACATTTTGTAATTTTAAAGGCCAAAAAAGCCTTCACTTGGTTATGCAATCCGAGTTTGGTCCACTCACGGTTTTTGTCGTGCCAGCAGGTCAACAAAGTACGATTGATGGCAAAGATAGTTTTGGTGATAGCCGCTTTGAGGGCTTAATTGCTCATGATGGTAAAGCCAACACTATACTGGTGGCAAACCGAGGTACGCCGATTGAAACCTTCCAATCAGAAGTGACAAGCTCACTACGCTGGTTATAACGCCACCGCCCCACTCTTCGGGGCGGTGTCTCAATATCCTTACTAAACCTCTCAAAATACAAATTTAATTGAGGTACATACCTATTTAAATAGCCATGTTAGTTCTTTACAATGGCGGCAGTTATTTTGGTATATAGGAACTTTATGAAACATTTCATTGTGTTACTTTCCCTTGTTTCTTTTTTATTTACAGCCAGTTTTAATGCTGAAGCGAGAAAGAAGTTTGGTAGTAAAAGCTCAGGAAAAACCCAGCAAACACAAACAACCCAGCAAAAGCAGCAAACTGATACACAAGCATTAAATACAAAATCGACTACGACACCTAAGTCGAGTAAAAAAGGCATTATGGCCGGTGTACTAGGCGGATTACTAGCTGGTGGTCTAATTGCCGCGATGCTTGGCGATGATTTTGAAGGATTTCAATTCCTTGAAATGATTTTGCTTGCAGCTGCTGCCTTTTTAATTTTCAAATTGGTTAAGGGCATGCTTGCAAAAAAACAGCAGCCAAGTTATGCCGGTGCGCCGCCTATGGGTAGCTACAACAATACGCCACCACCACAGCAGTTTCAAAGCCAAGGACCAATCGGCGGTGGTTTTGGCGCAAGTAGTGTGCCTATGAATCTGCCTAGAGATTTTGATATCAATGGCTTTTTACAAGGCGCAAGACAGCATTATCAAACCATTCAAACCGCTTGGAATAACAACGACTTCTCGACCGTTTCTGAATATTTGAGTCCAGAGTTGGTTGAAGAGTTCAAGCGTGAACGAGAGCAACAAGGTGACGTTAACACTGAAGTAATGTTTGTTGACGCTGAGTTAGTCCGTGCAGATACACGCCCTGACGTTTGGGAAGTTAGCATTAAGTTTACTGGTAAATATCGTGATCTGGGGGACATGCAAGAAGAACCTATCCACGAAATATGGCACTTAGAGCGTAAAACGACGGGGGATGCACCCTGGTTAATCGTTGGTGTTGAAGAGCTAGCGGCCTAATTCATCAACTTTAGTAAAAATTACACTCAACTTGTTTATTCACCAAGTTGAGTGTTTATTTGTAGCACTTCTCTATTCTCACCCAAACACACTTCAATATCTGCGACTTTTGCTAAGCTTTGCATTCCCCACACCGAAAGGCGTTGAAATGGCTGAATAAATTGTCTAATTTCCTCATCACTCATCCCTTTTCCAGTCGATGCTTTGAGCATATGCTCTTGTTGCAGACGCCACTGATATACTCTGTCGAAGCTCATTCCATTTAAATAAATGAGACTATCTAATTGTGAAAAAATAGCTTGATACTCTTCACATAAAATGTGGTTCACTTGTAAGCGAAACGAACCGTCTTTATCAAACTCTTGCTCAAATTGATTAACGGGAGATGCTAACTCATCGCTAGGCTGCGGCTCCACTCCCATACACCATCCCTCGATAATAAGTACCTGCAAACCCGCATCAACTTTTCGCCATTTTGATTTTGGCAACTTCCTATCAATTGATTTATCAAATACAGGTAAAGTTAATGCTTCGCCACGTTTAAATCTGTCTATAACATCTTGTAATAGTTGCAGATCATGAGTACCAGGCAAGCCTCTTTGTTGAAACAGCGGATGAAACTTTGAAGCAAGCACTGCCCGCTCTTCTGGGTCTAAATAAAAATCATCAAGTGACACACACTCACAGGTAATGCCAACTTCCCAAAGTTGTTTACAAAGAGAATAGCTTAACGTTGATTTACCAGAGCCCTGAACGCCAGAAACCCCGATAATTAGTGTTTTTTTAGAATTAAATATTCCAAACCCTATTAGACTTTTGGCTAACTCCATATTTCTAAGCATTATTCTTCAGACTAGTAACCTTATGATTAGTATAGACTTAAATAAAACAAAAACACCACAACAAAAATAAAGTTACATTAAACTTGAATAATTTACATTAATAAATTATTTTTACCCTTCATTGATACATAAGCAATAGTACCCATACCGGTACTATTGCATTTTTAACACAAAAACAATAAAGGAAATCACAATGAAACCACTGGGGAAGATACCATTTGCTAAGAGTACTCTCTGCCTTAGCATGCTGGCTGCATCAGCAAGCTTTTACGCGACTGCGGAAGAGCAACCAGAAGACGGTGCTAAAGAACAAATTGAAAAAATTACCGTTACCTCTCGTCGTAAAGAAGAAACCATCATAGAAATTCCAATGCAGGTTTCTACTATCTCAGCGATGGACATCGCTGATCGTAACTTAGTATCAGCAGAAGACTTTTATAGAACACTTGCAGGGGCTGCTTCTCCTAGAGGTCAACTTATTTTGCGTGGCTTGAGTGGAGGTAACACTGCATTTCCAAACACAACCAGTGTTTTTGTCGATGATGTTCCTTTCACTTTTGAAAACTTAAATGACGTAGAGCGAGTTGAGGTTTTACGAGGACCACAAGGTACACTTTATGGCTCCAATGCTATCGGTGGTACGGTGAGGATCATCACTAAAAAACCTGTACTTGATGAGTTTGAATTTTTCGCATCTACACAGATTGGAAGTGAAAAAGATGTAGATGGTCTACATCGTAATATTTCAATGGGTGTTAACATTCCACTTGTTGATGATACATTAGCATTACGTGTAAGTGGTAATACAGAACATGAACGTTACCAAATGGTAAACATGAATACAGGTGTTCAGGGTAACGCAGATCGAGGCTTTATCCGCAGCCAACTATTATGGCAAGTGGACCCAGAAACTTCTGTTACTCTCGGCTACGCACATACGACATTCAGCGACACAGGTACAACAACAGGTGACCGTTCTACACCAGGTTATTATTGGGACTACAGCTTAACTGCCAATGAGGAAGCGGCTTACGGGTATGATGTCGACTTCTTTAAAGTTTCTTGCCCTGAAACTGCAGAGCGTCCTCAATGTAACGCGGGTAACGCGCCAATCGCTAACAAGGGCGTACCACAAAAATACCAAGTGTGGGACTTAATGGACCCATGGTCTGATGCCACTAATGACCTTTTCACTTTAAATATTCAGGATGATAACATCCTAGATATTGCGTCTTTAACTTACGCAGGCTCTCACCGTACTTATGAAGAAGACAGCATTCAAACTGCATGGAGTCGCTTAGATGCGTCAGATATGTTCCGTACTTGGATCATTGACCATCGCAAATATGAGCGCGTGACTCACCAACTGCGTTTCCAAAATATTGATGTAAACTCGCCTCTATCTTGGACTATCGGCGCTTACTATGACGAAGTTGAGTACGGCTACGATCCAGACTACCAAAACCAATATCATGAAAAAGGTGACAAAGTATCTGCGTTAGCACTTAATTGGTGGGGTGCGGACGCGACACAAATTGGTAAAGATACATTTGGCAACCCGCAAAACAACTGGAACCTTACCAACATTCGTGATTACTCAGAAGAACTCGCTTTCTTCGCGGATGTTGCATACGAATTTGATTTAGGTGATTCCGGTAGCCTTGAAGTGAATGGTGGTGTACGCCGCTTTGAACTTAAAGATGGTTCTCACTACACGCAAGAAGGTATTTGGGCAACTTCTGAAGATAATCTAAGTGGTGAAGAATCAGGTAACCGCTATAAGTTCAGTGTTTCTTACCGTCCAAGTGAAGAAATGTCTGTATATGGTTTATATTCAGAAGGATATCGACCAGGTGGTAACAATGGTCCATTAGCAGCTTCATGTGAGGCCGATCCACTTGCTAAAAACCGTAAAGACCGTTACACGTCTGATGCTATCGAAAACTACGAGTTAGGCTTTAAAGCAAGCGTACTTGACAGAAAGGTTGATTTCTCAGCCGCTATCTATCGCATCGATTGGACTGATATTAAAACTTCAGTATACATGGACACGTGTGGTTTCTCATATACAGCTAACGGCGGTGAAGCTAAGTCTGAAGGTTTTGAGTTTGAGTCAACGGCTCGTTTAACTGACGACTTAACGATGTCATTCAACACGTCGTATACAAGCTCAGAGATCACAGAAGACAATGATTCTATCTCCGCAAGTGCTGGTGATAAGATGACTATGGTACCAGAATGGAATGCATACCTAGCGCTTGATCAAAATATTCAATTGTTCGGTAAAGATGCTTACATCCGAGGCGAATACTCTTTCTATGATGAATATAAAACACACTTTAATGTTCGTGATGAAGACAAAACACCAGCATATAGTGTCTTTAATTTATCAGGACGTATTCAGCTAAGTGATAGTCTAAAACTAAGTGTATTCGTTAATAACCTATTTGATAAAGAAACTGCTACCTATATGCGTGCTCGCTCTAGAAACGCCAATAATTCAGCAGCTCAAGAGTATATTAACTACCTAAATGGCCGCACAATCAGCCTACGTGTTGATTATACGTTCTTTTAAGTAATAAAAAATGTGCCACCGTATAGGTGGCACATTCATTCTAGAAACACCTACCCCATCAGCTAATTAAAATTCTTAATATACTGAATCACTAAATTTCTGCCCTGTTGTGGCACATGACCATCAATCAATCTTGGATCAAATACGGTGTATTTTTTATCAAAAAGATTTTCAGCTTTCAGTTGAATTTTAGTATTATTATCCAAATTAAAAGAAACGGTGCCGCCGATGAGGTAGTAACTTGACTGCTCGAAATCATCGACAATTGACTCAGGGGGAGCAGGAATAAATGTTGTGTCTCGCCAAATTGCATTTAAAGTTACTTCTACCGTCTCTCTTTTATGAGTAAATGCAAGTGCAGCAAACTTTTTAAAACTGCCATTTAATGGCTCGTCAAATAACTGGGTGTATGCACCTTGTATCCAAGTTGTGCCACTCAGATTAAAATTAGCATTAACTTCAATACCCTGCATGCTCGTCTCAAAGACGTTATCAAATGTAAACTCAGCTTGTTCATCATCTATTGGTACTAGATTAATGAAGTCTTCCAGCTCATTATCAAATAACACAACATCAAACTGTTTAGACTCATCTTGATAGTGCCAAACAATTTCTGTCGTTTTTACATATTCTGAAGTTAACTCCGAATTACCTGATGTAACATCATCGTTTGAGTTAAGTTCGTTGCTAACAGGGGTACGAAAAGACTCCCCATATTGCAATTTAAAAGCGTTTGCTTCATCGTAACCATAAACGAATGCGAGCCTAGGCGATAACTTATCATCTATGTCTTTCACTTCGTCATATCGTGCACCCGCGAACATACTCAGTTGCTCACTAAACCGATACTTTGCTTGAACGTACCCAGCATAGGAATCAAAATCTTGTCGCAGCGGATAAAAAGGGGCGTAATCAGATATGGTTTGAATACCACCTAAATAAGTGTGGTTATAGATGATGATATCACCGGCACTTTGATCGTAATATGAGGTTCTAACGCCTGCTTTACTTTGTTCTTCCTTTGATAGCTCAACGCCAAAATTCCACTGTAAACGGTCGTTTTGTTTATAACCACCATCTAGGTTATAAGTTAAGTCTCTGGATTGCCAAGCAGGGCCTACTAGGAAGTCCCCTCCTCGCGTGATACCAATTTCTGCTGCTGTAACGATGAGTCCTGCACTTTCGATATTATGCTCAATAAAGCTTAGCTTATGCGTTAACTCAAGTTGCTCAGTAGCTTGCCAAAGATACTCAAATGTTGCTGCATAGTTCTCACTTTTATGCTCGTTTTCAGGGGAATAACGGGAAAGATTTAAAAACTCATTAAGTTGAGTACGGTTAAACCTTACTTGCCATGTTAACGCTTGATGGCTACCTCCAAATACAACAAAAAGTGATTCTAACGGGTCTTTTACAGCGCCTCCAAAATAGCTATCCCCTGAGCGTTTATTAAATGCTATATTGGCATAGAGCCGCGTTTCATCCGACACTTGCCTTGAAAGATTCATTGCTGCTTGCGCACTGCCATGTTCACCATAACCAACAGAAAGCTGGTTATTACGTTTTTTGGTAATAATATTCATCACGCCAAGAAAGGCGTTACTTCCATAAAGGGCGGAACCGGGACCTCGGATAAATTCAACTTTATTGATAATCTCAATCGGAATGTAGGGTGTGTAGACTGATGCTTTACCAAATGAGGACTCATTCAGCCTTTGGCCGTCAATCATCACTAACACATGTCCAGTATCCAAGTACACACCGCGGGTATGCTCTTTTGGCACAGCCCCTACCCAATCGCCTCGTGTAGATTGAAAGCCAGGTACAAAGTTCATTAAATCATAAACACTGTCGACACCTAGGCTATTTATTTGTTCTGAATTAAAAACAGTAATACTAGAGGGAACCGATGCTCTCGTTTCGTCGGTTTTGGTTGCGATAGAGACATTTACATTCAACAGCTCTTCAAATGAAAGCTGATAAAGGTAGGAGTCCGTAGCTTCTGGTTCAGCGACTACCGCAAAAGGAAGTAATAATGGCGTGACTTTAATTAAAGCGCTTAAGTTTTTCATATTATACGAGCTCTATGTTCCCACACTTCACTCGTAGTGTTAGATTACTCTAACCTACGTAGCAGCATATGATTAACTTAATAATACTTGCTCCTAGCCACTACGCAAGTTTTTGATTAGCCTTTTCTTTTAGACTCTAAGCAGATGCCAGTTTTCTAGCTTTGAAATATTTAAATAATCCAATTAAAGAGGCTGCGATCCAAAATAGCTCAATCACAAAGCTTGCAAGGTTAAAGTTATAACAAAGGCTAATCAGTAGTAGGATCGCACCACTTAAATTCATTAAGTTATACGTTAGACTATCGGGAGATGCCTTTTCCAGCTGTAGCATAAAGAATGCACCAACAACTAAGAAAGTGCCTGTCATACCGATGATATCGAACATTAAATCGATCATGTTTTTTCCATTTAGCAAGACCCAATAGGCTGGCCCAGTTCCATGGGAAGGGTCATTTTCATTCATTGAAACAGCAAAGCCAAACGGCGAGATAGTAACAAATTGGAAAATTCAAGACAGGACATTTGTCTGATAACAACAAAAGGTGAGCAATAAGAATTGAAGTAATAGCTACTTAAAGGTGACCTTGCCACCAATTATTTTCAGTGCTGGCGCACCTCTCACTAATGTGTCGCGGGCAAACTCTTGCTCACACTTGGGGCAGTTTATTTGGTTGGTGGTAAAGTCTTGGGTGATCCGTTCTTTAAAACATTTAACTAGGCTGCCCTTGCCTCCCTTACGATACTTAAATAGCTGCTGGCGGCATCCAGCACAATAAATATCGACAGTTCTAACTGGGCCTTTTTTATTGGGTTTTGCCATACCGGATTAACTCATAATCCTGAGTACAAATGCAATGAGCGTAAACTGTAACACATGATAGCCACCATTGACTAAAAACAGTTTCATCGGGCGCTGCTCAAATATATAGCTTATTCCTAATGAACAGGCGACGAAAAATATCCCCACTCCAAGTCCAACTCCGGTAGCCGCTAGCAAAGAGAGCGATAGATCAAGCATCACCGCCATAAACACAGCGGATAGCAAAGACAACATAAATGCGACGCCAAAAGTCATCTTGGGATCGCTCGTTTGTAAGTCAAGCTCTGTCAGTCCACATCCCTCCATCCATGCTTTTTGAAACAGCATAGGAGAATACCAAATACCACCTAACATAAAGGAAGACAAAGCGGCGAGAATAATTGCCCAAAGGTTTAATGCTTCAAATGAGAGTATCATCGACTAACTCAGCATATTTCATTTTATTTAATAATGAGTATAAGTGAAAACCTACTTATAAACAGGTTTCTTTTGTAATTTCCTCTGCAACGTTCTTCTGTGCATGTTAAGTTGCCGCGCGGTTTCAGAGATATTACCTTCATTTGCCTTTAGAACTTGCTGAATGTGTTCCCATTCTAGTCGCTCTGGAGACATGACTTCTTCCACAATTTCTTGAGCTTTCTCTCCCAATAGCGTTTGTACTATCAAGCTGGTACTTGCAGGTTTAGTTAAGTAGTCGTCAGCGCCCAATTTTATCGCCTCAACTGCAGTCGCAATGCTGGCATAACCCGTTAATAATACAATGCGAGCATTTGCATTGAGCTGCTTGATTTGTGTTATGAAATTTATTGAGTTGGCCTCACCAAGTTTCATATCCAATAATATGTATCGGAAAATCTCTTGTTTACAAGCCACCTGCATATCTTCAATGGAAGTAACATGTTCAACACTAAGACCTTGTTTTTCCAAGCGCCTTATTAATGTCTGCGCATAAGGCACATCATCTTCAACAAGCAGTAACTTCATCACTCACCCTTGGTAGTTTAACTGTACATTTAGTGCCATAAGTAAGGTCGCTTTCAATCAGCAGATGTCCACCAAGCCGTTCAATTGTCGCATGACTCAGCAGTACAGCCATACCAAGCCCTAATTCACTATTCACTACATTGTGTCCTAACTGCGCTAGCCTTTCTTCTGCAATTCCCTCACCTCTATCAAGTATGGTGATCACATGTTCAGTCGACTCTGAGGTAAATATCACGTCGATGTCAGTCTGTTTTGCTTGCTCATTTGCTCGCACACCATTGCTAATCAGGTTTAAAATCGAAGGCATCAACATAGGATCATCGCACAGCGCCCCCTGAACATTAGTAATATCGAATCGAAAATGCTGCTGTGGAAATTGTAAATTCGTTAATTCTTTTAACTGCTCTGCAAGATGCTCTACAGTTATCATTTGTTTAGACGCTGACTTTAAATACTCAGTGAATTCTCTAAAGACATTAAGCTGCTCCTTACATTTCCCAAGAGGTTCTGACATCTCTTGAACACATGCCTCCTTTGGATACGACTCCTCCAGCTCTTCGTGTAATAGCGCCAAATGTGCGATTGGCGTGGCGAGTTGATGGGTCGCTTGTGCAGCCGCACTACCCAATGCGATTATTTGCTCTTGCTGTAATTGCTGCTCTCGTAACAAAGCAATAGCCCGCTCTTTTTTTCGATTTTGCTTTACCAATATGCTCACCACGGTAACAACGACTATGATAGTGAAAGTAAAGTTAACTAACATCCCGAGCAAGTGAGTGCTCATGTCCATAAGGTGGACATGTTCATGAGACATCTTTATATAAAGATAAAGATAAGCGCCAATCGCCCCAGCCGACACCATCAACATATTGATAGTTGGAATCGTTACTGCTGCAATAACCGTTGGCAGTACCAACAAGGACACGAAAGCATTGGTAGCTCCGCCCGTCAGATCCAACAAAATAGTAAGAAACAAAATATCCGCCAACAATTGCATTGTCATGCCAATGGGCGCTGCTTCTTTTGTGTTACGGTAGGCGTAAATACTTAGTAGCTGAAATACCGACTCCGCAGCTACCACTGCAACTACCGAAACAAAATCAAACTGTTTACCAAAAACGACAACCGCTATCGCTAGCATCACAATTTGGATAACGATTGCCACTGACCGCAACAGCAACAGTTGGCCCAATGCAGAGTTCGGGGAAAAAGCAATTTTCATGAAAATGTAAGAAGCTAAGCTAAGATAAAAGAATTATACCTAATCTAAAAAAAATAGGTGTGATCGAGGTCAGTTATATCGCTCTAATACAAACCTCTGCTTCGCTTTTATGGCAATACTGTGAAGGATTTGGTATAAATAAAAAATTGGCCAACTGGTCGGATTAGATTAAGAGACACTATGGTTTATGCAAAAATTACGGGCTGGGGAAAGTGTATTCCACCAGCTAGCATCAGTAATGATGAAATTAGTACTATCGTTGACACCAATGATGAATGGATAAGCACAAGAACAGGTATCAAATCCAGACGCGTTAGCCATGTTAGCACTGCTGAACTTGCAACGGTGGCCAGTCAACACGCTTTGGCATGTGCAGGACTTGAAGGTAAAGATATCGATCTTGTGCTACTTGCTACCTGTACACCGTCAACTATGGTGGCAAATACAGCTTCTTTAGTACAAAAAAATATTGGCGCTGTTGGTGCTGCAGCATGTGATACCAATGCGGCCTGTTCGGGCTTTTTGTATGCATTACAAAATGCTACTGCACAGATCCAAGCCGGTATGATTAAAAGAGCCGTAGTTGTTGCAGCTGAGCGTATGACTTGGTACGTGAACTGGGCAAGACGTGACAGCGCAGTATTATTTGGCGACGGTGCTGGTGCTGTCGTGCTTGAAGCAAGTGAGGAACCAACTGGGCTATTAGGCACCAAAACTGGATGTGATAGCACAGATAGAAGTATATTACACATTCCAAACTATGGTACTGATATGGACCGCTGTGCAGGCACCGGGCCTTCTGACCTCTCTTTTGAGGGACGTGAAATCTTTAAGCGTGCTGTAAAAGGCATGAGTGAAGCATGTGATGATGTACTCAACCAAGCACAGCTATCACTAGAAGACATAGATGTACTTATCCCGCATCAAGCTAATCTTCGTATCATTCAAGCTATCCAAAATCGTTTGGAAATTGCAGATGATAAAGTCATGGTTAATATCGACAAATATGGTAATACCTCAGCTGCAACAATTGCAATTGCACTGTGTGAAGCTGTCGAAAATGGTCTTATTAAACCACACGCTAATATTATGTCTGCGGCATTTGGCGCAGGATTAACTTGGGCTGCCAGCTATGTGAAATGGGGAGAAAGAACGACCCCAATTGCGGTGTCGGATGCACGTTTACCTGATTGCGATAAAACAGGCCTTGAATTGATTGCACCTGCAGTAGCCGCAAGTCAAGCTCAATAACTAACCTATTCTCCCGAGTTAGGGTTAATTGCTCGATCTTGCCCTTGGGTGGGTGGTAATATTGCAACATTATTATCTCTCATCCAAGGAGTCTATTGTGCTCAAAGCGCATACCGAGATCAGTCAATTAGAACCACAAGCAATTTGGAAGTTTTTTGACCAAATTTGTGCCATTCCCCATCCTTCTAAACACGAAGAAGCGCTAGCAAGCTTTATTATTGACTGGGCTAAAAGCAAAAATTTAGACGTACGTCGTGATGAAACTGGTAATGTATTCATCAAAAAGCCTGCGACGAGCGGCATGGAAAATCGTAAGCCCGTTGTATTGCAAGCGCACATTGATATGGTGCCACAAAAGAATGACGATACAGCACACGACTTCGTTACCGATCCAATCAAGCCATATGTTGATAATGGCTGGGTAACTGCAACTGGCACGACGCTAGGTGCAGACAATGGTATCGGCATGGCCTCGTGTTTAGCCGTATTAGACGTTGACGATATCAAGCACGGTCCACTTGAGGTGTTACTAACCGTTGATGAAGAAGCAGGTATGAGCGGCGCGTTTGGTTTGCAATCTGGCTGGTTAGAAGGTGAAATCCTACTTAACACCGATTCAGAGCAGGAAGGTGAGATCTACATGGGTTGCGCGGGTGGTGTAGATGCATCCTTAACTCTACAACTCGCGCGAGAAGCGTTACCTAAACACCATCAAATCTTTGAGCTGTCTCTAAAAGGCTTACGCGGCGGACACTCTGGCGTCGACATTCACACAGGTCGTGCCAACGCCAATAAATTGCTCGCAAGATTCTTAAAGCACCATATCGCAGACTTTGATCTAAGACTTATCGAGATCAGAGGCGGCTCCCTACGCAATGCAATTCCGCGCGAAGCATACGCTGTCATTAGTTTTGATGAAACACAAATAAGCGAGTTCCACGCGCTGATTGAAGCTTATGAAACCATCATTAAGCAAGAGTTATGTGCCATAGAAACCGGGATCACATTTGCGCTCAGCACTTCAAAAAGTACTACATTGCCAATGAGCCAAGCTTCTGAAAGCAAAGTATTAGCGCTTCTCAATGCTTGCCCTAATGGTGTTGTACGCATGAGCGACGATATTCCAGGTGTTGTTGAAACCTCACTTAATATGGGTGTAATTTCTACTACAGATAACAGTTTAGAAGTCCTATGTTTGATCCGTTCATTAATTGATTCTGGTCGCAGTGATGTCGAGGGTATGTTGCGGTCACTGGCTGAGCTGACACAAGCTGACATTGAATTCAGTGGTGCTTATCCAGGCTGGAAACCTGATCCAAGCTCAGAAGTATTAGCTATTTTCCGTGATATGTATGAGTCAATCTACGGTGAAAAGCCACATATTATGGTTATTCATGCTGGTCTTGAATGTGGTTTGTTCAAAGAGCCTTACCCGAACATGGATATGATTTCTTTTGGTCCAACCATCAAATTTCCACATTCTCCTGAGGAAAAAGTAGAAATTTCAAGCGTTGGTCTATATTGGCAGCAAATGAAAGGGATCTTAGAAAACATTCCTGAAAAGCAGTAAAACTAATCCAAAACTAATTACCATGAAATCAGGTTATTAGATAAACAAAAAGCCCAGCTTACGTAGCTGGGCTTTTAATAGATTTCAGACTCTGCGATTAGCTAAACTTTTTCTCAAGATAACTAAACATAGTTCTAAGACCCAATGCTTCACCACCAACAGGTCTACCCGGTAACGCTCTTACGTTCCAAGCCATCACATCAAAATGTAGCCAAGGTGTCGTGGCTGGCTCAACAAATTCTTTTAGATACAGTGCTGCTGTTATTGAACCACCAAATGGCGTCGAACCACAGTTAGCAATGTCTGCGATATCGCTCTTGAACAGCGCCTTATATTGATCAAACAAAGGCAGTTGCCAGATAGGATCCGCATTACCCAGACCAATTTCCATTAGCTCAGAAGCAATCGCTTGATCTGTAGAATAAAAACCAGGAAGTTCAGTGCCAAGGGCGATGCGACACGCACCTGTCAAGGTTGCAAAATCTATCAATAGCTCTGGCGCTTCTGTTTGCGCTTCAGCTAATGCGTCACATAAAACCAAGCGTCCTTCGGCATCGGTATTGTCAATTTCAACCGTAATACCTTTACGTGTTTTGATCACATCACCTGGCCTAAAGGCATTGCGAGATACCGCATTTTCTACCGCAGGGATAAGTACGCGTAATCTAACAGGCAGTTTTGCCGCCATAATCATATTGGCCAACGCGATAACATGAGCCGCTCCGCCCATATCTTTTTTCATATTACGCATTCCAGACGCTGGTTTTAAGTCCAGACCACCAGAGTCAAAACATACGCCTTTCCCAACTAAAGTAAGTTTTGCGTGGTTTTCATCACCCCAACGTAAATCAAGCAAACGCGGAGCATTGTCACTCGCACGGCCCACCATGTGGATCGTTGGGTAGTTTTGCTCTAACAACTCATCACCAATAATTTGTTCAAATGATGCGCCATATTGCTCTGCGAGCTCTTCCATTACTTCAGCCATATGCTGAGGCATCATATCGGCAGCTGGTGTGTTTACCAGATCTCTTGCTAGATTAATAGACTCGACAGCCGCTTTTACTTTGGCATATATATTGGCATCTGCGATAGCAAGCTTTGCGACAATCGCTGGCAATTCTTTATAAGCAGAAAATTGATACGCCCCCAGTAAATAAGCAATAGCGTGGTTTTCAACTTGCTCAGAAGCGATATCAATAAAATAAGTGCCTTTTGGTAACTGCTTTGCAAGATCGCCCAATAGCCAAAAATCATCGTCTTCAGCAATAACAATAACTCGCTCTACTTCTCCAGAATCAGCATTCGGAATAAGAATGGTTTTTTGCGACTGAAGTTGTGCGGTTTTTACGAAAAGCTGTGTCGTACTTGACTGCTGCGCTTGCCATGATGCTAATTCTGCAGCGGAGAAGATAGAAATGGGTGTACCCATAGCAGAGTGAACGAGTAGGTTGTTCATGTAGGCCTCAAATTTATTATGTTCGTACTTAGATTACCAAGGCTAAAAAGAAAATTCACTGTTCCTTGGTTTTTGTTGGCTTTTTTTTCAAATTGAATGAACTAGGCAAAACATCCACGCCCACTAATTGACCAACCTTTACGATTATCGGAATGGTAATGGGGGCAAAAGGTAAAACTGCAAACACACCCAGTCCTAATCCTTTGAGAATATCCACGAGTTGGGCGTTTGCTGTTTTTAGCTCAGCCTTATGCGCTCGCCCCAAAGTATATCGCTTGTATATCTCAAGCATTTCTTTAGTTTCTTGTTTCTCTTGTTCTAGTGCGCATTTGAGCGCAATCATTGCTCTGCGCAATCTTATTTGCTGTCTGCGTTTACTGATCCGAGCAACGCGCATCGGTGCTTTATGGACAACTTTGATCAGTTTCATTAATAAACTCAAAGATAGTGTTGTCCAGAGTCTATCAAAATTTTTAGCACTTTAGCTATTAGCCATTGATACAAATTACCTATTCTAGTGAGCAAAGTTATACGTAAAGTGTGCAAAACAACGAACTAGAACAAAATCAACCTAAATTACCACACAAAACTGTACAATAATCACTCACACAAAGACTAACGTTCAGCACTGTTCAATTAATCTACAAAAACTGAATAATGAAATTTCAGTAAACTCGCTAAATTTTGTAACAACAAATTTTAAGCAGCTGGGTGTTTGTCTAGAAAAGTAGCTAAAGTGCTCAAAAGTTCATCTTCAACAATAACTTACCATTCAAATTTTGCAATTCTTCTTAGCCTAAACAAAAAGTTATTAAGAAAGTTGCAGTTTCAGAAATCACTGCTAATTTTAAAAAAGCGCTTGCCAACATAGAGCAAATTAAATTATATGTGTATTAAAGGTAAAAATATTATAAATGACCTTTTTTATTGGTATGACAACAACAATCAACTGGGGAAACAGGATGAAACTAAAAAGTAACACGCTGCGCCGTGCAATTCGCTTCGCGCTCGCTTCAGCAGCAACTACTTCACTTCTTACCACTACCGTAATGGCTGAAGAAGCCAATCAAACAAAAGCTAAAGCAGATGAAAAAGTCGAAAAAATCGCCGTTGTAGGTTCTCGGGCGGCGCCTCGCTCTGTAGGCGAGTCACCGGTACCTATCGACATAATCGGTGCAGAAGATATGTCAAAGGCGGCAGGTTCTGACATGCTCGAGTTACTGAAAGGATCAGTACCGTCTTTGAACGTACACGCGAATCCTATCAGTGATGCAGCGACTTTAGTAAGGCCAGCTAACTTACGCGGATTGCCTGCTGATAGTACGCTGATTTTGTTAAATGGTAAGCGTCGCCACCGTTCGTCGGTTATTGCCTTTTTAGGTGGTGGTATTAACGACGGTGCTCAAGGTCCTGATATTTCAGTGATCCCGAGTATCGCATTGAAACAAGTTGAAGTACTTCGTGATGGTGCAGCAGCACAGTACGGTTCAGATGCAATCGCAGGTGTAATGAACTTTGTTCTTAAAGACGCAAGCGAAGGGGGATCTTTCTCTATTCGTCAAGGTGAATATTACGAAGGTGACGGCGATACGACGGTGATCGAAGGTAACGTAGGTCTGCCATTTACGGACGATGGATTTGCTAACCTAAGCTTTCAGTACAAAGAAGCAGATGCGACCAGCCGCAGTGTTCAACGTCCTGACGCAGCAGCATACATTGGTGCTGGAGTTGAAGGCGTTGGTGACCCAGCGCAAATTTGGGGTGCACCAGAAATCAAGGACGATATCAGTATCTTTGGTAACATTGGTGTAGACGTCACTGACAATGCTCGATTCTATATGTTTGGTAACTACTCTGAGCGAGACGTTAAAGGCGGATTCTATTATCGAAACCCTCAAACCCGTCCAGGTGTTTATTCTAACGATGGTGGCGAAACCTTACTCGTAGGCGACCTAGATGGCGTAGGTGTTGGCATCGAGTGTCCAGTCGTTAATCTAACGGATAAAAATGTAGCGAATATCCCAGCATATCAATTAATTGCGGCTGATACAGAGTTAGGTAGAAACTGTTTTGCCTTTAATGAAATTTTACCAGGCGGTTTTACTCCAAATTTTGGTGGTAACATCACTGATACCTCTCTAACTATTGGTGTTGAAGGTGAATTTAAAGATGGTTTCCTTGAAGGCGGTTTTTGGGATTTGAGTGGCTCAGTCGGCCGTAACGAATCACGTTATTTCATCACTAATACTGTGAATGCTTCTCTTGGCGCTGATACACCAATGGACTTTAGCCCAGGTAAATACATCCAACTGGAAAAGAATTTCAATTTCGATGTATCAAAGGGCTATGATTTTGATTTAGCGTATGATGTAAACGTTGCGGCAGGTCTTGAGTGGCACGAAGAAACATTCGAAGTACTTTCAGGTGACGAAGCATCATTTATTGCAGGGCCGCTGACTGAGCAAGGCTTTGGGATAGGTTCAAATGGTTTCCCTGGATTTAAACCTTCTGCAGCAGGAGAATACACTCGTCGTAACTATGCCGCTTATGTAGATATTGAAACACCATTTACTGAAGAATTTATGATGGGATGGGCGCTTCGTTACGAAGATTACGATTCATTTGGTTCGACTACAAACTTTAAGATCACAGGTCAATATCATGTTACCGAAGACTTCTCGGTTCGTGGTTCAATCAGTACCGGTTTCCGCGCGCCAACGGTAGGTCAAGCTAACGTGTCTAACGTGCAGACAAACTTAAGCAGTGGTGTACTGGTAGATTCAGCACTATTACCACCAACAAACCCTGTTTCAGAGCAGCTTGGTGGTACTGAATTGACTCCTGAAGAGTCAGAAAGTTATACACTAGGTGCGGTATATCGCTCTGGCGACTTATTTATTACGTTAGATTACTACAACATTGAAGTAACTGACCGTCTAAGCCAGTCTGAAAAAATCGTTTTAAGTGATGCTGACAAAGCAGCCCTTAAAGCGGCGGGTGTTCCTAACGTTGATAACTTGGCGCAGGTGAGCTTCTTTACCAATGACTTCGATACCACGACTCAAGGTATCGACTTAGTTGGTAACTACTCTATGGATATGCTGGGTGGTTATGCCACATTCAGTGCAGCATACAACTGGAATGAAACTGAAGTAGACCGCTTCTCTGCTATCACAGGTGACTTCAAGGTATCTCGTTTAGAAAACGACTTACCGAAGCATAGAGGTACATTAACTTGGGCTCAGCAATGGGATAACTTCTCAGGTTTTGTTCGTATGAACTACTTTGGGGAATACCAAGGCGTCCACGTAGATTATGATGCAACAGCAAAAACAGCGGATGCGACAATCACATTTGACGCAGAGCTTACCTACTTTGCAACAGATTCAATCAGTCTATCTGTTGGTGCAAATAATATCTTTGACCAAGATGCTGAAGAACTAGACTTCTTTGACGCTACGGGTATCCCAAATAACAACTGGGGCGGAAAATACTACGAAACTTCACCATACGGTATTAATGGTGGTTTCTACTATGTGAAAGCAACCTATACGTTCTAACTTTTACTGTAACCCAGAAACAAAGGCGAACTAGCATTAGCTATTTCGCCTTTTTATTTTTATCCTATATAACAAAGCAGTTAATTTTGAATACAAACATGTTGTTATTAAAGCGAGCCAACGAATTATTAGCCGAAAACAAGCTTAGAGAAGCAGAGTTTATGTACAAGTCTGTACTTAAACAGTCACCTAACAACGGTCCTGCTCTATTTGGTTTAGGCCGCATTTGCATGCGTTTAGAGCAGTATGATAACGCAATCTACTATTTAAAAAGAGCATGCGAACATTTACCAAAAATGCTTGAGCCGCTCTTCGCATTGGCCGATGCGTTTTTAGCCGTAGGTTCACCGGTTGACGCAAAGACCGTACTTGAATACACCTTAAGCGTGGCAAAACATAATGCCCAAGCCCATTACCAACTCGGTCAATTTTATCTGGACTATGGCTTTATTGAACAAGCTAAAAACGTCTTTAAAGCGGGATTAGATTGTCCTCATAGTACAGTGACTGCCTTTATGCTGTACGAACTGGTACAGATGTCCTCAGCCAAAGAATTACCTACATACTTAACGATTTTAGAAAAGTTGGAAAATGAGTTTGAAGCACCGAGACTAAAAACCGTGATCCACTATGCTCTAGCTAAGTGTCATGAACAATTAGGTAACTTTAATGCAGCTCAAGATAACTATGCTTTAGCGAATGATACACAGCTGCTGATGAGCGAGTTTCGTACTGTAGACATGCTGCCATTTTTTGAATCAATCAAACAGCATTGCGGCAAAGCGTTTTTTGATAAACCTAGTGATAGGGTTAAGACAACATTTACGCCTGTTTTTATTGTTGGTTTGCCAAGAACTGGTTCGACTCTCCTAGAACAAATGCTAGTGCAACATTCACATGTTGGTACACTAGGCGAGAATACCGTGATCAGCGATAAAATTGTCCCTTACCTCAGTAAACGCAATAATGCAGAGTTCCCTGCTTGTTTAGACCAACTAAGTAACTCTATGTTAGATCATTGCCGCATACTCTATGTCGACGAGATAAAGCGACATCGAGTGCCGGAAGAAGTGGTGATCAATAAACTTCCAGCTAATTTTCAAAATCTGGGCTTAATCCACAAGCTCTTCCCTGAGGCACGAATTATTCATTTAACTCGTAACCTCAATGCTACAGCCTGGTCGGTCTATAGTAATCATTTCGCCGAAAGCGAGCCCTACTTTTGCTCTTTAAGTGAATTTGCCTTGTATGCGCAAGCGCAAAGCGACTTGATGTCACATTTTAACCAATTTATGAAAAGAGATATTTTTACGCTCAGTTACGAACAACTTATCGCAGAGCCTGAAAAGTCCCTCAAACAATGCTTGAGCTTTTTATATCAGAAATACGAACCAGAATGCTTGGAGTTTCACAAATCTAAAAAGCCGGTGCATACCCTAAGTAAAGCGCAGGTCAGAAAGCCAATCAGCACGCAGCCACTAGAAAAGTGGCAGCGCTATGAAGCGTTTATTGAGAAGATGATTGCTCAACCGCAAAGCGATCAAACCACGCCAGCAAATCTTTAAACTGATCATCACGTGCATGTTTATGGGTTAACATGTCTATGTGCCCATAATTGTGCCGATGGCCGTGCTTTTTTCCATAAATTCTGAGTTCTTGTATCCCCTTTCCCGATTCACGAATAAATGCTTGAATATCGACAGGTTGTGCTAGTGCTTTATCTTTAACACCCGCAATGTGCAAGATTGGAGGTAACGTCATGTCTTGTAATACTGCGGCATAATTAAAACCGTCATCCGAGTCAATCCATGGGTGCTTCTGAGCCCAGTCAGCACTTTGAGCATGTGATTTTAAAGACTCATCATCACTTCCCCAACCAAGCCTCTTTGCAGGTAAATAACCATGCTTTTTCGAATAATAGTGCGCAACGTTAAACCACAGCAGGTTTGCTTTCAGTAATTTGCTCAGGTGATTGTTATGTAAACTACGCTTAGAGCCAAAATAGACACATGCATTAACATGCTGGATTTCTTCAGGAAAGCGTGCAAAAACACTATTCATCAATACACCTCCCCAAGAATGTGCAATCCAATATTGTGCTCTAGATCCGGTATATCGTTCGATAAAATTCAGCATTTCAGGGATTTCGTGCAAGATTGATTCAGTTTGACCATAATCCGCTTCAGCGTCGATTTTAGGTATGCTCTCTCCTCGCCCACGAAGATCACCAACAAAACAGCGATAGCCGTGTTCAGCTAAAAAAGGCGCTAGCCCTTTATTGCTTTCAGTATAAAAAATTTTGCCATTTTCAACCGCACCATGCATAAAAAACACAACGGGGCCGCTACTATCCGGTTTCGCTATATATCTGAGGTGGAGTTTATGCCCATCGGCTATATCAACTAATAGTGATTTTTGCTCTATCATTTCTTTGTTTTTTTCTTTGAATACTAGCCTCATCGTACCAGTTGACTGATTGATAAGTAAACTCTTAAACGAAGCAAATAAAGAGGTTGATATGCCTTTAAGATAAAGCCAGTATTCAAGACTTAAGCGTTCGATTAAAAGTGTTATAATCCTTTTTATTTATTCGAAGAATCCTGTGCACCCAAGAAACAAGCATAACTCAGGCTATGATCTAGACAAGCTCATGGCAATTGAACCCGCTTTAAAGAATTTTACTTACAACCGAGCTGATGGCATAAAAAGCGTCGACTTCACTAATCCAGATGCCGTAAAACTGTTGAATAAAGCATTGCTTAAATCAGACTACGATATACAAGTTTGGGATATCCCTGCACAATTTTTATGCCCGCCGGTTCCAGGCAGAGCAGACTATATCCATGCGTTGAAAGATCTGTTAGATAAAAGTAACTTGCCCGATAAGGTGCAAGGTGTAGATATTGGCACTGGTGCCAATTTGATCTACCCCATCTTAGGATCAAGAGAGTATAACTGGCGCTTTGTTGCCTCTGATATCAATCCTCTTGCTGTGAAGTGTGCCAAAACCATCGCAGAACTAAATAAGTTGCCGGTAAAAGTGATGCAACAAAAGCAGCCTAATCACTTTTTTAAAACGATAATAAAAGCAAACCAGTTTTATCATTTTTCAATATGTAACCCGCCCTTCCATGCCAGTGAAGCAGATGCAAACAAGGGCACGCAAAGAAAGTGGAAAAACCTAAACAGAGCACCACAAGCGTCGCTAAACTTTGGTGGCCAAGCTCAAGAGTTATGGTGTGAAGGTGGAGAAAAGCGCTTTATACTGGATATGATCTCTGAGAGTGTCACTTTCAAAGAGCAAGTTTACTGGTTTACTTCCCTTATCTCGAATAAAGACAACGTAAAACCACTTAAACAACAACTTAAACAGGTCGCTGCCGAACAAGTGAAATTGATCGAGATGGAACAAGGTAATAAAACAAGCCGTTTTATCGCCTGGAGTTTTTTCAAACCCTAGCAATGTGTATATGGTGGGAACGAATTTATCTCGCGAGGTTTTCTACCTAAAAAGCATAAAAACCCGTCGCATTGCTGCTACGGGTTTTTATGTACATGGTTTTTTTACCGGAACTTCATTGCAACCCATCGACGGGTAAACCACCTCCTACCATATTGCACTGTGCTTATGCTGTGGTGGGAGCGCATTTACTTAGGTTAGAAAACCTCGCGAGGTTTTTTATATCCCAAACAACAAAAAACCCGTCGTATTGTTGAAACGGGTTTTGATGTACATGGGTGTTCCACATTATTTCTGAGCCGAAACTTTCATTGCAACCCATCGGCGGATAAACCACCTTATATGGACTCCTCCAATTGTACAAGCCACTTTTAGCATTATTGGTGTGATTGCGTGCTTATATCCGGGCTCTTGATGAGGTGCTACCTCGGCCTCTTTGATGTATTCGCGCCCTTGTGCCTTATCTCCTACGCGGTATTTGTATACACCTGCGCTTTAACAGGCTCTCAAGGGTGGGTCTCACCGCTTAATGCTCTATCTTGGCTTGTTCAATACTGGGGGTAATCTCAGTATGCTTTTTGCTTTCTTTTTCTGTTTATCTTGATTTGTTCTTCTGTTACTCAGTGCTATGCCGCTAAGATTTTTGGCTCGTATGTTGAACCGTTTTTAAGTAAGGCATAGGCAGTTCTAACCGTTTTGTTGGTCAATGCAATGGCAACACATTTCACGCTTTTCTTGGCGAGTAGGTTTTTTATCCAGCGTTCTTTCTCTGTGGTCGCTTCTTTATGTTTTAGCCTGCTGACTACCGTTCTTGCACCGAGAAACAGGTTTTTCCTTAATGTATTGCCTCGTCTTTTGGGGATATGACCTATCTTGGCTTTTCCGCCTGATGAGTGCTGGGTCGGTGTAACACCTGCACATGCCGCCGCCCCTCTGGCATCACTAAATTGTGAAGTATTGCCTAAAAAGGATAGCAGCTCTATCGCGATAATTGGGCCAACGCCTTCTAATGCCATTAAACGCTGGCAGCTCTCATTTTGCTTGGTTATCGCTTCAACTTGTTTATGTAGCTGTGCTTTAGCGTCGCATTGTGTTTTATATAGGTCATAACTCACCGCGAGTGCTTGTTTTAATGCGATGGGGAGCGCATTTTCAGCATCTTCTAAAATATCTGGAACGACTTGTGTTAACGCAGCATCGCCTTGATTAATGACAACACCAAACTCTAATAGCAATCCACGTATTTGATTTGAAAGCTGAGTCTTTTGTTTATCTACTAAGGTTCTCGCTTGGCTCAATGATTGTAACGTTTGCTCTTCAACTGTCATGATTTTACAGGGCTTCACGTTGTATGCTTGGCTTGCACTGGCAATGGCGAGAACATCGTTTGCATCGGTTTTTTGGCCTTGCCTAAACGCTTTTACGAACTTAGGGGGAAGCAACATGACGTCGTGCCCCAGTGACAGTGCTTTGCGAGCAATATGCTGGGCGCTACCACAAGCTTCCATCACGACCTTTGAACCCTCGGTTTTTGCTAGCAACTCAAGCATAGGTTCGCGTTTCATTGGCTTATTAAACTTGAGTTTATTGCCTTTCAGCTGTGCCACCTGGAAAATGTTTTTTGCCAAGTCGATAGCAATTAAATTAGACTGTGTCATGTATGGACTCCTTATTTGGTAAAAGTGTTTTGCAATATCTTTATACCGTACTCTCCCGATAAGGGGGAGGAGTCCATACATCTCCTACCATATTGCACTGTGCTTAAACTGTGGTGGGAGTGAGTTTACCTCGCGAGGTTTTTTATATCCCAAACAACAAAAAACCCGTCGTATTGTTGAAACGGGTTTTGATGTACATGGGTGTTCCACATTATTTCTGAGCCGAAGCTTTCATTGCAACCCATCGGCGGGTAAACCACCTCCTACCATGTTGCATAGTGCTTATGCTATGGTGGGAGCGCATTTACTTAGGTTAGAAAACCTCACGAGGTTTTTTATATCTCAAATTTCTATAACCCAAACAGCAAAAAACCCGTCGCATTACTGCGACGGGTTTCTCTTATTTGGCCCTGGCGATGTTCTACTTTCACATGGGTAATCCACACTATCATCGACGCTGTTTTGTTTCACTTCTGAGTTCGGCATGGGGTCAGGTGGGTCCAAAACGCTATAGTCACCAGGAAATTCTGTTCATCAATGAAGTCTCCCTCATCAATGTAAATCCGGAAAAAGCTTATTAAATTCTTTTGTCTACTTTAGTCTATTAACTTCTGTCGCTTATAAACCACTTTGGCGTTGTATGGTTAAGCCTCACGGGTAATTAGTACGAGTTAGCTTAATGCCTCACAGCACTTCCACATCTCGCCTATCAACGTTGTAGTCTTCAACGGCCCTTCAGTTGACTCTAAGTCAAAGTGAGAACTCATCTCGAGGCCTGCTTCCCGCTTAGATGCTTTCAGCGGTTATCAGTTCCGAACGTAGCTACCGGGCAATGCAATTGGCATCACAACCCGAACACCAGCGGTTCGTCCACTCCGGTCCTCTCGTACTAGGAGCAGCCCCTCTCAATTCTCAAACGCCCACGGCAGATAGGGACCGAACTGTCTCACGACGTTCTAAACCCAGCTCGCGTACCACTTTAAATGGCGAACAGCCATACCCTTGGGACCGACTTCAGCCCCAGGATGTGATGAGCCGACATCGAGGTGCCAAACACCGCCGTCGATATGAACTCTTGGGCGGTATCAGCCTGTTATCCCCGGAGTACCTTTTATCCGTTGAGCGATGGCCCTTCCATTCAGAACCACCGGATCACTATGACCTACTTTCGTACCTGCTCGACGTGTCTGTCTCGCAGTTAAGCTTGCTTCTACCATTACACTAAACGTACGATGTCCGACCGTACTTAGCAAACCTTCGTGCTCCTCCGTTACTCTTTGGGAGGAGACCGCCCCAGTCAAACTACCCACCAGGCACTGTCCTCAACCCCGATTCAGGGGCCTAAGTTAGAACATCAACACTACAAGGGTGGTATTTCAAGGTCGGCTCCACAGAAACTAGCGTCTCTGCTTCAAAGCCTCCCACCTATCCTACACATGTAGGGTCAATGTTCAGTGCCAAGCTGTAGTAAAGGTTCACGGGGTCTTTCCGTCTAGCCGCGGGTACACAGCATCTTCACTGCGATTTCAATTTCACTGAGTCTCGGGTGGAGACAGCGTGGCCATGGTTACACCATTCGTGCAGGTCGGAACTTACCCGACAAGGAATTTCGCTACCTTAGGACCGTTATAGTTACGGCCGCCGTTTACCGGGGCTTCGATCAAGAGCTTCGCCTAAGCTAACCCCATCAATTAACCTTCCGGCACCGGGCAGGTGTCACACCGTATACGTCATCTTACGATTTTGCACAGTGCTGTGTTTTTAATAAACAGTCCCAGCCACCTGGTCACTGCGGCTCTCGTTTGCTTACAGAGCAAGTCCTTCACAAACAAGAGCGTACCTTCTCCCGAAGTTACGGTACAATTTTGCCTAGTTCCTTCACCCGAGTTCTCTCAAGCGCCTTAGTATTCTCTACCTGACCACCTGTGTCGGTTTAGGGTACGATTCAGTATGAACTGAAGCTTAGAGGCTTTTCCTGGAAGTAGGGCATCAACAACTTCACCACCTTAGTGGCTCGTCTCGACTCTCAGCCTTGGCAACCCGGATTTTCCTAAGTCACCAGCCTACAGCCTTTCACATGGACAACCAACGCCATGCTTGCCTAGCCTGCTCCGTCCCCCCATCGCATTCATACCGAGTACGGGAATATTAACCCGTTTCCCATCGACTACGCTCTTCAGCCTCGCCTTAGGGGTCGACTCACCCTACCCTGATTAACATGGGATAGGAACCCTTGGTCTTCCGGCGGAGGAGTTTTTCACTCCTCTTGTCGTTACTCATGTCAGCATTCGCACTTCTGATATGTCCAGCATGCCTCCCGGCACACCTTCAGCCACTTACAGAACGCTCCCCTACCCCGCGAATATACCCCGAAACTATCTCTTGCCAACTCAACGTGTTGACCGCTTGACCGTTGGGCACTTCGTGCATCAACGTTAATCTTAAAATAGTTTGGGTGGTATATTCGCAGCCGTAGCTTCGGTGGTATGTTTAGCCCCGTTACATCTTCCGCGCAGGCCGACTCGACTAGTGAGCTATTACGCTTTCTTTAAAGGGTGGCTGCTTCTAAGCCAACCTCCTAGCTGTTTTAGCCTTCCCACATCGTTTCCCACTTAACATACACTTTGGGACCTTAGCTGACGGTCTGGGTTGTTTCCCTCTCCACGACGGACGTTAGCACCCGCCGTGTGTCTCCCGGATATTACTTTACGGTATTCGGAGTTTGCAAAGGGTTGGTAAGTCGGGATGACCCCCTAGCCTTAACAGTGCTCTACCCCCGTAAGTATTCGTCCGAGGCTCTACCTAAATAGATTTCGGGGAGAACCAGCTATCTCCCGGTTTGATTAGCCTTTCACTCCTAGCCACAGGTCATCCCCTAACTTTTCAACGTTAGTGGGTTCGGTCCTCCAGTTGATGTTACTCAACCTTCAACCTGCCCATGGCTAGATCACCGGGTTTCGGGTCTATACCCTGCAACTTAAGCGCCCAGTTAAGACTCGCTTTCGCTACGGCTCCCCTAAATGGTTAACCTCGCTACAGAATATAAGTCGCTGACCCATTATACAAAAGGTACGCAGTCACCCAACAAGTAGGCTCCTACTGCTTGTACGTACACGGTTTCAGGTTCTATTTCACTCCCCTCACAGGGGTTCTTTTCGCCTTTCCCTCACGGTACTGGTTCACTATCGGTCAGTTGGGAGTATTTAGCCTTGGAGGATGGTCCCCCCATATTCAGTCAAAGTTTCACGTGCTCCGACCTACTCGATTTCACTTTAGATAAGTTTTTGTGTACGGGACTATCACCCTGTTTCGTCATGCTTTCCAACATGTTCCACTAACTACACTAAAGCTTAAGGGCTGGTCCGATTTCGCTCGCCGCTACTTTCGGAATCTCGGTTGATTTCTTTTCCTACGGGTACTTAGATGTTTCAGTTCTCCGCGTTCGCCTCGTTAACCTATGTATTCAGTTAACG
>NZ_CP068022.1:1020000-1291188 GCF_016695175.1 Pseudoalteromonas sp. GCY
CTGTTATTAATTAATCTGAGGTTTGGAGAAGGAATGAGCTAAATTATTGTTTTTGAAGTTCACCTTAAATTACATCTTTGTCTAGCCAGAGAGTTTTACTGATAACCAGGCGAATTTACGTAGTTAGCGCTAAAACTGGCAGCTAGAAGGACATTAGTTATCCGAAGCTTAGGTTAAATTCTACTTTTAAAACGCTTGCTTTCGGCTAATCACAAATACGGCAACGAGCGAAACCAAAATAAACAGTGCAGCGAGTAAAAAAGTCAGTGAAAATGCCATATTAAGTTGTGCAGAGCTTGCTAAGGCCGCACTCTTTACCTGCAACAACACGCTAAATACACCACCAAGTAATGAGGCTCCGGTCATTAGCCCTAAGTTTTTACATAAATTAATGAGCCCAGATCCCATGCCCTTTTCTTTTTCGGCTACTGTCGTCATCACAAAGGTATGGTGGGCCGCTAGAAACAACTGCCTTCCGGGAGTTAATACAAATAACGCCACAACATAGCCATAAAGTCCAAATAATGAAGGTAAGATTGCAAAGCTAATTGTCCCAATGAGGATCATCAGCAAGCCCAAAAACATAGCAAACGCGATACCAAAATGATCAACCACCTCGCCTGACGGATAACCAGCAACAGCAGCAATACAAGGTCCAATAGACACAATAAGACCAACCGTGACTGGGCTTAGCTCTAACGCATAAGTAAGATAAAAAGGCCCGACAACTAATGTCGACATCGCGATGGCGTCAACAATAAAGCTCACGATTAACGAGGTATTGCGTAGCTTGTGTTTAAGAAAAGCCAAACTCACAAGTGGAAATTGAGCACGCTTTTGGCTTTGTACAAACCAGTAGATAAAAGCCACAGAAAATAAGAAAAATATGCTATGCAAGACAAGACTAAACGAACTACTCGATGGCATAGCCAACACATAAAATAGGCATGACGCCGACAGCCACACGCTTCCAATAACATCAAAACGCTGTAGCTCAGGTGGACTTGCGACATCATCAGGCAGAAACCTTGCTATTAAAAAGTAAGCTGCACCACCGAGCAATATCATCAACCAAAAAGTGAACTGCCATGATAACCATTCTAGCATTGCGCCACTTAGCAATGGTCCCAGTGCCGTGCCAATTGCAGCGGTAGTACCGAGTAACCCCATTGCAAGTCCAACTTTACGCTTTGGCATCGCAACGCTTGCCAGTGCAAATACTTGGGATAATAACAGCGCAGCACCAATGCCTTGGAACAGCCTAGCAGCAATCAACATCCAAAGATTTACACTCAGCCCAGCGACAATGGAGCCCACACAAAAGACACCAATCCCAATGCGAAGTGCCCTTTTTCGGCCAACACTATCTCCAACAGCGCCAGCACCAAGAATAAACGCGGTAAGCGAAAGCAAATATGCCACAACTACCCAATTCACCAATGCCTGCCCAACGCCAAACTCCTCCGCAAGTGTTGGCAATAAGACATTGATACTACTCATGCCAAGCGTTGGCAAAATGAGTACCACAGCCAAGCTGAACAACACCCGCTTTTGTCCGGCTCCCAGGGCAGTTTTATCCTCTGTATTTACCGTATCTTCTAACATGCGTTACCACTCCTACCATTGTGCCATGCTAACAAGTGGTGACTGTACTACTTCAAGTGAACTTGAGGTCAAGTGTGGTAGGAGCCTACACATTTTTGTATGAATTAGGTTTTTGACAACTTATTAATAAGGTTAGCGACAAGAGAAGTTTGATATTTATTAGATAAAGTGGCGAAAAATAATGAAGAGTGGGTCAAGTGCCATTTCTTATTTGCAACTACAGAAATGACACTGTGTTGGTACTTTGAGATTAAAGTAGTTTTACAACCCCATTGCGGCCATATGCATTTTTGATTTTGTCTTTACCGCAACTGCGCTCACGCATACTTTATAGTGTTGCTTTTCATTTTTTAGTTTTCTGAGTAACAACTCTCGCGCAGACTTTTTAATATAATTAATTGGGGATTGTCCTATGGTCATTGGCCTAGGCACCAAATCCATCAAATCGGAACACTTCTTCGACTGTTGCAGCATTTTAACAGTTTGATCAAACACAGCGTCGTTTATATCCCAGCTGTCTACTTGTGCTCCATAAAGGCTTGAGAGAAAAGTTCTCAAGTTGTCTTTTTCTTTATCACTTAATGCCATGATTACTAACTCCTTTTAACTATTTTGTTTATCACATTTTGAAACTGTATTTGTTGTCCAAAAACCTCTATTTTATGAATAACTTGTGCTTCAAGAACAAACACTATTCCATGCGCTTCCTCTTTGTTGTAACTACTAAATATCGTAATATCGTCAATTGATTTCTGCTGAACATTCTGTATTGGAAAAGAGTTTGCGATCTCTTCTGAAAGTACCTGGAGCCAAGCAGGCAATTTCATTCTTGAATCGACCTCAAACAAACTCCGTATAAATTGATGTTCATGCCCAGATAAATCAACAGCAGGTATAAATTTTTGCGGATCTAACGTTTCGTGAAGCAACTTATTATCTTCAAACGTCAACACTAACGTTTCAGATACATGCGAAATAATAATAGGTGAGTCGACATTTAACTTGATGACCTTCGATAGGATCAACTCTTGAGCGCTAAGACTGGTTGCCCAAAAGAAAAAAATGAGTGTAAATACGGTCCTTATCATACCATTACTCCTTTAAATTAATTCAAAATAGTATAGCGCTAGGTTAACGAGTTACTGACTTTCCTCTATCAATAACTCGCCCTTAATTACAAAAACCTTAACTTTGACATGCTATGAGCACATAAATTAACTTAACCTTAATGCTGTTCTGACACTTCAGAGTTCGGTTTTATTCCATGGTAGGGAAATATGAGAGATACCCTTTTTAGAAAGCTATTTATCGGTCCATTACCACCTAGAATAGATCCACCCGCATCACTAGGAAAATCACAATTGGTAGGCCCTGACTATCCTTATCCAGTATGTGCAGCTTACCCGTACGCTGACAATATAAATAACAAAACATACATAGCTATCATACTGGCTCTAATTCTATCGGGAATATTAAACTAACGACAATAACGGAAAGTTAAAGACTAACAAGGAATTAGCTTGGGTACGCTACCGCATTTGTAATATGTAAGTAGCCCCCAAGCCTTTTAGTTTAGCATTAGCAATACATCATAACGAAGGAACAAAGATATAAGAGTTGTCAAGCAGCTTTAAATATAGTGCTTAATACTTAATCTATTGGTTTCAGATCCTTTATAAACTGCGCATCAATCCAATAAAGATCTGATTGAGAACCTTTTTTACCGTTTGCATGCGGCACCATTCTACTAAAAAGGAAATACTTTCCGTCAGGTGTAAAATGTGGTCCACCTTCTTCAGCTTCCGTATTGACTTTATCTCCCAAATTAATAGCTTCTCCCCAAGAGCCATCTTTTGCACGAAAACTAATATAAAGATCACTACTACCAAAGCCAGTTTCTCTTACACTATCCCACATGATGTAACTTTCATCTGGCGCAATATAAGGGTGTGCATTCCATTTACCTGTATTGATTGCTTTACTTAGCGGTTCAGGTGGTTGTCGTTTCCCGTCAATTAGCAGCGAATAACGGAGCACCCCATTGCCATCTGAAGTTCTCTCATCAAAAACTAGCGTGCCCTTAGCCGATGCTGAAAGCCCCATGATGGGGTACTTTTCAAATTCGGGGCCTAAGCTTTTCATCTCGGACCACCCTTCAGCGGTACGCTCCTTATATTTGGCTCCATAACGGAGCGTTTTCCCATCTGGCGAGAAAAATGGCCTACGCTCTCCTTTTGCCATCACTGCCCTTTGCCAGCTATCACCCACTCTTGTAAAAACAAGAGACTCAGGCTCTTTGGCATCAGAGGTGTGCTTCCACCTGCTAACATAGAATTTGTTCATATCAAGAGAGAAGCCACCAGAGTCTCCCCATTCTTCGGTATTCACAATACCAGGAGCAAAAGGCTTAGCGATTAGGCCTGGTGGCGTTTGCCCAAGATAAGGACCTTTGAGTATTCCAGAAGTCGCTTCAAACGGTCCTTTAGCTTCTGCCACTTCGCAGCTGCTCATAAGTATGGCTAGAGTGACAAAGCTTTTTTGTACTATTTTATTGGTCATAACGTGCCTCTTTATTTAATAGAGTTTATTTGTAAAGCTTCCTCAAAAGCTGCTGCTCAGCCTAATAAAACCGACCTTTAAGCACTTGTAATATTGGTGATTTCTTCATGATTTTTGCTGACGTTTCCCTGACGGCAACATTCAACGGGTAAGGTGTAAATCGACACTGTAGCTGGTTTGGTTGCAGAACATATTGCTAACTTCCCCCAACTAATTTGCAATATTTTTGGCGTCATAGCATGACAATAACCATTTGTTTTTATTTCTTTTAATCTCGTGAGCGTACAGATATTTTTGAAGGAGAGAGCATCATAAAAAAATAGGTACATTTATTAATGCATTGAAAAGAAAGTTTCAGTATGATGATTTATTGGCCTCTTTGGAAATAATAACAACATAATAAATAAGGAATAATGATGAAATACCTTGCCATTTTTTTGCTCATGTTTGCCTCTTTTCAGAAC
This sequence comes from Pseudoalteromonas sp. GCY, assembly GCF_016695175.1. Lineage (NCBI taxonomy): Bacteria > Pseudomonadati > Pseudomonadota > Gammaproteobacteria > Alteromonadales > Pseudoalteromonadaceae > Pseudoalteromonas > Pseudoalteromonas sp. GCY. The sequence goes on from NZ_CP068022.1 coordinate 1,024,629, forward strand.
CATGCGGTTGTCAAAAGACATGATGTTGACCCTGACTTGTATAAGGTTAAAAGCATCCCGCAGTTTTATGTTGATATGCCATTTCAAGGCGGATCGGTGTTAATCGATAAGCATTGGTTATTGGCACCAGCTCACGTAATTTATACGTTTATGTATGACTACCAAGACAAACCTATCATGGTGCATGGCGTTGAAAATCAAATTGCACAAATCATTATTCATCCGGATTACAAAAAGGTGGAAGGTGATTGGAGTGAAGGCGACCCAGCACCGCTTATGGAGCAGCTAAATAACGCCAAAGACATTGCATTAATTCGCTTAAGTAAGCCGGTAACACACATTCAACCCATCGCCATATATGAGGGAAATGAAGAGTTAGGCATGGAAATAACCGGGTTTGGTCGCGGCGCTATCGGAACGGGGATAACAGGTGAAGAGCACGACTCTGAAGGACCAAGCTTAACTACCTATGCATGGTATCAAGTCACCAAATATTTCTCAGATTGGGCTTTCACTCAAGACGACTATCAAATGCATGTTTACAACAACGTGATCACAGAAGCAAAAGCACACTGGCTCAGATTTACCTTCGAACAAGGAGCCGATGCGTTGCCATTAGAAGGCACCATCGGTTCTGGAGATAGCGGCGGCGCAGCAATCATTTATCAAGGCTCAACACCGGTATTGGTTGGATTAGCAGCGTGGAGAGAAATTGAAGGCGATTTGGAAAATTATACTTTAGGCAAATACGGGTCAACCGCAGTATTAACGCGTGTATCTTATTACCAAGATTGGATAAATAAGCATATCAATAAAGGCCAGTAGCAAGTATAGCGCGTCTAAAAAGCAGACCATAAGACGGTTGTTAAGTGTACCAGAGTCTAATCTAGTTAACCTGAGCTTCGGATAATTAATGCCTTTCTAGCAGCCAGTTTTTGCGCTAACAGCGTTGAATTTACGTACCAATAGCCAGCTATTGGTACGTAAATTCGCCTTGTTATCCCCAAAACTCTCTGGCTAGATAAGGAAATAATTTAATGTAATATTAAAAACAATGAATTAGCTCATTCCTTATCCAAACCTCAGGTTAGTTTTTATTTGCTCTAAATTTCAACCGTCCATAGCTAGATGCGGAGGTTTTATGGATTACAAAAAATTTTTACCTAGTGAAAATTTATCCTCATTTATCAATTGCTTTTGGACATTGGAAATTACTGTAGATAAAAATGCTGCAAAGCAACGCATTGTCCCCGACGGCTGCATTGAGCTGGCCTTTATATTGGGCGACGATATTAAGCGCTATACATCAGAACATGACTACATACTGCAACCGCGCGCAATGGTACTAGGACAAACCGTTTCACCTTTTTATATTCAACCAACCGGATACGTTCACACCTTTGCAGCCAGCTTTTTTCCTTATGCCTTTTCCCACTTTATTTCGAAACCTATAAAAAACTTAAAAAATCAGGAAACATCGATTTACGAATTATTTAAACACGATGAGGCCGCAAAGCTTGAAAGCGATATCATCCAAGCGCGAAACACAAGCCAAAGGATTGAGATTTTAGAGGCCTTTCTCCTTCACAAGCTGAGCGACCCGCGGACAATTGAGCACATTGTAAAAGCAACGGTAGACATTATCTTTGCACAAAATGGCGATATATCGGTTAATGCAATCACCAAATCAAATCCCAATAAAAGGCGCCAACTAGAGCGGAAGTTTTTAGACCTTGTCGGTATCAGTCCAAAACATTTAAGTAAACTTGTGCGCTTGCAAAGCGCTTTAACACTCATCATAAATCGTGAAGACAATCTCACCAACATCGCTTATAAAAGCAATTATTATGATCAGTCTCACTTTATTAAGGACTTTAAAGCGCTTACAGGGGTAAACCCGCGAGAGTTTCTCGATGACGAAAGCATGACGCTTTCACGGCTTTTCTATAAATAGTCCTGTCGCTTTTTTACAATTAATTGTTGTCTCCCCACGCTATCTTAAAGTCGAACTCGTTGAATCTTAAACGAGTCCAGCCTAATCACCAATAGCTAGCCGACACACATAGAAAATAAGGACGACAACATGCACAGCTTCGCATCAATTTTTGAAATTCCAGCAACCGACATAACGCGCGCCGTAAAGTTCTACAGCCGCATTTTTGCGGTCTCCATTGAAACCATAGATATGCCTGAAATGACAATGGCACTCTTCCCGTACGAAGGGCAATCTACCGTAGGTGTGATTGTTCAAGGCGAAGGTTACACTCCTTCCAGCACTGGCGTCACTCTGTATTTAAACGCGGGTGAAGACTTACAGCAAGTGCTATCAAAAGTAGAAGAAAGCGGTGGGAAAATACTGACCCCCAAAACCCCACATGCAGACGAAAGCGGTTTCTTCGCGTTATTTATAGATACAGAAGGTAATCGCTTAGGTCTGCACTCACCGAAGTGAATTCGCGCTTTCATGGTAATTGGAATAAGTTAATACTTGCGATATAACTCTGCCCATAAGCAGAGTTTAATTTTTAACAGAGGTAAGTTTGCCATATTCGCTTATCCCATAATACTTTGCTTGGATAGTGCTGTTTTTGCGCCGCTTTGGGCTTTACTACTTTTTCCCGTCTTTCTGTTGGTTGACTTTGATTAATCATTATTGTGCCCTCGAGTATGACCTCTTCGAAGTGCACATAAAGGGCAGTGAAGATTTGCATGTTTTCGCTCAAGACTAAAGTAATTGCATTGCCCGCTTAGCATGATGTACAGCAACTTAAAGTATGATTCTTTTGGTTTTACTTTCTGAGTTTGTTCCTTCATCGCTCACCATCTTAAAAGTTAAAAAAGTGTGAATAAATAGTCTTATGAATACTTGAACGCATATTGCACTCACCTGCACTAATAATTATCACATGCTCTAGAAGTAAGAGAATATATGAGCTTTTGTCCAATGTGTTTGACGATTCATAGTGGTTACAGTTAAAAATAAAACATTGACAGTAAGAAACATAAATTTCACAATTATACATATTCACCCATTCATAAATTTGGCAAGGACGATGACAGAGCAGGAAAAAGGCAAGACGAAAATGATCGAAGATCTTAGCTTAATTGGCTCTAAGTTCAGTGGTGAAAATATTCTCTACATGCGTTTATCGCTCGGCCTTAGTCTTCGAGGTTTTGCTAAATTCTTAAATATGGGTGTCTCTCACCAAACAATCAGTAATTGGGAAAACGAATATTGCAAACCTTCTCATGGTGCTTATGAGGAGTGTGTAAACAAGTATTTGGCTAAAAAACATAAAGTAAAACAAAACCCTGCTAGAGTACTGTTACTAAACCCAGCTACTGTGCGATACTTAAAATCGTTACTCAGTTCGGTTTCGAAAGAGGAACGCCAACAATTTTTAGATAAGCTAGACGATGGAGACCGCTAAGCGATGAACTGCATGCGTAAAAACCAACAAGAAAATCTAAAGGCGCGGCAATGTGAATATGTTTTTGCAGAGTTTAATGGAGACTTACCGCAATGAAACCTCATTCAAGACACGAAAAAACAAAGTTAAACATACAACAATGTAAACATGTATTTGGCGGTGTTGGTGGCGGCGGAGATGTCGGTGGAGACCCTCAAGCTGTTTACAAGAAAGTGACTGAAACAGTGACCTTTCCAACTGTACAGTGGGATAAAAAATGCAATATTTAGCGAGCTTATTCGACAGTCCGAGAATTTCAGTTACTGAAATAATCTTCTTTATTTTACTCATCAATATAATAATCCTATGCCGCAAAGATGGACATAGAGTATATTTGGCTTGGGTGCTATTTTTTGAAAAGATTATCGACCTATCGATAAAGCCTATTTTGCCATGGGATTTAATCATATCTCAAAGCGTATATTTTTCTCTAAACATCATGACTCTGCTTTTAATTGTTTATCGTGTTTCACTCATTAATTATTTACGCAGTATCACGCCTTTCAAATTCAAGCTTTTCAATAACAATAATACAGCCAAAGAACAAATTGCGATCTCGTATATTTATGGCTTTGTCGCCATACTCTGCCTTGGAATGATTGGTGAACATATTCTTAGGCATCCAGAATTGATAGGCCTCTCAGAAAGCTTGGCTATTCCAATTCGTTTACTGTACGACTCATATCCTTTAATAGTAACAGCCCTTACATATTTGCTAATACTAATCTTATTTATTATGACCATTGATGGCTGGGCCATTAGGAAAATGCGAGCGATGGAAGAGAAAAGAAACGCCAAAAAACGCTTAGGTTAAGTGTCTTACTCACGATATAAAAACAGTAGAGTAATGGCTCCCACATAGGACTCATTACTCTACTAAACGCAGCACGGGAGTCATTATGGGTTTAGACCATATAGTTAGCTGGAAGCATCATGGAAATAATTAGAAGCAAAACATTCACAGCACAACGCGCTTGGGGCGCAAAAGACATCGCCAATATGAATGGTATTACAACCCGCCTGCATTGGACTGATCAGCCTTATAAGTGGCATGTTAATGACGGTGAAGAAGTCTTTGTCGTGTTAGATGGCACGGTTGACATGTTTTATAAAGAGAATGGCGTTGAGCAATCAACCCTATTGCAAACTGGTGATATTTTTTATGCGTCAATTGGCACTGAGCATGTTGCCCATCCTCGTGGCGAGGCGAGAATTTTGGTCATAGAATCAGAAGGTAGCGTATAAGGTTTGGGCCGGTGTTAAACACCGATACCCGTTAAACTGGACAAGTCTAAACTTGAACTATCAGAAGCGGAGATTCATTTAGGGTGCTCATATAGTCGACCTAGCAGCAAGAGAGCTCAGTGACGCTCGGCATAGCCGCTTCGTCACATTTGAGCCATTAGTTAACTACGCTCTTCTATTTGATCAACATCAGCAAAACAACAATTGCGAATTAGTGGGAAAAATTATTTTGCTTTATCCATTGTATCGCAATATCTAGAGGCTCTGCTTTATTAGTATTGTGGCCTAGCGATGGAAATAATACATATTCAAAAGGCTTGCCTTTAGCTTTCATCCTATTCAGTTGCTCGATACACATTTTGACTGGGACTTGTATGTCCTGCTCTCCGAAGAGCCAGAGCCCAGGTATCGATAAAGAATTCAAAGAAATTTTCGGGTCCGTTGCTTTAAAATCATATCTGTCAGGATCATTTAAAGTATGTTCACGCGATTCTTCATCAGTATGAGTTTTCCAAAAGTCTTCTCTACCATTTGTATAAAACTGAAATCTAAGTTGTTCCAGAGTTGTGATTGTAGGGCTACTGAAGAGAACCATAAACTCTACTGATTGATTATTGAGTGCGGCAATTGGAATAATCCAGCCAGCCTGACTCGCGCCAATAAGTCCAATCGATAACTCTTTGTCATAGCCATGAACGACATCTACCGCAGCACTTGCATCTTTCGCAAGCAAAGTTAAATTATCAACACTTATATTATTGGTTCCCACCTGAGGCCCTACGTAAACGCCACCAGATTCACCAACCCCACGCTTGTCGTACGTCAAAACTAGTAAGTCTCTCTTAGCCAGTGACTGTGCTAACTTAGTCATTCGTGGGACAGGATCAGAGCCGTGCACTAATACTACCGCAGCTCGCGCATCTTTAGGTATATACATGCTCCCTGATAATTGTACACCTTCGCTTTCAAAAACGACCTCTTCTACAATAGTAACGTCATTTGGTTGGTGTTTTTCTTCGTTGAGAGTGTGACTTTGGTCTCTATTGTTTGTAGTACAACCTGACGCAAAAATTAGTAAAAACAAAAAATATCCGAGGTTTCTCATTTTTTAATCCATAATGAAATTAAAGAAACCTTGAGACAGCAAGGTTTGCGCCAACATAAAAACCAATGATTTCATAACGTTAACATTCTCACTTTTGACTAGATTACTCAATAGAACCACTAATTAGTCATATTGACCACCTATTGAAAACCCGTGTGAAATTGGTCGTTTTTTGAAAATGTAAGTCCATGCCTAAATGAACTACACGAAGGGATATTTTGAATGCCCGTTCATTGCTCAAATCTGACCCTTAGTTCATTTATGCTAACGGATTTTGTAGCAAGAAGAAATCGCTGACACTCACCACTAACTTGCCCTATTGCACACAGGTGGTTTTTTTATGCGTCATTTGGCACTGAGCATATTGCCCATCCTCGTGGAAAGGCGAGAATTTTGGTCATAGAATCAGAGGGAAGTGTATAAAAAATTAGTGTAGCTATGATCCACTACCTTTATTTAGACAAACAAAGAAGTGGTTTAGATGAGCGAACTAATGTAGGGTTTGTTCAGATGAATTAGTTAAGATAAACGCTAATTTTGCTATATTAGCTTTTGGTTCATTCCTTGAACTTTGCAACTCAGGTAAGCAAATTTAAAGCGGGATTAAAGGCAGATACATGCCTTGTCATTTGCTTTAATGTTGAAGTTTATGAGTCTTAAGACTGTCTATTGATGAAACGTTCAGCACGCGCAAAGAGCTTGTCACACTTATCTTTTTGCTCGCTATATTCGACCGAATCTTCCGTAAGAGCATCAAGCACTTCTTTTGCTTGACGATATTCACCTACCACTTGTTCAAGTTTACCTTCAAAATCCTCTTTCCGTGTTCTTTTACTACTTTGTCTTCTTGGTCTAGCCATAGCTCACTTCTCTTTAAATCAAAGTCCCAATAATTTCTTTCGCTCTCGTTCAGACAGAATATCTTCGATTTTTCTTCTTACAACGTGAATATTATTTGACTTACTTTTATCAAGAGTCGCATCTTCGCCACTCTTTTTTTTCGACTGTTTTTTCAATTTAAAATCCTACCTCTCAAAACAAAATAATATGAACGAAAAACGCATAAAACTCCCTATCAATGTGAGTTAAAAAACGCACATCGATTAAATGGAGTTTTATGAAATTATGGTGTTAATATTGAAATGGACTTTTACTTTGAGAGATGGATATTGACTGGAAGTCCTCTCCAGTCTATTCGCTACTTATACCAAAGTAACGTTAGCAGCATTTGGACCTTTAGCCCCTTGCTCAACATCAAAAGCCACTTTTTGACCTTCATTCAGTGTTTTAAAGCCTTCACTTACAATTGATTTAAAGTGAACAAAAACATCTGGACTACCATTTTCAGGTGTAATAAAGCCAAAACCTTTTAACTCATTAAACCATTTTACTGAACCTAAAATCTTGTTAGACATATATACCTCGATATATTAAAAAATATTAGTTACTAAGTATGTAATAAAGGAAAAGATATCGCAGAGCATATATGACGAACTGGTTCGAAAGGAAACTGAGAAGAACTTGAACTAAATGTTACATTAATAGGTAACTTATTGAGTCACCCACTATACACGAAATATAACTAATAGATATAAGTTTCTTTATTATTTTATTTATTCAACAAAATCAACAGCAAAACCTTTAGTATTAGACTCTCGACTATAGGTGCTTACTACACCTCACTCAAATACTAGATCATCCGTCCAGAGCGTTTCTCTTCTTTAAAGTCACAACTGGTTAGACGATATTAAACGAAGTTATCTGTTAAGCAGCGGGTGTCGTGGATTTCGCCGGGTAGAAACACTCGGCAATCGCCGGCTTTGAGCGTGTCTGTTCCTCGGGATACAGGGTGGGTTTCGCCGTTTGCTAATTGTGATGGGTGTCAGTTATTTTCCTTTGTAACCCTTGCAAACAGCTTCATCGTAAAAATCGTAGAAGATCTTACAAGCAACTTATTCCCCCTCCATCACACCCGAAAAGCGTAAGCCGATATGCAATGTGCCGACAGGATGTCGGCCAAGTCTTGTCTGGCATCATGGACGTGCCTTACAAGACGGTTGCGATACCAATTGTATTAGGTAAATGAGCAATTTGAAGCGGAGAAATAGCTTTAGTAGCTCCGCTCTCGCGTCCTGCTACCGCCAAGGTACCTATATCCATATAGGCAAGGCAAAAATTTTGCTATTTAGTTGTTCTAAATGAGAAATTTTTAACGACGCTAATATGGTATTTCACCCTTCAAATTGATTGGAGACTTAGTGCAATTGGTATTATATATCGGCTTAGGATTTGAGGATTGAGTGTGATGCTGGGGCGACGTTTTCTTGGTTCGCTCGATCGCGTCGTTTAAAAAGAATGAACGAGAAGCGTATGGATGCGCTTTGATACGTACCATGGAAGGTGATTTTTCCAAAAGACTCGAGACGATGAGTTAAGTCAGCCCGTCCTCCTGACTGGTTTCGACGCCCCTCCATGGGCTACGACTTACTTTTCTTTGATGCCCAAAGAATCGTTGCGCAAAAGAAAGGGCACTCCCAACATCACACTGACTCCTCAAGTAAATCGCCAATATGAACGCCACCGCTGTGTAAGGGCCATCCTTGGCCCTGTCACAGCTTTTCACGCATCCATGCGTTGAAATGACTCATTGGCACTTTACTTTCGGGTGTGATGAGGGAGGAAAACGGTGCTGATAGTGTTGTTTGGTGCTTGCAGGCAAATTTGCTGCTTTAGTAGATAAAACCAGAAACAACGGTCAATACCACGCCCGAAAAGCGTAGAAGATCTTACAAGCAACTTTATTCCCCCTCCATCACACCCGAAAAGCATAAGCCGATATGCAATGTGCCGACAGGATGTCGGCCAAGTCTTGTCTGGCATCATGGATGTGCCATACAAGGCGGTTGCACTATATCGGCTTAGGATTTGAGGATTGAGTGTGATGCTGGGGCGACGTTTTCTTGGTTCGCTCGATCGCGTCGTTTAAAAAGAATGAACGAGAAGCGTATGGATGCGCTTTGATACGAGCCATGGAAGGTGATTTTTCCAAAAGACTCGAGACGACGAGTTAAGTCAGCCCGTCCTCCTGACTGGTTTCGACGCCCATCCATGGGCTACGACATACTTTTCTTTGATGCCCAAAGAACAAGTATGCAAAAGAAAGGGCACTCCCGACATCACACTGACTCCTCAAGTAAATCGCCAATATGAACGTCACCGCTGTGTAAGGGCCATCCTTGGCCCTGTCACAGCTTTTCACGCATCCATGCGTTGAAATGACTCATTGGCACTTTACTTTCGGGTGTGATGAGGGAGGAAAACGGTGCTGATAGTGTTGTTTGGTGCTTGCAGGCAAATTTGCTGCTTTAGTAGATAAAACCAGAAACAACGGTCAATACCACGCCCGAAAAGCGTAACTTCTCGGCGGGTGAACCGCCTCCCACAAAACGATTCAGATTGTGAGTTAGGAGACTATGCTGATAGTTTTTGTAACCCTTGCAAACAGCTTCATCGTAAAAACGTAGAAGATCTTACAAGCAACTTATTCCCCCTCCATCACACCCGAAAAGCGTAAGCCGATATGCAATGTGCCGACAGGATGTCGGCCAAGTCTTGTCTGGCACAGGGACGTGCCTTACAAGACGGTTGCACTATATCGGCTTAGGATTTGAGGATTGAGTGTGATGCTGGGGCGACGTTTTCTTGGTTCGTTCTTTTTCGTCGTTTAAAAAGAATGAACGAGAAGCGCATGGATGCGCTTTGATATTAGCCAAGGAGGGGATGCTTGATTAGGGCTGCTTTATAAAATCAAGTAGTTAACCTACTTAATTGCTCAGGCTAGCGGCCTCTGTGCGCGTAAAAAATATAATTGCTTATTAAGGCCAATTTAGGTGTAATGAATACATAACAAACGCTGAGCGATGCAGGGAAGCTTACATAACACTAGCTAAACTGATTACACTAGCTAGGAAAGTGAGAGCCTCCAAAAAGCCTGTTTTTTCTAAGTAAGCCATAGCATAAACAACACCAACTCTGACACACCGAGCAGGTAGCGGCTCAGTCCAACAAGCGATTATGCAACACAAACTGCGTGTCGCATAAATACTAAAATGTTATGTTTCTAAGGAGTATCGATGACATTAGTTGTTGCCGGATATAATTTTGATCAAAACCCATGGCGAAGCATTGATAATATTAAAGAAAATACAGGGGTAAGGCAGGAAGGATTATTTGCAATAGCTGACAGTATAATTACAAGCCTTAGTTCAAATGGACATTCTCCACTATTATCTGGATTCAAAAAAATTAAAGAAATACCTGTCAAGCTTTGGCAGCCTTACTTCATAGGGGAAAACTTCAAGTCATATAACAATGTTTTTTTGCAGTTTGAATGTTTTGTCGCTTTCGCTGGGAGCACCTTAACTGCACAGCATGTGATTGATTTAATATCTAATCATTTAGCAACATTAAGAATAGATTTTCAAAGTGGAAACTTTGAAACCGATGGTAAGTATGTTGTAAAAAAAATCTGTGACTCCAATAACTTAATAAAAAATGCTCGTAGTTCAGTGTATGGCGATAATATGTTTATTCCTGAAAAACACTATCGCGGTATATTGACTGCAGAATACATCGCTGAAGTTGTCGAGCACTCAATAAACAAGGCTTTAAGTTCAGCTCAAAAACATAAGCTAGATGAAAACTCACTGAAGGAAATGTACACAGAGTTCATTCTTGGTGTGAATTGTCCTTCATCTGAATCTGACCTTTTAATCAAATACACAATGAAGCAGCGGATAACCCTTGAGGGGATGATTGAAGTATATGTTGTGGGGGAGAAAATCCAAGAAGGTGATGTCGCAGTGATTGGGATGACTTCTCGATTTGGTGATTTAGCGCAAGATGCTGCTAAATCAGCAATTGAAAATGGATTGTCGCTAAAAAGCGAGATGACTTCTTTCGTTAAAAAAGCAATAAGTGAAGTAAATGCCGAAGGCTCCTTTCAAATTGCTATGCCTGTAGTGGTTAAAAGCTTAAAAAGTAGAAGAATTACAAAACAGGTAATCGCAGAAGAAACATAACACATATGAACCTTATCCGGTCAAGTAAGCATAACGATATCTTTGAGATAGGGCGAAATCAGTCTAAGTAATTCATGTTTATCAGCTTTTATTTTCTGATGAACAACTTTATTACCACGCTCATCAATAATGCAAACGTATAAAGTGCGTGCATGAAGGTCAATTCCACAATAATATTTATGAAAAGTAGTATAGAATTTCATTGAGCTTTCTCCTTTGGGTTTCGTCGCCTTGAAGTTTAGCTGTTCGCTAAACTTCGGGGAGAAGGTTCAATAAGTATCAAACGCTTCAACCAAGGACGCAAAACAGCAGGCTAGCGCTCCTTCGTCGCTAATTTTAGCCTGCTATTTTGCGCCGGTTAAGCGAGGCTTTAGATTCATGGAGCATGGAATCAAAAATGAACGTTGAGTCTGTAAAAGAAGCAATAGCTGAATTTGATACTAAATTTAAACGTCCAGGGATAGATTCCCTAGTTGAATGCTTTCAATCAACTACTGTGACTCAAAGCAACTGGTCCTCGCTTTGGGCTGATAAAGGATTACTACGTACTTATACTGATGAGCCTTGTGTGTATTTCTTTTTTAATAATAAAGAAGAACTACAGTATATTGGTAAAGCTGAGATCCTCGGTTACCGCATGAGTAAGCACTTCGCTAAAAACTCTAAGTGGTATGATGAGGTTAAAACAATCGGTATTCTGCCAGTCCCAAGGGATTCGTGGTTTGAAATTGTGGCTATCGAGGCGTATTTAATTGATTTATTGCGACCCCCAGCAAATAGTATAGGGAAAAATAGCAGAAGAACCTAACACATATGAACCTTCTCCGGTCAAGTTGCCAACGCTTAAACCTGTTCAACTTCGTTATGTCAGTTAGCCGTTAAAATCGCTTACGGCAAACACATATAGGGGCGTTACGCCATAATCTCCTATTGCGTTCCAATCGCTACCTAAATCAGTAGATACAACTTATTGTTTATAGCCCCTTCAAAACTGCATGATTAGATGTCAGCAACGACAATTAAACCAACTATCGCCTTGAGTTTTTGCAAACCACTACACCTCACTCAAATACTGGATCATCCGTCCTGAGCGTTTCTCTTCTTTAAAGTCACAACTGGTTAAACGATATTGAACGAAGTTATCTGTTAAGCAGCGGGTGTCGTGTATATCGCCGGGTAGAAACACTCGGCAATCGCCGGCTTTGAGCGTGTCTGTTCCTCTGGATACGAGGTGGGTTTCGCCGTTTGCTGTGGTGATGGGTTTGTAAGTTGTCATTTTCATTTCACCAGATTGCACGGCATAAAATACCCAACCTGCGCCGTGATCATGGGGCGGGCGGTACGTGCCCTTTTCTTCGGCATGGACTAGCAGCATAAAACCATATTCAGGGTCTTGGTAGAGTGTTTTTGATGCCAGCCTTTCACGCATAATGCTCGCAAGCCAAGGCTCGTGCGGTGAAGACTGAGTAAGTTCGCTTAACAACTCACGTACTGTTACTGTGGTGCTTGAATTTAACCCGCTCCAGTTGGCTTTTATATCATTGACGATTTTATCTAAGCTATTTTGCATTGCCTCTGCCTCTTATCGTTTGTTCACTGTGATTCGTTAAAGAGGAGCATACAACTTCAAGTTCACTTTAAGTCAAGGAATAGAATCACTCGAATAAGAGCGGTTTTGTTTAAAACTGATAACTTAACGAAAGTTTGATGGTGCGACCAAAAATAGGTCTAGCGTAAAAAATGGCCTCTTGATGGCTTAGATCGTCCCTAGGATTGCCCTCAGTCAATCCCAAAGCATTGGTGAGGTTTTTAACCTCAAGCTGTGCGCTGAGCTGCTCATTAATTGCCAACTCGGTAAATAAGTCCCATGTTTGATAGGCTGGTAAGGCAAACCGATTAGCGATATCCGAATAGCGCTTACCAACATACGACCAGGTGATGGCCGCGGTAATAGGTCCTGCTTTGTATTCCGGCGTCAGTCGTAGTTGTAACTCCGGCGTCCGCGTTATTTGATTGCCATTAAATTCGCTTTGTGGCAATTGCGTAGGAATACCGTAAAACCCAGCGTCTTGCCACACACCTATCGCTCTAAATTGCAAGGCCGGACTATATTGATAGTCAAATTCGAACTCCAACCCTCGTGTTTGGGTATTGATTGAAACGGCTTGTTGAGTCGTAGCCGCGCCGCGATATACCGTAAGCGGGAGCGGATCAAACTTGGTTTCAAATAACGCACCACTAAACTGCCAATCAGCGGTTTGATAACGCAGTCCAACTTCACCTAACGCCAAGCGAATGGGTTGACCAAAATCTTGTTGTACGCGCGCTTCTTCACTTTTGGCCCACCCGCGGCCATTGCCGTAATTAATGAGCCGTGGCATTTCAAAGGCATCGGAATAACGTGCAAATATCGCCATAGCGTCGCCGATTTGGTAATTTGCGCCAATACTGAGCGCATTTTGCGTAAAGGAATCACGTAAAGTGGCAGCCGGGAGATAGTGAGAATAAGCGGCTTTTGATGAGTCGGTGTACGACTTTACCCCCTCTAGTAGCGTGCTGGTGAGATTCAGGTGTTCATTACGAAGCGCCAAGTCAACCCTAAGGTTTTCAGTGAGCTGCCAGTCAATATTGGCATACAGCGAATGTGATTGAGACAAGCCGCTACCGCTTAAATAAACGGGGCCGGCGTAAGATAAAAAGCCTTGCTCGGTAAAATTGGCAATCACCTTTTCTTGCGTATCAACCAGTACGATGTCCAGCCGCTCTGGTTGATGCTTTACATCCGTTAGTAACGCGCCAAGCCATTTATCTAGTGGTAACTCGTCGAAATTACTTCGTGCGTAAATATGGCCGAGGGTCAGTGACCACTGCGCGTCGAGATAATCCACACTAAAATGATTTACCAGCTGCTGTTGCTTGTAACGTGAATATAAAGGATAGCTAGCAGTCACGAGACCATTACCATTAAGCGTTGCGGGGTTGGCAACTAAGGTGTTATCTGAATAACGTAAGTATCGAGGACGCAATGCGCTATTTGCAAAATGGCGTTTAAATTCCATGATATCAGCGTGTTGCAATCGGCTTGTGGCGTCGACTATGGTTTGGTTGCCCAAATTCATTAAGGTATACAAGTCATTGTTTAGGCTTGAAAATCGCGCACGATTGCTCAGGTTAAGGTGTTCAAAAAGCGGCGTATTAAACAGTAAAGTGTAGCTATTTAGGCGTGTTTGCTGAGCGTCTTCTAAGTCACGCTGCACACGTCCTTCCGGAGTGAAGAAGGTGAGCGACCTTAGGTCGTCGCTCAGTAGGGTTCCATCGTCATAAGGCAGGCTCGCCAGCTCTCGAATTTCATCGCTGTTTTGCATCACTAAAGGCGCGTAAAAGCTGGTTTTATCGTTTAAATGTTTATAGCTAAAATCAAGCTCAAATGCATCGGTTAACCAGCTCACGCGCGCACTCACCTGGCCGCCTAAGTCGCTTTGATAGCCCGGCTCCCGAATACCGTCGGAAGTACGATAAAACCCGCCTACAGTATAAAACCATTCATCATTCAAAGCTCCGCTAAACACGCCATCAAAACGAGTGTAGTCATAGCTCAATCCCTGACTCACTTTCACTAAATTAAAAGGATTTTCTGAGCCTCGCCTGCCGATATAGTTCACCATTGCCGCAGGCCCGTTCACTGTAAAAATACCGCTACTGCCGCCACGCACCGCTTCAATAGCTTGATGGGTTAAGTCTGGACGTAAAAAAAAGTCCCCCCAAATGCCGTCATAGGTCACGGGCAATCCATCTTCCATCAGGCTGATAAATCTAAACCCCTCGCCGCCTCTAAGTCCCCTTGGTGCAACATTATTGTTAGTTTCACCACCCGAGTCTTCAACCCAAAAGCCGGTGATATTTTTAAGCGCTTCTGCACTGGAATACGGTGTTTGTTTTTCAAGTTGTAGGCTTGCAAGCTGAGTGATTGAAATAGACGAGTTTAAAATGCTACGGTTTTTGCCGCTTACACCCGTTACGATAATGCGCTCAAAGTGTTGTGCAGACTCAAGTTTTTTAGGAGTCACAAAAATACGCTGCTGCTCTGGGTCTAGGGAAAAGTCGTAGGCGGCTTGTTGAAAGCTGGTGAGCAAGATTTGTTCGAGGGTGAAGCGGCCAGTTACCTGCTCAACGCTAATGTTATCTGGAATTTCAGCTGCACTTAACTGCCAGCCACTTTGCGCAGCAATATCGAGTAAACGCTGCTGCAAAGTCGCTTTAGGCAAGTTAAATTGATGATCCGTGGTAGCAAATGCAACGCCACCAAACCATATTAACCACGCTAACAGCGGGATTAATAGCTTGAATAACATAGTTTAAATCAATGTCTTTATTATTGTATAAACTTTGTACCACTTATATTGTGACTTTGCTATGACACTTTTAGCTAATTTGCGATTAGGGTGTATTCCTCGCCTTTTTGCATCACGGTGATTGGATAAATTTTTTCTAAACTGCTGAGCCAATCGCCTATTTCAGTGGTTAAAAAGGTGCCATTGTAGGTCAGTTTTGCTAGGCGTTGATCGCTTAACTTCACTTTGATTTCGCTATATCGCGACACATCATTAAGCACATTGCCCAACTGTGCGTTTTGATACACCAAGTAGCCTTTCTGCCACGCCATGGTCAACGCTTCACCTTGGGCTTTACTGCGGGTAACTTCGCCTTGCTGCGTGACTTCTACCGCTTGCCCTTGGGTCAATTTGATTGCTTGTTGCTGAGTCACAGCCACGCTGCCTTCAAGCACATCGACTCTAATTGAAGCCGGATTGGCGCGAACATTAAACACTGTGCCTAGCGCCTCAACTTGGCTGTTTTGGTAGCGCACGATAAACGGGCGCTGCTTGTCTTTACTCACGCTAAACAGCGCCTCACCTTGGTACAACAGTAGTTCTCTTGAAGTGTTGCTGTAGCGTACAGCCAATTGGCTATTGGCCCCTAAATCAACCTGACTATTATCATCAAGGGTAATGGTGCGATGCTCATTGACCTTAGTTTGGAAGAACTCGCTGTACACTGTATCGACTGGTGCTGGCTTAGCACTGGCAACAGGTGCTTGCTGTAGTGGCTGCTCTGGTGCCATAAAAGTCACCAAACCAACCAGCAGCAAAGTCGCGGCAATCGCAAGATACCAAGGCTGAGCGCGGCGTTTGGATGGTGGCTTAATGTCAGTTACAGCCGTGGTGTTTTGTGCATCCAGCTGTGCAAGCTGCTGAGTAACATAGTCATCGTCAAGTTGGGCTGAAAGCGTCCAAAGCTCCAACATTTTGTTGAACACGTCACTGTGTTGCGGATGTTCAGCTAACCAAGCGTTTAGCGGCTGTGGATATTGAGTGCTGTCATGAGGTGAGATCTGCTGCTCGTCTAAGACTAATAACCAATCAGCGGCTTGTTCTTCAATTATTGCTAAATCGTCAGATAATGGAGTCATGTTTATATCCTTAACACTCATGATCAAAGCTCATGCTGTAACTGCTGGTAGCAATGACGAACTGCACGTAATACATATTTTCTTACCATACTTGGGGATATCTGTAAGGTCAAAGCTATCTCCTCATAGCTTTGACCACGTATTTTATACAACAAAAAAGCCAGCCTACATTTTTCGGGTAAGCTTGCGAGAGACTTTTCCATTTCTTTAAGTAGCTCTTGGTTGTGGTGGTTTTGTTCAGGGTTAGCACCTGCGTAAGGCTGTGGCATTCGATCGCTATCGTGCTCACGATCATCAAATGGGCTACGCGCTTTGCGCCGCAGCTTATCAATGGCCAAATTGGTTGCAATTTTATACAAGTACGCGGCGATGTAGTTGCTGACATTATCCTGCTCAAGTCCAAGCAACTTCACAAACGCCTCTTGGGCAACATCTTCCGCCTCACGTTTGTCTAACCCTTTGCCCATAATGTGGCGGATCAGCTTTTGCTGTTGTTTTAAAAACAGCTGCTCTACTTGCTGACGACGTGCAAGGTCGTCGTTTGCAGCTACCTTAGTGGTATCGACTGCTTTACGCTTAAAAGATAATAACGGTGGCATGAATACGCATCCTACTCTTCCATTTGTGTTAGCGTGCAGCGAACCCATAAATAGCCAAAAATTAATGGGTTCGCTGGCGTTGCTTAAACCAATTTGCTTAATTAACCGTCGCGACTCGGCTTACTTTGCCCGAATCACTCACCGTTCTGAGTTGTACTTTAGATGACGCAGTCAATGTCACAGGCCCTTCATAGCGCTGCCATGTTACGCCTTCGTCAACCGAATACTCCGTAGCCATGCCAACAAACCGGGTATTGACGATTAACTTACCACCTTCAATCGCGCCTCCAGGTAATGGAATACGATAATTTACCCCTACCTGCTGTGGTATTTGAGCATTAATATCGACCACTTGGTAATAATCCAATAGTGGTAGAGCGTATTGTCCTAAAGTGTTGGTAAAGGTGTGCCAAGCCTCGGTAGTCGCTGCGCCTTGCGCTGGCATATCTTGCACCCAAGCACGCTCAGCAGCACCCAGTAATTTCGGGAAAGTCATATAATCAAGAATTTCTGGTGACTTTTGGTTTTCGCCAAATAGTTGCGCCTGAATACCTTGAACATTTTGTTTACCCGCTTCGCTCAGTAACACCCATTTTGGGTCCCATGGTACTGGATTGCCCAGCTTGTCACGCTCGGCATTAGCGTAGATATTAAACGGACGATATTCAAACGCCTTTTTGGTATCTGTGTAACCTGCCCAGTGGTAGCCAATTTCATCAGGATGCTTGTTATATGCAAGGTCAAGATACAAGTTTGTCGCGTGGGCCAGCACAACTTTGTGACCTTGGTTCGCAAATTTGTAGGCCTGATGCTCATTGCCCCAACCCCACACGTTATTCCAAAACACGGGGAATATCTCACCGTAACTTACATTACCCGTACCATTGTGCGATAACACATCGCCCCAAGTTGCCATATCAAAACCATGCTGATTGACTATCTGCTTCCAGCGTAAAAAGAAGTAGTCAAACAACTCTGCATCCGTTTTACCCGACGTAGCTGGGTTTTGATCGACCGCTGGAGATTGCGCCCACCATTCATTCGGGCCTAAATGTGGCAGCTCGTCACCACCGCCATGCAGCCGAGTCAGTGTCGCATCGGGCACAGCATCATAAATTGCGCGTGTTTCTTTCACTACATGGTTTAGGAAAGTAAAGGTGCTCTCAAGTGCCGGGTTCACAAAGTTGTCGGTATAAAATTGTGGGGTGTAATACTGCGACTGGTCGAGCGGATCAATCAATCTAAAACGATTTGCTTCAACTGGGTCGCTATCTTTGTATTTGTTGTAGCGATATTCCATCGCTTTGATTGCTGCGCGCGCATGGGCTGGAAAATCATATTCGATGATCACATCAATATGACGATCAGCGGCATACTGAAGAATTTCTTTAAAATCATTCACCGTGTAGTAGCCCCAGCCTTTACCGAGAAAGTTTTGCTGAGCAATTTCAAACCCCTGATAACTAGGCGCGGTGCCTAAGTTTGCTGCGGTTTCATCCGTGGGTTTATTTTCAATCCCATCTCCTGGCCCAAAACCATTGGCAGCTCCCATAAAAGTATGCAGCATCGTACTTTCGCTCAGGTCATATCCCCGCTTTGCCCCAAACTCCGTGAGTTCAGGAATACCCGGTATTTCTAGTCGCCAACCTTCATCGTTGGCAATGTTAATTTCAAATTTGTTTAACTTGTAAAATGCCATCAAGTCCAACAACTTAAATACCGTTTCTTTGCTTTGGAAATTACGCGACACATCCAGCATCATGCCTCGATATTCAAACCTTGGTGCATCCAAAATGGTGCTAGCGGGTAGTACGGCATTGTCGGACAAAGTGGCTGAGTTTTTAGCCGTTTTATACACAGTGGTGGGGATCATTTGACGAAGTGTTTGAATGCCATAAAACACCCCTTGGGCGTCACTTCCGGTAATGGTGATCCCCGAGAATGCATCGACTTCAAGTTTATAACCACTTGAGTCCGGCTGATTGTCTTGATTGGTATCGAGATTTGGGTCTAGCTGCAACTTGATGAAGTTCGGGCCATTTTGCACAGTACTATTAATCGCAAATGTGCCGCTCAGAATATCGCGCAGCGCAGTTTGTAAGAAGGTGGCTTCTTTAGCCAATGAAGCTGGCGCTGAAATACTGGTTAATTGGCTCATCAAAGTTAAGAATTCATCATTCGGTGTTACCACTGAATGGGGCTGCGGAACCAAGCGATTTTTCAGCGGCAATGCCATGTGCGTTGCGCTGTTTTCGGCGAATCGGATGGCGGACGTTTGCACCGGCATATTATCGTTAACCGCTTGCTTTGTTTGTTTTGGATCGCTTGGGTCCATCATCACGTCCACCAGCACAGCTTGAGGCGCTTGATTATTGTAGCTAATGTGAAAACCCGATGGTGAGTCGTTTTTCAGCATTTGCCAATACTGTGCAACGATTTCAATAGTACGAGACTCACCCGGTTGAATAGGGGCAAAACCCACTGCGGGCTTAAGTACAAAGTAATCACCACTTTTTGCTTCATCGGCATTTTCTAAACTTAGATTCTGCGCGGCGATATGCTGGCGCGCATACTGACCATTTGGATCTGAGTCTGGTAGTACGCTTGCAGGCGGTCTTACCGAGCTAAAATAAAGCGCCCAGCCAGACTCCCCTAATGGCTCAAAACCATTGTTAGTAATCGTTAGACTGCCAAGAAAGATATTCTCTCCAATGCCATGATCCACGACTTGCCAGCGTAATGCTAAGTTATCGGGGTGAGGATGTGCGACGCTATAGTGGCTCGCAGTCAACAAGGCTAAGCCTGACAGTGAGGCAGTAATTATCTGTTTTTTTGCAAACATGTTGGCTCCTAAAATATTGTTATTGTTCGGATAGAGCGCGTACTGCTGCCACTCTACCTATGTAAACGTTTGAGCCGAGGAAGTTGGGAATAGAATCATAAATAATGCCCTAATTACGTATTTAGTATTAGGGCTTGTGTGATTAATATACCGCTATTTCATCGATATACAGGGGAAGTTTGGGGATTTGAATATCGTCAGATTGCTTACTATTAATGGCCACCACCTTTAAAAAGCGCACACTTACGGGAGTAAACGACAACACCGACATTGGCCCACGCGGATTATTAACCTCAGCTAACGTTTGCCACTGCTGTTTATCACTTGAACCCAGCACTTGAATATGTGTTGGCGGGTGCAGTTGTCTATGTCGCCCGCTGTCAAAGCCCAGCTTAACCTGCTGCACTTGCGTTGACGCATCTAAGTCAATAACCGCCTCAAGATCGGTATCGTAAAAAATCGCATAATCATCAACGCTGTAAAATTGGTCATAGGCAAATTGACCATCCTGCAGCTTAGTCGCAGAGCCTTCGGCAGCTAGCGAGGCAAGCGTTATTTCTTTTCCAAGCGCTAAATGAGGTGAAAGCGTTAAACGCGCATCGCCTACCAATTGCCCTAAATCACTTACATAACTGCGGGCGCGAAGCTGCGTTTCGTCAGTTATCACTAGCGGCTTTTGATATTGCTGCGATTGTAGCGTTGGCTCGCTGCCGTCTAAGGTATAGTAAATAGCCGTGTCGGCAATTTCAGAGGTGATGGTGGCGATGAGCTGCTGCCCATTAATCTCACTGGAAATGATAGGCTTATGGCTACTATAAGCGGTATTAAGGTGCATCTGCTGGTACCGTTTTAAAAGCGCAGGTAAACGATATTGGCTGTAATCAGACCACGACTTTTGTGTTTTATCCGACCACAATGTTTCGGCCAGCGCACTCAAGCGCGGAAACAGCATATACTCGGCATGACGAGGCGTTTTTATATATTCAGTCCAAAGTGCCCCTTGCGCACCAATAATAAAGGCTTGTTGCTCAGCGGTTAAGTGGCTGGGCTGTGGCTCATATTGATAAACGTTTTTTAAACTTGAAAGCCCGTGGATGGCTTTGGGCTCGTCAAGATTGCGCGATTGATAGGCATCAAAATAAATATATTGATAAGGGCTCATGATCACCTGATGACCCATTTTTGCGGCTTGAATGCCTCCTTCCGTGCCACGCCAAGACATGATCACGGCGTCATCCGCTACCCCTCCTTCTAATATTTCATCCCAACCAATCACCGTTTTGCCAAGATTTTGGACGATTTTAGCGACCCGTTTAATAAAATAGCTTTGCACTTGCTCAGGTGTGGTTAACTGATGCTGTTGCATCAACTTTTTCACCTCGGGGCTTTCTAACCACTGCTTTTTTATCACCTCATCGCCACCAATGTGGATATATTGGCTCGGAAATAGCTCGGCAACCTCTTTGTATACAACACCAAGAAACGCAAACACGTCTTCACGGGGACATAGCACATCTTCAAAAATCCCAAACTGCGGCTGCACCTTTACTGCTCGCTGGTGGCAAGATAACTCTGGATATGCGGCAAGCATCGCACTGCTATGCCCCGGAATATCAATTTCAGGGATCACTTCAATATGTCGCGCCTGCGCATACTCAATCACTTCCTTAATTTGCGCCTTGGTATAAAAGCCCGATACCGTTTTATTATCAAACAATGGTTGATAATCATAGGTATGACCAACCACGGTATGAGGCCGCGTTGCCCCAATCTCGGTTAGTTTAGGGTACGCATCAATGGCAATTCGCCAGCCTTGATCATCGGTTAGATGCCACTGGAAGACGTTGAATTTATGCATCGCCAGCCAATCGATATAACGCTTCACAAAAGCCACATCGAAAAAATGCCGACTCACATCTAAATGCATGCCACGGTATGAGAATCTAGGCTGATCTTTTATTTCTACCGCAGGTATTGCCCAACTCGCCTGATTGATGGGCATACGCGACTCTATCTCAGCAGGGAGTAATTGTCGCAGCGACTGCATCCCCCAAAATAATCCAGTCGCAGTATTAGCTTGTATTTCAACCCCTACAGGTGTCACGCTCAGCGCATATCCCTCTTGAGATAGCGGTGTATCGACAATCTTGAAGGCAATACTATTTTTAGTTGTGTTATCAGCCTGAGACACTGGCAACTGATAGCCCGTAGGCGAGCGCAAAAAGGTCGCTAATTGCTGCGCAACGCTTTGAGCTTGCTGCTGGTTAAAGGTAATTTTACTGTCATGGGTAAGGTTAAAGTGACCGTTACCAAAACTAGCGCTCAGTGGTTTTGGGGTGATCTGTAGCGCTGCACAAAGTGGTGTGAGCAACAAAAAAAACAGTAATAAACTGCTTTGCAAAAATGTATAAAAGACACTCTGGTTCATAAATAACTTCCTGAGAAAAGCCCGCTTTTAGCGGGCTTGAGTGAACTAATGAGCACTGGGCAGTGTGCAAATTAGCAAGGGAAATACTAGAAATTAAGCGTCAGCGAGGCGCTGATGGTGCGTCCTAAGATCGGCCGAGCATAGTAATAGTCGTATCCTGCTTGAACATCGTTGATGGCACGCGGGTTTCCTTCGGTTAACCCGAGCTCATCACTGATATTTGTCGCTTTCACATGCAGCGCAACCGCGTCGGTAAAGCGATAATTCACCCCCATATCGATTGTGGTGTAGGCAGGGAGCTCAAACTTGTTCTCCCCATCTGAGTAACGTTCTCCTAAATGGTGAATAGTTAAATAGATATCACCATCGTCAAAGTAGTAGGTTGGCGTTAACCTAAGCTGCACTTTGGGTGTGCGCTTCACTTGCTTGCCTTCCCAATGTGCAAATGCTCCGGTAAACCCTTCCATTTTTGGGTCTTGCAACACGCCTGTCAGCTCAAGCTGTAAATTGTCATGCGCCTGCCACACTGTTTCAAACTCAAGACCATCGGTGACTGTGTCTATCGTTTGATTCGCCACCTCGCCATTGCTGCCGGTAAAATTACGTTCCACTAAGTCATTAAATTTAGTTCTAAACAGGGTCAGTGACGCGCCAATTGAATCGCCAGCATAGCGAGTACCCAATTCGCTAAAGGTTAAATTAACGCTGTCATTAAAGTCGGCATCAACCCCTGAGTGAATGTTCTGACCAAAGCTCATTAACCTTGGCATTTCAAAGGCATCGGCATAACGACCAAATACTGACACGTCATCCGAGAAGGTATAGTTGAATCCCACCGTCCACGCGGTTTCGGTTTCGCTACGAGTTTTTGACAAGAATTTGTTTGACGGTATGTCGACGTAATTGTTGGCAAGATTGTTATCTATGTCATTACCAGCGCTGTCAAAAGCACCAGCAACAGGCTGTGCAAATGTGGTCGCGGAGGCGGTGCTATCTAGCTCCAACCACTCAACCCGAACCCCACCATCAATACGAAGGTTATCGGTTGCTTGATATTGTTCATTGATAAATAAAGAGTTGGAAGTACTGGTACCAAAAGCGGTTGCCTGACCCCAACCTGGTGCATAACCCGTTGAGCCGTGGTCGGTAAGTTGACCAACCACTTGCTGATTGCTGTTAATTGCAACAATATCGAGTAATCGAGCATTGTCTTTTACTTCCGTTAAAAACTGCGATTCCCATTTATCAACGGGTAAGGAGTCCGCATCTACATAGGCAAATAACCACCCTATGGTCAGCGTGTGCTGATCACCTTCATAGGTAAAATTGAGCTTATTAACAAACTGCTCGGCATCATAGCGCGAATAAAGCGGGTAGCTTGTGGTGACTAAGCCGTTTCCGTTTAAATTGCTGACATCTGTCAGTATTTCACCACTATCTACATATCGATACCGTGCGGCAACGGCGCCATCACCGGCAAACTGGTCCAGCATATTTTGCACATCTTGCTGCCCAAGTCGGGTATTGGCATTGACGAGCGTCGAGTTATCGAAGTTAAGCAAAATATACATGTCGTTTTCAAACTGTGAGTAACGGCCAGCTGTATTTAGCAGCCAACGGTCGCTTAACTCCCAATCTAAGTGATAGCCTAGCGTACTAAACTTGGTATGCTGCCCATCTTTAAGGTCTCGTGTTTTATAGCTGCCATCAGGCTGTAAATAGTGTAAAAAGCGCTGACCATTACCAATTAAGGTGCCATGCTGTGGATCAACACCAGCAATGCCTTTAGGGTCGCTTTGATCTCTAAGCGGAATAGGCACAAAGAAAGTGGTATGGTCATTGAGGTGCTTGGCAGATAATGTGAGTTGGCCTTTGTCGAACTCACGCACTAAATTGAGTCGAAGTTGGCCGCCATGATCTGCGGTAAACTCTGTGTCTCTTACGCCATCAGAACGACGATAAGAGCCACCTATCGACATTTTCCAATTGTCACTAATGGGTGTGCCATAAAAGAACTCGCCGCGATACATGCCGTAATCAGCAGCAGTTAAGCGGATCGTCGCTTCTTCAATATCATCCGGTTTACGGGTAATAAAGTTTACTAACGCTGCGGGGCCATTGGTGGTCAGTAGGCCTGAGGTGCCCCCACGAACCGCTTCCATATGTTCAATCGTGATATCTTGACGCTGATAGAAATCAACCCATACGCCGTCGTACACCACAGGTAGCCCGTCTTCTTCAACGCCGATATAACGAAAGCCTTCACCGCCACGTAGTCCTCTAGGCGCAACATTATTGTTGGTTTCACCACCTGAATCTTCAACCCAAAAGCCTGGCACACTTTCCAGAAGATCCGCCGTACCTAAAGGTGCTTCTCGCGCCAACTGTTCAGCATTTAATGTGGTAATTGAGACCGATGATTCCAACTTAGTTTGGCCACGCCCACCGCTGCCAGTGACGACAATTCGCTCAAGGTCGAGTAGTTTCTTTTTTTCTGTATTTTCTTGCGTTTCTTTTGCTTTTGTTTGTGCAACCGCAGTGTGCGAACCCAATAACGCGCCACTGATAGCAAGCGCAATAAGGTGTTTGTTATAACGAGATGTATTGTTGCTCATGGTATTCCCTTCATTCTTGTTGTTGGCAGAGCAAGTGAGTGAAGCTCTGTAAATCTATAAACGAACGAAGGGAAAGTTTTAGGAATATTTTTTAGATAAATTTATCAATACTAGTTTTGACCTAATCTGCGCCTCTCTACGCTCATGTGGGTACTGAGAATCAGGGTGATCTCGGACTCTGGGGCGGGAGCAAAAAGGTGGTTGCCTTGGATAAGGTGACAGCCATTGAGATTGAGAGACTTAGCTTGCAACGCAGTCTCAACACCTACCGCTACACATTCTACATCCAAGCTCTTTGCCATCTGTACAATCAATTTTGCAATATCATTTTGTGAAGCAACTGACTGAGGGGTCGCAAGGAAAGCAGGTGGAATTTTAATGGTTTCAAACGTGAGCTTCTGCAAGTACAGCATGCTGGTATGCCCGACACCAAAATGATCAATTGAGATCCGCATGCCGGTTTGCTCTAATTCCGCCATCACTTCCGGTGCTTTATCAAGTAGCTCTATCAGGTCAACTTCTTTGATTTCTATTTCAATTTGCCGAGATGGTAGCTGATGTTGTGCAGCCTGCTCCATAAAGTTTTTTATTACTGTTTTATTGGTGAGTTCAGCAAGCGAAAAATTAAAGCTAACCACCAGATTATCGTACTCGTAAAACCATGTTTTCATCGCCTGAAAGGCCAGTGTTCTGAGCTGCTGCCCAATTTCTACCATTAGATCGCCATCACATGCCGTTTCAAAAAAGTCTTCAGGTACCAACAATTGTTCATCTTGTTGCCACCTTGCGAGCACTTCAAGTTTTTTAATCTTGCGTGTATGCGCATCAACAATAGGCTGGTAATAAGGAATAAACTCTCGATTATCTAACCCCTGAATGATCCGACTTTCTTGCACTAAACGCTGTTCCGACTCGTGATCTAGACGTGCGTTATAAAATTGAAATTCCGTTTGTGTGGCTTTTTTAGCTCGATACATTGCGGTATCAGCATGCTTTAACAAAGCTTCCGTGTTGTCACCATCATCAGGGTAAATTGCAACGCCAGCACTCACCGTGGCTTTTAGGCTAACTTGGCGCAAACAATATTGTCCATTAACGATACTCAATACTTTACTCACTACCTTACGTACATATTTTTTATCTTGGATCCCGTCAATGAGTAACACAAATTCATCGCCTCCCATTCTGGCAACGGTGTCGCACCCTCGAATTTGCTGAGTTAATCGACTCGCAATTTCTTTGAGTAATAAGTCGCCATAATCGTGCCCCAGTGAGTCGTTGATTTTTTTGAATTTGTTGACGTCAATAAATACCAAAGCAAATTGGTGACTCATGCGCTTGGCTCGTTTACAAGCCTGCACTAAACGGTCATGCAGCAATAAGCGATTGGGTAACCCAGTTAATGCATCGTGATGAGCAAGGTGATTCATTTTTTTTGCCATCAATCTCGACTCTGTCACATCTTGAAAGACCATTACAGTGCCAAGGTAACTGCCGTCTTTAGCTATAATAGGAGAGAAGGAATCTTGGATAGCAAAGGTAAGACCAAGATGATTGGTAATGGAAGTGAGTTCAGGTAAACAAATGGTATGGCCTTGCTTTAGGCAAAGTTCAGGAAATTTATTCACCGAAGCTTTGGTTTCTTCGTGATACATAGACATAACATCATCAAATCGCCGCCCGACCACTTCTTCATTTAACATCGCGAGAATGGCTTCTGTGACTGGATTAATATAAGTGATCACGCCATTTACGTCTGTACAGATCACGCCATCACCAATAGAGCTCAGCGTCACTTCGAGCAATTCTTTTTCTTCTTCTAGTGCCTGAGCGAGGCGATTTTCTCTGTTGCTAGTATTAAAATAACAGAGATATCCTGTAACGGTATCCGCGACTTTAATTGGTAAAGCAACAGGACTAATAACTTCGCCACTGTGTTTGGTCGTGCAATTACCATAACTTTGCGTAACAAGCGCTTCGAACATGCTTGTTTCACCACTCTTGCCCTCGCTATGGATGTTACCGCTCACAGCGATTAAATTTTCAAGCTTTAACCCTATTACTGAACTGCCAACACCCAGTATGGATTGCATTTGGTCATTGGCTTGTAGGATAACGCCGTCGCTGTCTAACACCATTTGTGGCACGCTAGAGCCATCATCAACCATAATTTTTTTAGTATCTTGTACTTGCCACCAAAGCAGTGCTACAAACAAAAAAACTAAAGCGCTGATGGCAATAAAAGTAACAGGCAACAATAAGAATAGGCCCAATTTATCGGCCATAAGCATGGTTAAGGAGAGTAAAATACCAACAACTAAGAATATCCGTCTCATTGCCTAATCAAACCTAAGTATGGTGATGATGCATTTAGCGGTGTTTTGTACAATGATTGCCCTTGCCACCGGCACGTCTACGCTGAATCTAAACTCGTTAGATAAGTCTATTGGCGATTACGCAGTAAGCAGGTATCAAACACAAAGAGATGTTTGCATCAGTGTTTACTAACTATTGTTCACAATAGCAACGAATTCAAGTTTTTATCTGATCCGAAAACGAAAGATTATTGCAGTAAAACCCCAGTATTTACGTGATCTGTAAAGGGGCTTTACAACACACTAATTCCTTATTTAACCTGAGGTTTGAATAAGGAATGTGTCAACTAATTATTTTTAAACCCAGGTTATTTAGACCACACCGCAAATTCATTGCCGCTCGGCTCAAAAAAGTGAAAGCGACGACCGCCAGGAAATTCAAATATAGCCTTGCTTATCTCTCCGCCCGCTTGCTCTACTTTGCTTTGCACGGCTTCCAATTCATCGCTGTACAACACCACTAGCGCACCGCCTTGCGCTTGTTTAGAAGACACATCGGCTCGGAAAAAGCCGCCGTCAAGGCCTGAATTTGCAAACGCAATATAATCTGGCCCGTAAGATTCAAATTGCCAATCAAACACCTGCTCGAAGAAAGCTTGTGTTGCTACTAAGTCTTTTGCTGCTAATTCTACATAGTTTATATGATTGTTCATTTTTCATTCCTTTTAAAATATGTGCTTCTATTATGCTGTTATCGCCTAATAGAAAGCATTTTGTAGTCGCTTCTAAATCAATGTTAAAGTGTAGGCAATTTTATTCAGCGTTTATTATTGATTGTGCGATTATTATCTCTGCTCACTACTTTAGGAACTATCACATTCATGAGTTTCATCACTTCAGCTCACGCAACAGCAGCACAAGTGCCACTGACCACTTCGCAAATGCTTGGACAAAAGCTTATGCTCGATTTCCGCTATTACTGCGGTGAAAGCAAAAAGCCAAGTGGAGATTGTAGAGCAGCGATGACAACTTTACCGCCTGAACTGTCCGAATTGATTAGTAAATACGACATCGGCGGCGCTATTTTGTTTGCCGAAAATGTGCAAAACACCGCGCAAATCGTCAGTCTAACTAATGCTTTACAAAGTGCGGCACGGCAAAGTAAAAGTCAACTTCCTTTATTTATTGCCATCGATCAAGAAGGTGGCCGTGTTGCGCGAATAAACCGTGAACAAGCAACGTCGTTTACCGGCAATATGAGTATTGGGGCAACCTATCCAAAACAGGGCGATACTTACGCAACCAAAGTGGCAAGCGCAATTGGAAAGGAGCTAAATAGCTTAGGCATCAACGTAAACTTCGCCCCAACGGTGGATGTGAACAGTAACCCGAACAATCCGGTGATCAATGTACGTTCATTCTCCGAAAATCCAAAAGTGGTCGCCAAATTAGGTCTTGCTCAGGTAAAAGCATTTGAGGCCGCAGGTGTTCTCTCTGCGCTAAAGCATTTTCCTGGCCACGGTGATACACATGTTGATAGCCACACGGGACTACCTCGTGTTGATCACGACCGCGACAAAATTAATCAGCAAGATTTATTACCCTTTGCCGAAATAATCAAAGCATCGCCTCCTGGCATGATAATGACCGCTCATATTCAATATCCGGCGCTCGACAACAGTAAAGTCGTTAACTCTCAAGGTGAGAGCATGATAAGGCCTGCGACTATGTCTTATCAGATCATGACGAAACTACTAAGACACGAGTTGGGATACCAAGGCGTGACCGTCACAGATGCACTAGACATGGCTGGGATCAGCGACTTTTTTAATCCTGTCGATGCGACAATTGAAACATTTAATGCCGGCGTGGATATCGCGCTTATGCCTATTGCCATTCGCAATCGTGCAGACATCAAACGCTTTGAGCAATATATGGCTCAGCTAGCAGAAGCGCTTGATACCAATAAACTAAACCAAGAACAACTTAGCAGTTCTATGACGCGTATCGCTAAGCTCAAAACAAAGCTGCCGCAATCAAGTGCTTCTTTGGCAATTGCCAATTCAACGCTGGGCAATCCAAGCCATCGTCGTTTAGAAGCAGAGCTTGCACTAGCGGCTATCACCGAAGTAAAAAATGATGGTGTATTGCCGCTCAGAGATAACGCACAAGTTGTTCACCTTATCATGCCTGATAGGCAAAAATGTTTTGCGCTTGAGCAAGCATTACAAACATTCAGCAAAAACTCGCTCGCACTTTCTTGTACAAGCCTACAAGCCTACGACCCGAACATTGCACATGATGCAATTAAACAGGCCGACGTGATAATCGCCGCACATGCATCGCCACCGCAAAGTGCGGTAGAAATTGGCGGCATGGACGATGTGAAAAAGTTACGAGAGCATGGTGTGGCGCGTAATGTTCAACCCGAAGCGCTGAAAGCATTACTGCAATACGGTCAGCAACTGGGTAAAAAGCAGCTATTTATCAGCCTAAGAGCACCATACGAAATTAGTACCTTTAGCCCTTTTAGTAACGCAGTATTAGCAAGTTATGCCTATAATGTAGACATAAATCATGATACAAAAGTGGCTGGGCCTGCCTACACGGCGCTGGCCAAAGTGATTTTAGGAATAGCGAAAGCGGAAGGTTCACTGCCTGTTACAGTAAACCACTAATTGGAGGAATCTATGGATCCCAGTGCTTCTTTAAGTGCGCCACATGCAATAAGAAAAATGATCAAGGATGGTGATTATACGGGCCCTACTAAAGGGTTCGTGCCTGGGTTCACACAATGTAATGTGATTATTTTGCCACAAAGCGAAGCATATTCATTCTTTCGTTTTTGTGAGAGTAATCAATCTGTTTGCAAGCTGATTATTCCGCCCAGCGAGCCCGGTAACTACCACTTTGACACTTTGGGGAAAGATATAGACATTCGCTACCACCTCCCCAAATATCAGATTTTAAAACATGGCCAGCTCGTCCAAGAGTGCCATAATATAGATGAGCATTGGCGTGACGATTTAGTTACCTTTGCTTTCGCCAGTTATCTTTCTTTTGATAACTTACTCGCGCAGTACGGAATAAACCCGCCATCGGCGAACCCAACCACGCCTTTACCACTTTACATCAGTAACTTGCCTTGCAACTCAGTAGATAAGTACGAGGCAAATCAAATACTGGCGATGCGCCCATTAACCAAGCAAAATCTTATTAGTGCCATTCAAGCGGCAACACTAAGTCGGCTTCCCTATGCGTTGCCACTTCATTTTGGTGAGCCAAATGAGGTTGGGATCAAAGATCTTAGTAAGCCTAATTTTGGCGAGCCATTGACTTGTAAAGAGGGGCAGCTTCCGGTTTTTTGGGGTTCCAGTCTGACAGCTCAGTTAGCCATAGCAAAAGCAGCACCTGAGTTTTGTATTATGAATAGTCCACACCATTTATTGGTGACAGATAGACAAGATTTAGAGCTTGCAGTAACGAAGTAGGAAATAAGCATGTTATTAAATTGCGACTTGGGTGAAAGCTTTGGCGCTTGGAAAATGGGGTTAGACGAACACGTAATGCCACATATCGACATGGCCAATGTCGCTTGCGGCTTTCACGCAGGAGATCCTGATGTACTCGCGCAAACACTACAGCTGGTCAACACGCATCGAGTGACACTTGGCGCACACCCAAGCTATCCAGACCGTCAAGGGTTTGGCCGCCGCTCAATGCAGCTCTCTGAGCAAGAGATCATCAACGCCTTACATTACCAAATTGCCGCAATTGAAGGGATGGCAAAGGTGCAAGGCTTGACGCTAAGTTATGTAAAACCACACGGTGCGCTTTATAACGATATGATGAAGTCACAAAGGTTATTAAGCTGTGTAATCAAGGCCATTTCACACTACCCAAGTGAGCTTAAGTTGATGGTGTTAGCCACTGCGCAACAAGCAAATCACCAACAACTCGCTGACGACTATAATGTATCACTGATTTTTGAAGCCTTTGCCGATAGACTGTACACCGATGAAGGCTTACTTACTCCCCGCTCTGAAGCGGGCGCAGTGCATGACAAATCAGCGCTACTTGCGCAAGTTAAGCAATTACACCAGCAAGGCAGTGTTACAACTGCAAGTGGGAAGTCACTTTCCTTACGGGCCGACACCTTATGTGTTCACGGTGACAATGAGGCGAGCATTGCCTTAATTGAAGAAATAAGAAACGTGATAAATCAATAATTTGTGATAGTCTGGCCGTACATGTTTAATAAGTGAAAGTCAACTAAGCGAAAGGACTTTACATGCAGTTCACAACAGAAAGACTTACCTTAAGACCCATACTTAATACAGACTGGCCGCTTTGGGTAGAACTTCATCAACAACCAGATGTCATGCGTTTCATCGGTGAGATTACCGATGAAGCTACGCTGCGTGAAAAGTTTAATCGTGGTTTAAGCGCCGGACTTGGGCAGTGGCACAAAGAAGATAACTCTTGGCTCACCTTAGTGATTGAAGAAACGGCCACAGCAACCCCAATCGGGCTACATGGATTTTTAAGTATGTGGACACCGTTTCAACAGGCCGAGTTAGGCTTTATGCTTTCCCCCGAATTTCAAGGAAAAGGTTACGCCTTTGAAGCTTCTAGAGCCATCATTGATTTTGCCTTGCACGAATGTAATTACCACAAGCTCATCGCCACCGTTACCCAAGGAAACCATGCCTCTCACCATTTACTCAAAAAACTAGGATTTGAGCTTGAAGGCACGCTAAAACATAACTTCCAAATTAACGGCGAGTGGGTAAATGACGAGAAGTTCGGATTATTGAGGATATGATCCGTACAGCAAGAACAAAACTTGTTGCACTCACTTCAGTGTATGCAGAGAAGCTTGTCACTTATCACTTAGAGAATCGCGATTACTTTGCACCGTGGGAGCCGACTCGACCAGAAAGCTACTACTCAATGGATTATTGGTTGGTTCATGCAGAGCAAGCCGAACATGCCGCACGATCCGATACCGCTTATCACTTTATTGCGTTATTGCCAGAACGGCCTCAGATAGCCGGGCTATGTAGCTTCACCCAAGTTGCACGAGGTCCGTTTCAAGCTTGTTATTTAGGCTATTCCATAGCATCACAATTTGCGGGCCAAGGCTATATGACCGAGATCTTAGAAGCCGCAATCTCACATATGTTCGATCAGCGAAACATGCATAGGATCATGGCAAATTATATGCCCAGCAACGTGGCAAGCGCGCGAGTGTTACAAAAACTAGGCTTTGAACAAGAAGGCTATGCTAAGCAATATCTACGCATTGCTGGAAAATGGGAAGATCATGTTTTAACAGCCAAGCTAAGAGCAGAATAAACCCCGCGTTGACTATTTTTACATTCATTAACATCAACCTCTGTACTTAAAGACCCTAAAAAGGGTAAGTTTTTAGTAAGTATATTGTAACAATCAGAGAAAATAATAATGAATAAAAAAGTATTTCAACTCTCTTTAATCAGCTTAGGATTAGTACACCTGAGTGCTTGTGACCTTTTTGGCGGTGATGATAAGAATACTCCACCAGAAATCGTAACCGCAATCGAAGCAAGTATTGGGGAGCGGAGCTTCCTAAGTGGTGGGGTTACAATTTCAGACAGTGATGGATCAATTTCGTCTCGCACTATAAAACAAACTTCAGGACCAGACGTCATCGATCTTACCTTGGGCGATTCTAGTCTTTCTTTTACTGCACCAGAAGTCACTGAAGATACCAAAGTAGCCTTCTTGATAACTGCTACAGATGATGATGGTGATAAGACAGAAAAAGAAGTTTCTGTCACCATCAAACAAATAAATAGAGCCCCTCTAATTACAGGTTCAGAACACAGCCTTGAATATAACAACACCTTAGAATTTACTTTGGATGTAAAAGATGAAGATGGCGATGCACTGGAGGTCACTTTCGAGCCGGCACTTTCGGGTGTTGTTGAATTAATTAATGCAACAACGCAGACATACAGCTATACCCCAACTCATAACAACATAACTAAAGAGATTTTGCACTTCGGCGTGAGCGATGGCGACCTCACAAACTCTGCAGAAGTTCAGATAGAAATTATCGATACAACGGCACCACGACTAATGACAAGTTTGCCAGAGTCCTCAGCGACTCGGGTTAGCTTAACAGGTGAGATCCAGTTACACTTTGACGACAACATGTCCGCGTCTTGGTCAAGTGAAATTGGTACTTCAGAGTGTAATGGCGCAATTCAACTAAGAGAATCTGGTAATCAAACTTGCGTAGAATTTTCAGTAGGACAAACACAGCAAGAAGATGGATACGCTTTTTCTTTAACACCAATGGAGTCCCTTAAAGCAGGCACTGAATATGAATTAACCATCTCAGAAACGGTGACCAACTTTTATGGGACTGCCATCGCCCAAGCTGAAAAGCTTACTTTTGTTACTGGACAGAAAGATTTACTTATCACCGAGATTTCATCGTCTAGGTATATCGATGATAACCGCTGGGTAGAAATCTACAACGGTACAGACGAAACTATCGATTTGAGTAATTATCAACTTGTTGCCGAAAGCATCGAGTTGGAAAACTACAATGATGGCGGCACTAAAGCCTTTCCGTTGAAGTCACAGCTACTTGAACCAGGCGAATATATCGTAGTGCAAAATGAACATGGACCTCAAACATGGCAGCGCAGCGTGACAAGCTCTAATCAGTTGATGCTAGTCGGCGATGGACAGTTTGCGCCGGCATGGTATATATCTGGGTATGTCGAATTACAAAACAAGCAAGGTGAAACGGTTGATTTTGTCCGTTTTGGCGAAAGTGATAAAGTACCAGCAACGCCTTCAGAATGGCAAGAGAGTGCCGAGTTACTACCAGTTTCAAATCAACTAGGTCAAAGCCTTGTCAGAACAAGCCTATTAACAGATACCAATTCGATTAACGATTGGCAATCTGCCGCCTTTTTTACACCTGGCGGCAATAATGATGTGCTCTGTGATAAAGATGAGGACTTAGATGGGATCCCTGATTGTTCAGAGCAGCCTGGTGGCACATTCGCAGGCTTACCTTTATACGAATGGGGTGCAAGAGCTGGCGTCAGAGATATTTTCATAGAAGTTGACTATATGGAAAGTAATGATGCAGGTATTACGCCTCACAAACCCGCACTCGACAAAGTAAAAGCGGCGTTTGCAGCTCAAAATATAGCAGTGCACTTTGACGTAGGTAACTTGTATCACCAAACAGAAGGCTTATCACCTGAACAACATGATTTAGGTGGCGGCGAGCAGATCCCGTTTGTACAAACCACAACCTTTGCAAGTTCAGAGCAAGCGCCGAGTATTCTTGATCACAAAGCCAAGCATTTTGATCTTAAACGCCGGCCAATTTTTCACTATATGTTGATGGCAAACAGTCAAGAAGCAGACGGCAGTGGCGGATCTTCTGGTTTAGCTGAGTTATTTGGCAACGACCTTATTATCTCGCTGGGGAATTGGGGACTGAACTTAGAGTCAGAACTCATGACCAATGTGACCTACAACTACCAAGCAGGAACGATTATGCACGAATTGGGGCATAACCTCGGTTTGTATCACGGCGGCAATGAAAATACTAACTTTAAGCCAAATCACTTTAGCGTGATGAATTATTTGTACCAACTCAGTGGCTTATCAACTATTGGCAATAACGAAGGCGATCGATACTTACGTCGCTGGTTCCGTAATAACGAAAACTGCTTTCCGGAAGGCACAGCAATTTTAAACGGCCCGACAGACGACATTAAGAACTTTGTTATTGACTATTCTCATGGTAAAAACCTGCCATTAGACGAAGCCAAATTGGACGAATCAAAAGGCCTTAATAATCCCAACTCAGAAGCCATTGATTTCAACTGTAATGGCAGCACTTCTGATGTTTTAGTGAACTTTAACCTCAATGATGACAGCGAAAACGCATCCATTTTGACTGACTACGATGAATGGTCAAGTTTAATACTGAATTTTACACGCTTCTGGAGCGGTGCGAACAGCGGTCATTCGCATCAAACGACTGAAATGCGTCCTAAACGGTCCATCATGCATACCGACATTCAATTAGTGCACGAGGAAACGGCACCACCGAAAGCGGTATTTGAACAAATTAAACATTGGTCAAACTATCAACAATAGATATAACGCACGAATAGGCCCTAGTTTGGGCCTATTTTTTACATTAATCACTATTACGCTCAGAAGGCAGATCACTCATATATTCCACAAACTCAATTTCATATCCGGCTGGATCGATAAAGTAAACGTTTTTTCGGTGTGGATGCTGCGCCCCGACTTTATCGACTGCATAACCTGCTTCGGTTAGCCTGTTAACGACACGCTCGATACTTTTAACCACATAGGCAAAATGTGCCAAGCCGACTTGGTGGCCTTCGAGTGCTCTGTTTTGACCCTCACCGTGATCGCTAAACGCTATATAATGATAGTCATCACCAAAATGCAGCCATGTTCGTGCTTTCCCGTACCACTCGCCCTGCCCTTTGCTTCTAACTTTCCAGTGAGGAAATGCGGCGCGATAAAAGTGAAGTACTTCTTCTAGGTCGCTAACTACCAAATTTACGTGTTCTAAGTACATATCATCCTCTTCATTATAAATTTCGCTAACTGCTGGCAACGATAAAACCGCAAGCTAAGTTGAGGTAAAGCACTTTTTTATGGATTTTTAATTTGTTCACCGCAAAGAGTTGATTAAGCTGCAATATGGCGCATAGTGGAAATGATAATTAGAAACAGGATGAGTCATGAAATACTTTCTAGCAGGCGTTGCTATTGCAAGCTCAGCTTGCGCTGTGCAAGCCGCATCGCTTGAGCCAACCGATATATTTAATCTTGAATATGCTAATCAAATTGACATCACCAATGACGGTGACAAAGTCTTCTTCGTGCGCAACCGCATGGATATCAAAAGTGATAGAAAAGTCGGTAATATTTGGTCTGTAGACCTTGCTACCAACGCAATGCAGCCAGTTACCTCAGGATTGCACATGGATTATTCTCCTGTGCTGTCGCCTAGTAATGATCGCATCGCTTTTGTTTCTACTCGCGACGGTAGTAGCCAAATTTATGTGAAATGGTTAGCAACTGGTGCCATTGCCAAGATCAGCAATTTAGCCCACGGACCATCAGGACTACATTGGTCTCCAGATGGTAAAAGCCTATACTTTAGCCAGTTTGTTCCCAGCCAAAAGGCACCACCGGTATCTGTTGCAGGGAAACCCAAAGGGGCAGAATGGGCAAAACCACCCGTATTTATCGATGAGGTATATTATCGCGCAGACGGTGCTGGTTATACCGAACCGGGCTTTAATCATATTTTCAAAATTGACGCCAACGGTGGCAATGCAAAACAGTTAACCTCAGGCAACTTTGATCATGGCGGCGAACTGAGTTTTGCTGATGACGCAAAGGCACTGTATTTTTCGGCTAATCGCCACAAGGATAACCAGTTAAACCCAACCAACAGCGAAGTCTATAAGCTAGACCTAAACTCGCTTGAAATCACAGCGGTAACTGACCGAGTTGGCCCAGACAATCACCCTGAGGTGTCACCTAATGGCCGCTATCTGGCTTACCTTGGTTATGATGATAAAAAAACCAATTACGAGAATAGCCTACTCTATGTCAAAGATCTCAAATCTGGCGAAACCAAAACCTATGCAGCCGATTTAGATAGAAGCCTTTCCTCTGTCACTTGGGCCGCCAACAGCCGTGGCGTCTATGTGAGTTACGACAGTGAAGGGAAAACCACACTCGGCCATCAGCCGTTAAAAGGGCGTTTTGAGCAGATAACAGATGCCATTGGTAGTGTTAGTTTTGGTCGCCCCTATTCAGGTGGTGACTATGCCATCAGTGATCGTGGATTAGTGGCTTTTACCCTCGCAGATACCCAGCGCCCGGCCGATGTTGCAATTGTAAAACGCGGCGAGCCAAGACCAATTACAAAGCTTAACGAAGATGCCCTTGGTGATAAAACATTGGCAAAAGTTGAAGAAGTTTGGCTAAAGTCGAAACATGACCAACTGCCAATTCAAGCTTGGGTCGCCTACCCTCCAGGGTTCGATAAATCTAAAAAGTACCCGCTCGTACTTGAGATCCATGGTGGCCCAGTTGCAAACTATGGCCCACACTTTAGCGCCGAGGTACAGCTTTTTGCCGCCCAAGGCAGCGTAGTGCTTTACATGAATCCACGAGGCAGCGACTCCTACGGCAAAGAGTTTGCTCAAACTATCCACCACAACTACCCAAGTCATGACTTTGACGACTTAATGACAGGTGTGGATCATCTGATCGGCGAAGGCTATATAGACAAAGACCGCTTGTTTGTTACCGGCGGTTCAGGTGGTGGCGTACTCACCGCGTGGACAGTCGGTCACACGGATAGATTCGCAGCAGCGGTCGTAGCAAAGCCGGTGATCAACTGGTATAGCTTTGTGTTAACTGCAGATTTCTATCCATTCTTTGCGGACTACTGGTTCCCAGGAAAACCATGGGAACATATGGAACATTATATGAAACGCTCTCCTATTAGCTATGTGGGTAATGTAAAAACTCCAACCATGCTACTGACAGGTGAAGCGGATTATCGTACGCCAATCTCAGAAACTGAGCAGTATTATCAAGCGCTTAAGCTACAGGGTGTAGAAACAGCTATGGTCAGAATTCCAGATGCCTCACACGGAATAACCAAAAGGCCATCTAACCTGCTAAACAAAGTAGCTTATATTCAGTGGTGGTTCGACAAGCACGACCCGAAGAAATAAAACAATTATTCCTCAGGCGCATAACAATTCTGAGGGTGATAAAGTTATCGATATTGTCAGAATAAACTGACCTATATCGATAACTTCCAATATTAATTTAGAACAGTTTCATAGCCTAGTTATTAGAGAGTAAGCAGTGAATAGATTTAAATAATTTTTCTCTAGTCAAAACTCATCCATATTACCAAGAGACCGACAACGCCTCCAAAGCATCATGTGCTTCGTTTATCGCCTCATTTCTCATTTCTTCGCTTGCCCATTGATTAACTGCTGATACTGCATGAAAATCCGTGAGTCCCATGAACCCAAATACAGAACGAATATAAGGTGTACAGAAATCATAGGCTTCCATTGGCGTACCTGACTCATAGCTACCAGCACTTGAAGTAATTAATACCAGTTTTTTATCCGCTGATAGTTTTGGTTTAAAGCCCTCTACTGGGTCAATTGTGAAAGTACGCTCGTTTCGTACGATATTGTCAATGTAGCACTTTAAAGTCCATGGGACGGAAAAATTATACATAGGTGCTGAAATAACAACTCTGTCCGCACTTACAATTTCTTCAATAAGCGCATCTGATTGAGCCAACACATCCCAATCATGTGAACTTTTATCCAAATCTGGAATTGTATTTGATTGAGTCCATTGCAGATCAGGCCCTTTAACCGGATGGTCTCCCAAGTCCCTAGAAACGACCACACTTTCAGGGAATCGAGTTTGCAACTTCGCAATAAACTCATTTGCAAGCTTATTAGTAAGTGACTGTTCGCTTCGAACACTTGAAGAAATATAAAGAATCTTCATCTATCATTCCTTTTTTGATATATTTTCAATATTACTGTTGAGTTCAACACTAATTTTTTTTGCCAAAGTAAAAAACTGACTAAGCTCGTCTTTATTTACTCCATCAAGTAAATTTACGATCCAGTCTTTATGAGAAAAAGCTATTGATTCAACAAAGCTAATTCCCTCTTTTGTTAGCGTGGTATAAACCTGCCTATTATCACTTTCAGAGCGAACTTTTGTTATTAACCCATCTCTCTCCAAACGTTTACATAAGCTTGTCGCCGTAGCAGAGGAAATATCTAGTAGCTTTGAAAAATCACTGACCTGTAAAGATTTTTTTTCTTTGTATAATTTTAAAAGTATTACAAGTCTATTCTCCTGCATATCGTATTTACCTAATTCTTTCTGGCAACTTAAATTAATTAAGTTTGCCATCGATAAAATAATAAAAACGGACTGCATATTTATAATGTCAGTCTTTCGACCTTCTAATGAGAGGAGTAGCTTATATTTTTCAGAAAAGCTGAACTCTTTATTTTCAGACATAAATCACCTCAATTTTTTAACTTTACACAACACGAAGCATCACAAAGAGAATAAATTTTTAACAAACCACCCATTCTACCATGAGTCGAGTCGATTCAAGCCTTGAAACAGCTAAAATATCGGCGGATAACCAACACTAAAGCATAAATCAACTTAAGAGATGAGGCGCCTCCGAAAACACAACGTCAAATAAAACAAAAATTCACACAAAGAAACATTTTTTGTTTTTTATTTACATTGAGTTGATAATTTGATTTACTGTAGCACCAAATAGTTAGATGTCAAGTTATTAGATAGCTAAACAGTTATAGGTTATATGAAAAATGAATACGGCAACAAGGGAAAAAGGGGCTAGCCGAAAAGGACAACTAACCCAATTAGAATTAGATAAATTAAATCATGGGATTACGGAATCTAAGACATTAGTCGAATGCTTGGAGGTTGATTTTGCAGAGTTAGCAACATCTTTGCGTCTGTTCACTTCCGATGACCTTATTTCTATATCTGAATCGAGAAACTTAGGGATCACGAAAAGAATGTCAGCCATGGGAGTGTTGTTAAATTCAAAACTGTCTCCGCAAGATAAATTAGCGCTACAGAAACATCCTTCCGACTCAGTTCGAGGGTGGGTTGCCTACGCTATTGGCTGTGATAACAACCTTAATCTAGAACAAAAAATAGGCTCACTTATACCATTGATTGATGACCATCACTTTGGTGTTCGTGAATGGTCTTGGCTTGCTGTTAGGGCGGACATAGCTTCCGATATTACAGCAGCAATTAGCGTACTGGAACCATTAACATATTCCGACTCACCTAGAATTAGGCGATTTGCATCAGAGAGTATTAGGCCCCGCGGTGTATGGTGTAAACATATACCTGAATTAAAGAAAGCTCCTGAATTAGCCGAAGTAATTCTAAATAACCTTAAGTCTGACCAAGACAAATATGTCATAGACTCTGTTGCTAACTGGTTAAATGACTGTGCAAAAGATAATCCAAATTGGGTTTTAAATATATGTAATAAGTGGCAGAAAAGTGAGACACCTATCTCTCATAGATTACTAGAAAAAGCTACACGCTCTATCAAAATCTAAATATTTTTATACCAAAGGAAGTATCACATGGACACGTTGAAATATAAAAAGCTGTCTTTAGAAAACTTAATACCAACTTCAGTTTATCGTTCTTTAGCATTTAAAAAAATATGTAAATCAATAAAAGAAAACAATGGTGTCATATATAAGCTTGCAAATAGTTATGACGAAAGAAAGCAAGCGATAAACTTAATTGATTACATGTATAAAGAGAGAGGCATTATACCTAAAAACCAGCCTATGCCTGAGCTTACAGCCTTCAATCTTAGTTCAAGTTCGACTGTATTTATCGCAAAGAAAGGCGATGAAGTTGTTGGTACTTTATCTCTAATAGAGGACTCATACATTGGATTACCAATGGAGAGCATTCACCAACAAGAGATATTGTCGATTCGTCAAGCTGAAAGGAGAGTTGCAGAAGTAGGTGCATTGGCAGTTAAAAAAGGATTTGGCGTTTCATTGATGCTGTATAACATTATGTTTCGCTGGGCTAAGCGCTCTCGATATATTGATAACCTCGCGATATCTGTTCACCCAAGCAGTCTAAGATTTTTCAGAGATGTGTTGTTATTCAGTCAGCTAGGAAAAATAAAAAATCATCCTAAATATAATAATGCTCTAGCGGTAGCTCTAACTCTCGATGTACCTAATGCAATCCAGAAATTTAAAGAAATATATAATCGCTCAGGTTTTATGATAAATAGCAACACAAATCTTTATGAATTTTTTTGTGAGAAAAAGTTTGACAACGTTTTCATTCCTGAAAGCTCTCCATTTGAGCCTGAGTTTCAAAAAATACCACAATGGAGTAAAGAGGATACTGAACTTGCACTAAGTGAGTTTCAAATTAATTTTGAAAACATGTCGAAAATAAAAGATTTTTATTTTGAAAGTTTTAAATCATTGAATAGGAATGGATAACAATGGACATTGGGCTTATTAAAACAGCATATAGAGAGCTACTTGGACACTCAGACTTTGTTCGAGAGGCTGAACCTGAATTAATTATGGATAATATACCGGCTGTGGAAGCTTACACTGAAGGTGGTAAAGATTCAGGAACTCTGTCTGGCACTTATTTATATCACTTATCCAAAACATGCTCTTTACTATCCCCTAATGATAGAGTGCTAGATTTAGGGTGTGGTTCAGGTATTTTGCTAAGCATGATTGCGCAGTTAAATCCGCAATGTCAATTTTTAGGTGTTGATTTATCACTCCCGATGCTTGAAAAAGCAAAGAAGATATCTAATGATAAAGGGCTTTTTAACATTAGTTTTCGTGAGGAGGATATTTGTCAATTGAGCACTATTAAAGATAATAGTATTGATGTTTTATGTTCTTCGATGGCATTACACCACCTTCCCGATTTACATCATTTAAATGAAACTTTTAAACAAATATCTAGAGCATTAAAGCCTGGTGGATTTCTATACATAAATGATTTCGGAAAATTAAAAAAAGAAAAATCTATAGATTATTTTGTATCCCGCTCTGGCTTGGAACAAAATTCTATACTGGCAAAAGATTACTATTACTCACTTAAAGCAGCATTTTCAATAGAAGAGTTCAAAAAAGTTGTAAGTGATAACCTAAGTAGTGATTTTAAAGTCTTTTCCACACCAATCAGTCCAGTATCTGTAGTTATTACAAACGGGAAAAAAAAGAAAAATAATAGCTTAGATAATTCAATATCTAAAATGTATCAGCGTTTACCAAAGGACAGAAAGTCGGATTTTAATCAACTTAAATTATTCCTACGTATTTCAGGGTTAAATTTTTAAAATGAACGACTT
The DNA here is from genome assembly GCF_016695175.1 of Pseudoalteromonas sp. GCY. Taxonomy (NCBI): domain Bacteria; kingdom Pseudomonadati; phylum Pseudomonadota; class Gammaproteobacteria; order Alteromonadales; family Pseudoalteromonadaceae; genus Pseudoalteromonas; species Pseudoalteromonas sp. GCY. The sequence goes on from NZ_CP068022.1 coordinate 1,066,845, forward strand.
TACAAACTCAACAGATCTGCTCGAGACGTTATTCGATGAGCTGTCAGACTCTGTCGAAGCTCACTTTGGTAACAACATCGATCAGCTCTCTATAGCAGACACAATTAAGAGAGCGAGCTCGATACAAGGAGTTGTTTACCCACTTAACGTTGAGGTAATTAAAGATATAGTCAAGATAGCTAACACTCATAATCTCGTACTACATCCTGTGAGTACAGGAAAAAACTGGGGATATGGTTGCGCCGTTCCTCCAACGGAATGCGATGGCCGAATCAGTATTATAGTTAATTTATCCAAGTTAAACGAAATTGTTTATTTCGACGCCGAACTAGGACTTATAGAACTTCAGCCAGGAGTTACTCAAGGTCAATTGTATAAATTTCTCCAAGATAGAAACGCTGACTTTTTAGTTCCTGTTACAGGGGCTGGACCTGATTGCAGTATACTTGGTAACGCACTTGAAAAAGGTTATGGAATAACACCGATTTCAGACCATTTTCAGTCCATAATCTCAATAAATGCAGTGTTGCCGAATGGGGAAGAATATAAATCTCCCATGTCGGAAATTTTGGAGGAAAAGGGATATCATGCCGCATATAAATGGGGAATTGGCCCATATTCAGACGGCCTATTTTGCCAAAGTAATTATGGAATAGTCACTAGTGCCACAATCACTCTAGCCCGCAGAACACCTGAGGTAATGTCATTTTACTTTTGGCTGCCTGAGTCAGAAAGCCTCGAAAGCATTGTAAATTCAGTTAGAAATATTTTGTCAATTCCCAGCTTAGGAGTTGGTGGGATTAACATTATTAATTCAACTCGCACAATCACGATGAATTCTACACTAGCATCTTTAAGAAATAATAGAAATACCAACCCACTAGATCCAAATGAGATAGAAAAATATGCATCGGTACACAATATCAAATCTTGGTTTGGGTTTGGTGCCATATACGGAACTAAAGACAGTGTAAAGTCAGCAAAAAAATTCATTAAAAAACAGCTGTCCCCTAGTACTGTAAGAATTCTCTTTATCAATAAAGCAAAACTCAGTTTTCTGCAGTCAGCCGTAAGCTACTTGCCTAAGGTTTGCTCAGAAAACGTAACTACACTCCTTGAAAAAATGGGTAAAGGCCTATCAATGATGGCTGGAAAGCCAGACGAAGTAGCCCTCCCCTTAGCATATTGGAGAGCAAGAAATCCTCCACCCGATGAAAACCTCAACCCTGCGAGAGATAAGTGTGGACTGCTTTGGTATGCACCAATAGTATCTATGTCAGGGAAGGATTGTGATCGTTACGTCAAGATGGTTACAGATATATGTAACGTTTATGGCTTTGATGCTCCAATCACTTTAACGAGCATCTCACCTTTTGCTTTTGATAGCACGCTTCCAATACTCTTTTCAGCGAGCAGCACAACCGAAAGTGAGCAAGCGATAGCTTGCTATAAAGCTTTGTATGAGGCCGGTTTACGCAATGGGTTTGTACCGTATCGAATTGGCTCTGGGCAAGTACAACTATTTAATGAACGACAGCTAAGTGCACATAAGCTAACTAGAAACATAAAATCTAGTATCGACCCAAATCACATTATCTCTCCAGGTAGATACGTTTAGCTTTCGTTAGATCGTAATTAAGGAAAAACAATGAAAAGCGACTTAATCATAATGGGTTCCGGTATTGCAGGTAACCTAGCTGCTATGTACTTCAGAAAGAAATTCCCTGATATAAATGTAACATTAGTAGGTAAGCAAAAGTCACGTTCTCCTTTGGTTGGGGAATCCACTGTAGAAGTGACCGTCCAATTTTTAAATGCGATTGGATTAAGTACTCTGCTAGAAGAAAAACATTATCATAAATATGGTTTGTCTTATTACTTTAAACAATCTTACGACAAAAAGTGTAACAAATATGTTGTACATGAAGCCCCCGGAATAAACCGACTCCCGTCTTTTAATCTAAATCGCAACGTATTCGATCAAGATATTAGAGATATCAATGCGACATTAGGAATACGTAGAATAGATCAAGATGTACAGGAGGTTATTTTATCTGATAATAATGACCATAAACATCAAGTTGTTCTCAAAGGGCAAAACGGAGAGACCACCCACATTGACGCTGACTGGGTTATTGATGCGAGTGGAAGACGAAGACTACTAGCCAAACAATTGCAACTGCATAAAGCCCCTGCTTATCAACGCAACTCTTTTTGGTTCAGGATGAATTCGTTTGACCGTACAAAACTGTTTGAAATGACGGATACTCGAGTTAACCACCACTGCTATGATCCATACTATGTTACCCATCATTTTTATGGCCAAGGATATTGGATTTGGATTATTCCTCTCAAAGCGAGTACAGGCAAAGATCACGTAAGTATAGGCATAACCTATCGGCCAGAGCTATTAGGACAAAAAAATGTTCAGTTAGAATCCTTACTAACTATTCTAGACAATGACCATCCCTCCATTTCAGCCATGATACGTTCGGGTAGCATAGATGATACATGTAGCTACAACAACTACATGTACGAAGCTGAGCAATATTACTCAAAAAGCGGCTGGTATTTACTTGGAGATGCCGCTTTCACTTTTGACCCTGCAAACAGTGCAGGTCTTGCTTATGTTGCACATGAAATCACTCAGATAGCATCTATGATTAGCAAGGATCGAAATCATGAACTTACACAGGATTATGTTGACGCAATGGAGCGTCATGTAAAAGCTCAATTAGCACTCCAAGATAGTTGGAGTAATTGGTATCTCATTATGAACGACCCTCTCAAAATGGCTTGGACACTTAAAGTCGCCAATATGGGCTATTTCCATGTCGTACTACCTAATTTCATCAACGGTAGTTACCTAGATGGCCGCTCTGCTAACCATTTTGCAAAATTGCTTCCCCGCTTTAGTAAAGAAAATGCTCCTAAATGCTACCCTTTTCCAGAGTTACTAGAGCTTATAACTGAACAAATAGATCCGTCTCAACCACTAGATCCTGAATTAATACCTAACCTCTATGAAAAAACAATAAATTTTAGATTATACAGGGCGACTAACGATAAAGATCGCGCTCAATTCGTTTCTCGATATTTCTTTAAACTAGCTCGACTTCGCCTATATGTGATGAAAAAAGTAAAATGGCAATTCAACATAAAGCATGGAGTAGTCATGACCAAGAGTCTTATTGCAATTGCCTCAGACCTCATAAAGTCTACTGTAATTTTCTGTATTCCCTCGTTTTATGTGAAGAAAGCGAAGGTAAACTCTTCACTTTCTTCTCCGTACACAAATATGGGTGATCATTTACGTTGCTTAACGCACGATAAAAAGCACACCCCCCCTCTGCAGTCGATGATGAAAAATGACGACCAACCGGCTCAGGTTGACTCAAGAGAAATATCAGAAATGGAAATGTAAACATATGTCTGATACACCTTACATATGCTGGAAACGAGGTGCATTTGTTATTGCCGAAGACATTTTGAATGGTAAGGTGACTTCATTCCAAGTCGTACAGGCCGCCATTCAAACATGTCTACGCAACAGTAAACTCAATGCAGTTGTCATTGAGCGTTTTGCTTTAGCTTTGAAAGAAGCGAAGGCAGCGGACTTGATGATCCAATCAGGTAAGGTTGTTGGACCTTTACATGGTGTGCCGTTTACAGTAAAGGAGAGTCTTGGCTTTGAAGGACTTCCTCATACAGTGGGATCAATGAAACGCATAGAAAAATACGCATCGAATGATGCCACTGTTGTCGCCCGTTTAAAAAAGGCTGGTGCTATTGTTATTGGCCTTTCAAACTGCTCAGAAATGGCGTTGTGGCCTGAATGTAGTAATCCAGTCTACGGAAAAACCTCTAACCCTTGGAATTTGAACTACACCTCTGGAGGCAGCAGTGGAGGTGATGCTGCCGCAGTTGGGGCTGGTATCGTACCTTTTGGCGTAGGAACCGATGGTGGTGGCTCAATAAGGATCCCTGCGGCTTTTTGCGGAGTCTATGGCCATAAACCGTCGGGAGGCCTAGTTCCATTAACAGGCCACCCTCCTCTTCATGATACTGGACTAGAAAATCAGGATGCTCAAAAAGTCGCAGCATTTTTTTGCGCAGGCCCAATAGCTAAAACAGCTAAAGACTTAATGCCGCTATTAAAGATCATGGCAGGCCCTGATGGCCTGGATAAGAACGTCAAACATTTACCCGCTTTTTCTAGCTGCGACATTAATATAACAGAAATTTCTGTATTTATGTGCTCATCACCTAAGGTTACCTTTGCAAGAGCTGTTGCCGCAAACGTGAGTGAGCCTATTGATGTATTGGGTCAAATGTTTGCTTCAATGGGGGCCAATGTACAATCATGGAACCACCATGCCATTAAAGATGCATTGATGATATGGATTGAAGCAGTACAGCACCTTTCCATTGCCGAACTTATATCAGATGGTCAAGGAATCCGTCCAATTCAGGAGTTAGTTAAATACATGCTTCATAAAAGCCAGTATTCACTTCCTGCTATTTTAGCAACACTAACTTATCAGTACTCACTCCCAACCCTCAAAAAGTGCGTCAGCCTTGATCCAAAAACACGACTAGGGTTACAAAAAGACATCGAAAATCAGCTTGGAGACAATGGTATATTGATTATGCCTGTATTTCCAAGCGCGGCGCCAAAACATGGCAAAATGCTCTTCCATCCCGCCGATTTCGCTTACGCAGGCTTATTCAATGCACTAGAATTACCAGCTACATCTGTACCTTTAGGTTTTGATGAGAACGGATTGCCAAAGTCAGCACAAATAATTGCAGCAAAAAACATGGACCATCTATGTATCGCTGCCGCCTGTTTGATTGAAGAAAAGTACAAAAGCAGTCTAACCAAATCGGCTGATTAGACTGCTTTGCTAGACTAACAGAGCCAACTTTTTTATTGTTAAAGAAAATCCACAAAAATAGGGAATTCAATATGGATTACGTCTCTCTCAATCGTGCGGCATGGGAAGAACGAGCCAAGGCACATTTTGACTCTGAGTTTTATGACGTCAATCGCTTTTTGCAAGGTACCTCTTCGCTCAATCCCATTGAATGTGAGCTACTTGGTGATGTATCAGGCAAGAGTCTGCTTCACCTACAATGTCACTTCGGCTTAGATAGCCTGTCATTCGCAAGGCTGGGGGCTAAGGTAACTGGTGTCGACTTTTCGACAGAAGCTATTACCCGAGCAAATACATTGGCTCAACAAACTGGGCTTGATGCCCGTTTTATCTGTCAGGACATCGCGCAATTTGGGCTTGAGAATACCACACAATTCGACATTGTCTTTGCATCCTATGGCACCATCTGCTGGTTGCAAGATTTATCTCAATGGGCTGCCACTATTGCCCGTGCACTGAAGCCCGGCGGTCAGTTTTGTTTCGTGGAGTTTCACCCAAGTATTGACCTTCATTTAGGTTACCCTTATTTCCCACAAACTCAGCCTGATATTAGCGAAGAATCAACCTATACCGAAAACCAGCAAGATAGCAAACAAACCATTGCAACTTGGCCGCACTCAATCGCCGAAGTGATGCAGTCATTAATGCTAGCAGGTCTCACAATTACCCACTTCGATGAGCACCCTTTTAGTCCATATAACTGCTTTGAAGGTTTAGAGGCGGTGTCTGGACAAGGCTTTCAGTTATTGAGTAAAAGGCATCAAGTACCTTTGCTATTTTCAATACTAGCGAATAAAGCGGAGTAGAACTTACTACTCCGCCATATATTTTTCCATATCTAATACAATCACGAGACCATTGAGCACAATTTTTTGCACGTCCTCTTAACTACCTAAATACAATTGTTTTAAGTTTATTATTGCAAAATACTAAATTAAAGTTTCACTTCAAGAATATCATCGTTACAAATTAATTATAAACCTTTGATAAAAAAACCTTTTTATCGATTTATTTTTCCGAATATACCAATTTATTTTTCTGGATTTTCTCTTTTTAATTTGTGAACTAAAGTTAACACGCAGTTTGAGACACACTTTAATTACGAGGGAAAACCCCATGAATAGAAAATCTAGAACGATGTTGTCCGCCGTAGCGCTCGCAGTCACAACAACGCTATCAGCCCCGAGCTTTGCTGCAATGAGTGAAGCAAAAACCAATCAATTTTGGTGGCCAGAACAACTAAACCTAAGCCCCTTGAGACAACACAGCCCAGAGTCCAACCCTTACGGCGCAAACTTTGATTATGCCTCTGAATTCAATAAATTAGATCTTAAGCAAGTCAAAAAAGACATTGAGCAAACACTCACCGACTCACAAGACTGGTGGCCTGCCGACTGGGGTCATTATGGTCCATTTATGATCCGTATGGCATGGCATAGCGCCGGGGTTTATCGTGTACACGATGGCCGTGGTGGCTCGGCAGGTGGCCAACAACGTTTCGATCCGTTAAACAGCTGGCCTGATAACGCAAACTTAGACAAAGCAAGACGATTATTGTGGCCGATTAAACAAAAGTACGGCCGTAGCCTATCGTGGGCAGACTTAATGGTCTTAGCGGGCAATGTTGCACTTGAGTCAATGGGCTTTAAGACCTTTGGTTTCGCCGGTGGCCGTCAAGACGATTGGGAGCCTGATTTAGTTTATTGGGGGCCAGAAGATGCTTTCTTAAAAGACGAGCGTCGTGACAAAAAAGGCAAACTAAAGGGCCCATTAGCAGCAGTAGAAATGGGACTTATTTATGTCAACCCTGAAGGTCCACACGGTAAACCAGATCCATTACTTGCCGCAAAAGACATTCGCATGTCATTCGGCCGTATGGCTATGAACGACGAAGAAGTGGTCGCGCTGATCGCGGGTGGTCACACCTTTGGTAAAGCACATGGCGCGAAAAAGCCATCTGATTGTGTGGGCAAAGAACCAGCCGCTGCAGCGATTGAAGCGCAAGGCCTAGGCTGGAAAAATAAATGCGGCACGGGTAAAGGTGCAGACACCACAACAAGTGGCTTAGAAGGGGCTTGGACGGTAACACCAACGCAGTGGTCAACCAATTATCTCGACAACCTAATGAACTTCAATTGGGTAATGACAAAAAGCCCAGCTGGTGCGACCCAGTGGATCCCTGACAACAAAGCTGCGGCAAACCTAGTGCCAGACGCCCACATTGAAGGTAAACGCCATGCACCGATAATGTTCACCACGGATTTGGCATTAAAATTTGACCCTGAATATCGCAAGGTCATTGAACGCTTCCGCAAAGATCCAAAGCAATATGAGTTGGCGTTCGCGAAGGCTTGGTTCAAATTGACTCACCGTGATATGGGTCCAAGAGCCCGTTATGTGGGTTCAGAAGTACCGAGCGAAGTACTGACTTGGCAAGATCCAATTCCAAAAGCGGATTATAAGATGATTGATAGTAAGGACATAAACGCCCTGAAAAAATCAATCTTGAACTCGGGTCTAACAAAGCAAGAACTGATCAGAACGGCATGGTCGGCAGCATCTAGCCACCGTGTTACTGATATGCGTGGTGGTGCAAACGGTGGCCGTTTACGCCTTGAGCCTCAGGTAAGTTGGAAGATCAACAACCCTGACGAGGTAAACAAAGTACTAGCTAAATTGACGGACATTCAAACCCGCTTTAATAAGCGCGCTGGCAAAAAAGCAGTCTCTATTGCCGACTTGATTGTGTTAGGTGGTTCTGCAGCAGTTGAAAAAGCCGCAAACGACGCAGGTTACAAAGTAAATGTAGCGTTTAAACCGGGTCGTACAGATGCCTCACAAGCACAAACGGATGTCTTATCATTTAGCTACCTGGAGCCAAAAGCAGACGCGTTCCGTAACTACTACAGTGATGAAGCGTTTATGTCACCAGCTGAAATGTTAGTAGACAAAGCCAACATGCTAGACCTGTCAGTACCAGAAATGACAGTACTATTAGGCGGCCTACGCAGCTTAGACGCAAACTACAAAGGCGCAAAACACGGTGTATTTACTGACAAACCAGGTCAGTTAAGCAACGACTTCTTTGTTAATCTACTGGATATGTCGACCAAATGGTCAAAGGTAGAGGGTCAAGAAGGCCTATACGAAGGCCGTGACCGTAAAACCGGAGAGATAAAATGGACGGCAACACCGGTTGATTTAATCTTTGGGTCTAACTCTGAGCTTCGCGCAATTACCGAAGTCTATGCATCGGACGATGCCAAACAGAAGTTTGTAGACGATTTTATCGCCGCTTGGGTGAAGGTAATGCAACTAGACCGTTTTGACTTAAAATAAACCAATTAAGCAGAGCAAACAGGGCCTAATTTAGGCCCTGTTTTTTTATTCGTGCAGGAAGCCTAGCAAGGTCAAAAGATTACCAATATGCGTTTTCGCACCACATGTCCACAGTGTTTTCACCAGACAATTTATAAATTAGCTTCAGGTACTAAAGACCCATGAGTAGACAAATATGGTTGATAATTTATCTAATCAGCCATGAAAGGTTGGCTTTATGTAATAGGTAGAGAGCCGATTCTTCAATTTAGGTGGTGCACAAAAAATCGGCGCTTAGCGCGCCGAATGACCCGAGTGAACTTAATGATCAATCATATCTGCCAAGATTATGGCTGCGTGGGTTTCCACCGCGCCTGAATTGAAACCATACATGTGCCCATATTTGTTCGTTAGCTCGGAATGCACATTATTGATGATCTCTTCTTGCCAGCGTTTGAACCAAATGAAGTGGTTGCCGTCACTAAAAATTGGGGTGTAGGGTGCAACTTCTAATTGTTTACCGACTTCAGTTCTAACATCAGCAATGTATTCCAGCAGATCTTTTACGTCCTTTTTTGAACCTATATTGCCATGACCGCCATTAATAAAGTTCCAGTGCTTACTGAGCGGTTTCCTCAGAAGATTTTGTAGATCCACTTCGTAACCATGGAAATCTTCCGCTCCCGCGAAATTGTAAAACGGCAGTTGATCAGGGTTAATCATGTCAGCGAAATGCAGCACGCGATCGCTTGGAATTAGAATCATCGTGTTATCCGGTGTATGACCAGAGCCTTCTGGTGCCATCATCTTCAGCCTTATTGAGCCAAATTTGACCGTTCTAGCTTTTTTCAAATCGTACACTTCATTTGGTGCAGGAACTTTAGGGGTTCTCACTCCGTTTTCGTTCAATTCAGCGTGAAGGTTGATCTTGTCAGCAACGGTTTGACTCGCGATAACGCGGACATGCCCCACCCTCGGGTAATTTTTCTTAATTAAGTCAATAAGTTGATTACCTCCGCCTACATGATCTAGGTGATAGTGAGAATACATAATAGCGGTGATCGGCTTATTGGTGATGGATTGAATGCCTCGAAAAAGCGCATCAATACGGCCATCACCAAGAGGGTCAATCAGCAACACCGAATCTTTGGACACCACAACGGTAGCATTGTAGTAATTTACTCCGATCCAGTAGGTGTTTTTACCCAATTTTTGCACAGTGAATTTACTGTCATCAAACTGGCGTTCATAAAGATTATTGATTTTTTGGCCGATTTTCAGCGATTGCTTTGCTGATGGTTCAACTTCGATTTGAGCCGTTTCACCAGGGAATAAAATCGCGTGTTGGTTATTATGGCCATGGCCTAACGCACTGACATTAAAAGTAAACACTGCAGCAATAGGGGTTAAAGCTAGGGTGGATAGTTTCATTTTTCTCTCCTCAATAAGATGAAAAAAAGATAAAACAAAAACAAACATATCAAAAATGCATGTTTGTTATAGTATGTAGATCATTTACGCATAATTTTATACGGTGATGGCATGGGTGTACCTGAGATGAATCTACGCAGTATTGACTTAAATCTGTTAACGATCTTAGAGAAGGTGTTGATCCACAAGCATATTAGTCAAGCCGCTCAAGCATTAAACATGAGCCAGCCAGCAGTGAGCCGAGCCCTGATGCGCTTGCGAAAGCAATTTGCCGATCCATTGTTGGTAAAGGTGAAAAATGAGTACCGTTTAACTGCAAAAGGTGAGCGCCTTCGTAGCGAACTCGAGCTATCACTTACTACTATTCGTCATATGTTGGTGGATGACGAGTTTGATCCCCTGCAATATTCAGGCGTGTTCACTATAGGGGCGCTGGATTTCGAAATGATGATGATTGTGCCGAAATTGTTGGCGCGTTTTCAACAGCGTGCTCCAAATTTGAAATTACAAATTGTGTCTTACAACTCGTTTATACCGCTTCATGACTACTTGGAAAAGGTGGCGGATTTATTACTGTACTCCACAGATGAGACACCCACCAACGTGTTTAAACAACGCCTATTTAATGATAATTATGCCATAGTAATGTGTTGTCAGCATAAATGGGCTCATCAGCCTATGACGTTAGAGCGCTATTGCCAGAGCCGACATCTCATCATTTCTGGTACTGGCTTGTGCAAAACGGATATGGATCATGAGCTGAAAAGGTTGGATGCTCAGCGGGAAGTAGTGGCATCTTTACCACATTTTTCGATGGTGCCGGAGTTATTGATTAACACGGATCTGATTGCCACTTTACCAAAACGTCTGGTCACTCATTTAAGTAGACGTTATGACATCACGGTGGCCGATTTACCGTTCCACACTGCCGATTTTCAAGTTGAACAATTTTGGCATCTCATTCATCACAATAGTCCAATCCACCAGTGGGTGAGGCAGGAAATAAAAAGCTTGGTGGATGAAGAAATCGGTGAAACGGCGTGAGGCGACTTGATTGGATCGCCTCTTTCACACAAGCTCCTAACTGAGCATTAGCTCTTTCGATAGTTCTGTTATTAAACGGCTAAACAGCGCCTCGCGCAGCTAGACACCCAGAGTTATTTTTAGGCAATGCTACAAAGCAAAGCCGAGATGCGAACTTATCCGTCACCACATCGCTTTGTGCTTTATCGCTACTGTTATAGAGGTGCAAGTGATTATTTTCGACAAAATAAAATCCCAATTGGTTTAATCGTGCCGCCCACCGAAACCCCGATGCTAAATCACACTTTATATAAATACTTAACTCTCGATATTGCATTTGTTTATCACCGCCCCACAGCAACTGATAAGGCACATTTGCGCGCTGTAAAGCCCCTTGCCAAAATCGTGATAAGCGCTGATTTTTATCTTCACAAAGTACCTTTCCATGTGGATTCCAAAGGCTCAAGATAGCGCCCCGTGTATCAAAGCGGGTTGGTTGTATTGGTTGAAAATATACTTGTAAATAAAGCTGCCACAGGTTTGGTTCAATTTTCATGTTTTACTGCTTGTTTGATTGTATTGACCAGTTATCAAGATGGGCTCATGGCTGAAGGTTTGGCTGCTCCATGTAACCGGCCTATACATCTTATCAATAACTAAAAAATTATCACTTAACCAATACAGCAACTCGCTTTTGCTCGTTCTCCGTGAAGGTTTGTTTGAGTAGTAACTCGACTCTTTCTTTTGCGATTTGGCTATCACCAAGCTCGGCTAGAATATTTTGCTTTTGCAGCATAAAGCTTTGTAGTTTTTGCTGCCAATGCTGTTGTTGCTTCTGGACTTCAAGTATACGCGTTGCGGCTTTATCGCCATATTCAGCACTTAGTTCGTTATAGTGTTTTTGCTGCCAATTTGCGTTTAGGGTGTGTAACTGGGCTGAGGTTTGAAATAACACTTGTTCACGCTTTGGAAGCCCACTGATATGCGTCTCAATTAATTGCTGCTTTTGCGATTCAGATATAGATGCGTCTGACAAAATTTGCCAGCGACTCAAAGCTTGCGTATCCCACGCATTATCATCTTCAAACCAAACTGCTATCACTTCATCCGTAAAAAATTGCCGCTGCAGTGCGTGTAGCAGCTCAACACGTTCTAGTAGGTTAAGATGCGTATCCACATCAATTAAGGCCTGCTTAAATTGCACGTAGAGACCTGTAACTTCGTGAAGGCATTGTGGTAATAATTCCAGATAAGCTTGCCACCGCTCGGCTTGGTTATGGTTTTGTAGCTCAAAAAGCCAATCGTCGATTTGGTGCTTATGCTGTTTATTAATGGTCTCACAATGTACGCTTGCAGATGCACTCCTTGTGGGTTGTGGGACCTTATGCACATCACTTTGCTGCTCTGATACCACCGCGAACCGGGGAACATGACGCGGCGTCTCTTGCTGTTCACTCTCGATATAAACCAGCGACAGCATAGTCAAAATGATTAGCAAAAGGCCCCACTTTTTCATAGCGCCAAACCTTTTAAGCGGCGAATATGCTGGCGATAAACGGTTAATGGGTCTGTTTCGAACAAGTGATGAATACCAATGGTGTGGTTTACCTGATCTAAATGGTTCATTTTGAATTGGTTATTGATCACCTGACCTAAATTACTAGAACAAGCTGATACTAGGCCGTCGTTGGCCTCATCAAAAACTTGAGAGAACAGTGCAAGTGCGTTGTCAGCGGGGTCAAATACGTTGGTCCATGCTTTGCTGCCACTCCATGAAAAATAATGCACGCCATTGCTCGCTAGACTTTGCGTTTCGCCACAATAATGACTTGGCACACCCTCTGGGTATTTTTGGTTGAATGCTAATGTGCCAGCCGTGGTCAAAGCACCTAGTGCTTCGAGTGCGTCTTTTGGTGCGGTTGCTTTACCAGATAACAAATCAATTAATCCCGCAAGGCCGTTAGCAAGCGACGCTAAAAACTGCTCCGAAAATGAGCCACTGTCTACTCCACCGCGAACAACATCAGCAAAACGGCTACCCCAGTTTACGCCACCAATACTAGTCGCTGAGGCCACCCACTCAGGTTTAACTGAGGCAACGTAGCGAATAGTTTGCGCGCCTTGGCTGTGACCAATTAAATTAACTTTGTCTTTACCCGTTAATGCTCGAACCAACGCAACTTGCTCTAGTAGTTGCTCACCACGCAATTCTGAATTATGGGCTGATGATACTTCTGCAACATAAACCTGCCCTCCTTCATCATGGATCACTTGTGGTACGCGATAAAAATAATCTACTCCGAGCAGATTATCAAAACCAAACAGACCGTGAACTAATACCACGGGATACTCTAATTCCTCACCGCTGTGGGCGGGAGAGGTAACGACCGATAGCAACCCAAGCAGGGCGCTGAGAATTAACCTTTTCATGTACTTGCTCCAATTATTACAATTTAGTAACAAATAAACTTTAGATTACAATGGTCAGAGGTCAAGCCAGAATAGTGTGAAAAATGAAATTTTGATGAATGTTACGTAAACAAAAGTAAATAATGGCAGTGTAAGTTAGTACCTAGGCCCAGAGGTTAGCACGCACAGGGTACCCCCAAAAGAAGCCAAAATACGGCTCCTTTCGCGAATTTCTAAAAATTAGATTCAATCGAGGGTAAGGTCTACAAGCAGTCAGCATGAGGATAAGTTGTGAGCTCACCTAAATGCACTTGGTAACTATTGCCGGTAATAGCTGTGGTACCGTAATACCCGGCATCAGAGCCAATAGTAAACGCCTCTGAAGCTGGGATCCCCGCTTTGATAAAGGCTTCAGCATCTGTTTTGGCATTGCCATAAGCACGAACGACATCAATGCCCTGCGCCTTTAAGCGATTAATCTCCGCAGTTTTATATTCTGCTGTTTTAAACAAACTGGTTTCATTACTGAGTGATGTGCGTAGAAAGCCTTGCGGTAAGCCCATCCAATTTAACCAACCGCGCGTCCCTTTAGCATACCAATACACTCTGGCTGTCAAAAATACGGGTTGATAGCCCAAATCAAGATAGTGGCGAACTAAATCATAAGCGCCATCTTTGGGGTCGGCATGATCTATTCCGGTATAGTCGCCAATTTGCTCGGCATCGGATTCGGTCAATGTGCCATCGATGTCAAACAGGACCGCTTGAGTGCCTGGCTCAACAACCGTGACATAACCTTGTGCACCGGTGCCATCAGCTGGTACGCCTGCATATATACGATACTGACCTGCCGATAACTCGGGCAAGGTGATAAACGCCTTGCCATCGCCATTGGTTGTTTGCTCACCAAGATACTGCCAATTTGTGTCCGACTCAGCACGGTAGTAAAACTCCACCGACTCGAATTCCAAGTCTTTATGAGTGATGCTACCGTAGTCAAATTTAGCAGTGATCTGAGTTGAAGCACCGGCAGCGGTTACTTGATCGTGCACCATATGGTAACTCGGCAACCAAGATAAGTATTTGTTAAACGAGCTAGAAAAGCTACGCTTGACCATATTAGGTGCAGCATAATGGGTTTCTAATGCGGTAATACTTGGGCAAGTAGGGGTTGCCAGTGATGAAAAAGAGGCAAATAACGCTGCGGTTAAAATAGAATGTCTCATGCACGACTCCGTGTTTATTATTGTCATAACGAATACGTCACCCAAGCAAATAATCGACTTACGTAGGTAACAAAGAGCAAGGCACAACAGAGTTGGCCTTGTCATAAAACGCTAGAGCATAAACTCGAAATATGTCAAATTTGTTAACTTAAATGTTTTATTTAACATTCCATAGATGTTCTACCATCTCTTGTGTACTGACTTCCATGCAACCTTGGCGGTTAACGCCTGCCCAAAGGGGGCTAAAATCGCCGCATCCTTGCTTTTCAGCAGCAGCGCGCAATGGCGTCAAAGCAGCTGATGCATATGGAAAAGTCGGTACGTCTTCGTTAATGAAGTTAAGATCTATCATTAGCCGATTTTCAATCCCACGGGCAGGGCGACCAGAAAACACATTGGTCACGGCAGACGGCTCAGCCAGTGATTTAAGTGCATCACGATGCACCAAAGAGGTGCTTGCTTCATCACACAGTAAGAAGCAGGTGCCGATTTGTGTTCCACAGGCACCCAATTCGTGCATCATAGTAACATCATGATGAGAAGCAATCCCCCCGGCAGCCACTACAGGCACAGATAGCGCATCACTAAGGATAGTTACCAATTGTCGAGTATGCAGTTGAGACTCAAGTTTTGTCTCGGTGAAGGTTGCCCTATGCCCACCCGCTTCAATCCCTTGCGCTATCACAATGTCTGCACCATTTTCAGCTAACCATATTCCCTCTTCCAAGGTCGTTGCGGAAGACAAAATAGTCGTCCCCCACGATTTTACGAGCTCGACCAGTTCAGTATCAGGAAGCCCAAAATGAAAACTGATCACGGGAGGTTTATAAGGCGCAATGACCTCAGCCATTTCCCTATCAAATGGGCGTCTTAAGATCCCCACTTCATCAGTAGGTGTTAACTCAAGCTCATCGTAATATGAAGCCAGCTTTTTCTTCCACTTGTCTTGCTGATAAGGATCAGGATCCGGCATCTCATGGCAAAAAAAGTTAAGGTTATATGGGCCTGAAGCATATGCTTTAAAATGCTCAATTTCTACAACGACCTGCTCTTTACTCAGCATCCCACAAGGGATTGAACCGAGTATTCCGGCATTGGTCGCTGCGACCGCTAAGCGCCAATTTTGCACACCTGCCATTGGCGCTTGGATCATAGGAATGGAGATATTAAGTAATCTGGTAAGCTGCATCACAAGGTCCTTGTTTTAGGCAAAACGACATAAAGCCGAAGGTGCTTTCCAGTGTGGGGAAGAAGCGCTTAACGGTCAATGATTGTGCGGCTAATAAAGCAAACTTTCTCTTGCCAAAACAACCATATTTGAAATAGTGTTTCTATAACAATACAAGGACGCAGTGATGAATATCTCTCTAAGAACCATTGATAAACAAAACTACGAAGCCATTTGCGATTTAGATGTCAGCCCTGAGCAGCAAGATTTGGTAGCCTGCAACATGTTTTCCATCGTGGAATCAAAATTTAATGATGGCTATACCACACGCGCAATTTATCAAGATGATGAAGTTGTTGGGATGCTAATGTGGGTACAAGAGAGTATAGAGCGCATCTCCATTTGGCGCTTTATGGTTGATCAGCAATTTCAGCAACAAGGGATTGGGCGTAAAGCGCTTACCCTCGCACTCGAAGAAATCAAGCAGACACCAAACCTTACCACCATAGAAATCTGTTATGTACCGAGCAACCCCGTTGCAAAATCGTTTTATGCGAGCTTTGGCTTTGAAGAAATTGGAATCAATGAAGAGGATGGTGAAATGCTTGCTGTGATCAAACTGCCTCTCTAACAAGTTGTAATCTCCAGTAATTTGCGCAATTGGAAGCGTAGGTTAAACTCACTAAGAATGAAGTAGGGTTGTTCAAGGGAAGTAGAGTTAACATGCACGAGCATACAAAACGCATTTGTGATTTTCTCACCGAAATTCAGCTACCTTTTCGATTTCATGAAGTCGAGGAAAATACGTTTTTACCTGGTCTAAAAACAGTAAAAGGTACACTTTATATAGATAACGAGAAATTGCTATACCCCGGTGATATATTGCACGAAGCTGGCCATATCGCCGTATGTGAGCCGATATTCCGCGACCAACTCCATGAAGACGTGTATAAAAATGGCCTAAAAAATGGCCGTGAAAAACAGGCAATGCAAGGCGAAGAAATGGCCGCCATTGCTTGGTCGGTTGCTGCCATTCAATATATTGGCTTGCCTCTAGAGGTCGTATTACATAAGGATGGCTATAAAGGCGCAAGCAATAGCTTCGTAAGTGCTTTTAAGGAAGGAAAAGGGTTCGGCTACCCATTACTCAATGCATGGGATATGACTTGCCCAAAACAAGGCTTTCCTAAAATGCAAAAATGGATCAGAGAGCATCGCTGGATTAATGAATTAAGTTAATCCATTCCCTATCTAAACCTTAGCTGCCTAGTAGCTCGGAATAAAAAAAGCCCGACTACAAAGTCGAGCTTGGGGAGGCGTGGCGCTTTGGATTGCCACTTGCTTACTGATTAAATTCTTTCTCAGACAGTTTGCCATCTCCGTCGCTGTCTAGCTTATCAAAGATTGAAGCAAGAGATTCTGACAGTGACGCTTCGCTTTTAGAGATAAAACCATCTTTGTCTAAATCAAAATCGTTAAATTCTGCTGCCATTGCTGAGCCGGCAAAAAGTACTGTGGCGGCTGTAATTGCTGTTGCTAACTTTTTCATTGTGACCTCCTAGCCTTTAAAGTTAGAGAATTCAGAAGCGCTTAGCTGACCATTTTTGTCTGCATCTAGCTTCTCGAACTGACCAAGTAGTGTTGATGATACTGATGCTTCTTGCTGGCTGATCTGCCCGTCTTTATCCTTGTCTACATCTTGAAATGACAAGGTTGCTGCCAGTGCCATCGTACTCACCAATACACCTATGGTCGTTGCGCATACCGTTCTAAGTTTCATAGCCATTCTCCTCACTATGCCCGTCTCTCATTGCGGCTCTAGTCGCAAATTAACCTTTAAAGTTAGAGAACTCAGTTTCGTTTAGTTCTCCGTCAGCGTTTACATCTAAGTCTTTAAACTGCTCGATAAGCGCTGTATTTACTTTTGCTTCGCTCATGCTAATAGCACCGTTACCATCTGTGTCATAGCTTGCGAAATCTTCACCAGCGATAGTGTTTGCTGACGCCAATGTTAGACCTGTGATTGATAGTGCGATAAGTACATTTTTCATCGTTCTGCTCCTAAAATTTCCTAAATATGATTTGCTTTTTGACGGCTTGATTAGCCTTGGTAATTTGCGAATTCAGACTCGCTTAACTCACCGTCGGCATTGCTGTCTAGTTGCGTAAATTGCTCTGCAAGGGACTGATTTACTTTTGCCTCAGTCATGCTGATGGTGCCGTTACCGTCAGTATCATATTTAGTGAAATCTTCACCAGCTAATGCAGAAGCTGAAGCGAATGTTAAACCTGCAATTGAAAGTGCTGCTAATACGTTTTTCATGATAGTCCAATCCTTCTGTCGTTTTCGTAATGGTGTTAAAGGCAGTGGGCGCTATGCCCACCTAGCAATTAACCTTCGTAGTTCGCGTACTCAGATTTGCTTAGCTCGCCATCGGCATTGGTGTCTAAGTCTGCAAACTGTTCAGTTAACGAAGTGCTTACGCTTGCTTCAGTAACGCTGATTGAACCGTTGCCATCAGTATCTAGTTTTTCGAAATCACCACCAGCAAATGCTGATGCTGAAACCATTGATAAACCTGCGATAGATAGTGCTGCTAGTACGTTTTTCATAATCTAATCCTTCAATTGTGTCATTCTATTTTGGTGAGCTAGGTGTTCTACCTAACTCATTGCTGATTTCAGTGCCAAATTAGCCTTCGTAATTTGCGTATTCAGACTTGCTTAGTTCGCCATCGGCATTGGCGTCTAAATCCGCGAACTGCTCACTCAATGATGCGCTTACGCTTGCTTCAGTTACACTGATTGAACCGTTGCCATCAGTATCCAATTTTGCGAAGTCATCACCAGCGAGTGCTGACGCTGAAACCATTGATAAACCTGCGATTGATAGTGCTGTTAATACGTTTTTCATAATCTTTTCCTTAAATTGGGGTATATTTAAAACTTTGCTATTATGTCGTCGGCTTGTGATTAGCCTTCAAAGTTATCAAACTCAGACTGGCTTAATTGGCCGTCTTGGTCGGCGTCAAGGTCTTTAAACTGCGCCATCAAATTTGGATTTGCTTTTGATTCGCCCAGTGAGATGTAACCATCTCCATCAACATCGTATTTATCAAACTCGGAGTTTGCGTGAGCACCTACTGATGCGAAAGAAAGTACAGCTGCTGATAGTGCGATTGCTAAAGTTTTCATAATCAGTTCCTCTCATATTTCTAAACTTGTCGTTTCTGCTTCTCTACGTTGGTTTGCGTTGAAGCGAATGTTTTTTGCTTTCGAGATAACTATTCCAACTTTGATGCCAAAGTTTAAAAGACAATAAAAATCAACAAGTTAAAAATAAAGATGGATTTTCATTAAGGATGGATTCAGTGAGATTGTTGCCATTTAGCAACAGGCGATTTTGAGATAAAATTAAAACTTATTTATTTTCAAAAAGTTAAACTGTCGCATAAAAGCAACACTTTAAAAAATTAGGATGTAAGTGCAGCCCAAAGCGGTTAAGTTTCAGGCGACAATCATTCACATTCGGTGTTAAGTAGAGCTACCAGAAAAAATTTTTATAAAAATATCGAAAATTTTTACTGATCTTTTCTAAGAAACCAGAAAACAAATAAAACCAATTAAAAATCAATAGATTAAAATTCACTTTCATCTTGGGGAAATTGCTATAAAAGTGACGGAGTGGGCAGGAAACTGGCGAAAAACAGAAGTATTTTAAAAAAATAGCAGAGAAAAGAGAGCGGTGTTGCTAAAAAGCAACACATACTAGATTTGTGTTAGATTACGACGCGGTACCCAACCTTGCAGCTCTGACTTTTTACTTGAGCACCACACCCAACCATTGATTTGGTTATGCCCCAACAGGTGTTCACCTTGAACTACCGATAGTTCCTGAGCGGTATAGTCCATTAATGCGATACCTTGTTTGGGATTGACTAAGCGAAACACTTGAGCAGGTACCCAACCAGATACTTGCTGCTCAGTTTCACAGAAAAACCAATTGTCCCACCCCTCTTCGCCTTTATATTCTTCACCAACGGTTAAACTGGCACCTTGTTTAAACGTGATGGGGGTCGGAAACTCATTGATATGTTCCTTGATTACTTGATATTCGATATCTAACTGCTTATTTTCCAAGTTTTAACTCCATGTACATCAACCATTAGACTGACGTTTTAGCTCTTCTAGCATACGCTCATCGCCCATCAAGTTTTTGAGGATGGCTTTAATCTTAGGATCCGATGCATTTTCGTAGAGAGACAGCAAATCTTGTGCGATCCTTTGTTGCTGCTTTGGATCGGCGCCTGACTGGAAGTATTGTGACATCAGCCCTTCTGCGGCGAGACTTTTCACGTAATCATTAGGTTCTTGCTCTAACATTTTCACAAACGACTGCGACAAGCGCTCATCAACGATAGGTGTACGCGACACGAGCTCAAGCGCCTGTAGCCTCAACTTTTCATCACTCATGTTATGCGTCATATTGAGGATAGATTCTACAGCTTGATAATCATATTGCTCTAACTCATTGCGATTTAGCATAAACATGTTCATTTGCAACTGACTCATTGCAGCTAAGCGCTCCGCTGCCGGTAAACTGTTATTCAGAATTTTCTGTTTTAAATCGTTGCTGATTTGACTTGCGTACTCAGGATCGGTTTTGATCCGCATTTCGTAGTCTTCGGGTAAGTCTTCATAAAAGCCATAAATCGGGTTTTCTGCTTTCATCTCGTCGATTTTCTGCTGTTCACGCTTTTCTATCAAAGAAAAGATTAAAGACTCAAACTCATCTGGCGCCTGCTCAGAGAGTAAATCAGACTTTTCCATCGACAATGCCTGCAACCTCGTTTCAAGTTTATTGATCCGAGCCATTAACTTAGCAACTTGTTCAGACTCGTCAGTTGAAATCTGAGTACCTTGCGTATACTGAGTTGCATTATAGTGAGGCTGTTGAGTAGGACTCGAATATACGTGTGTTGCCACAGGAGAGGTTGCTAATTTAGTTTGAATGACATTAAACCCAGAAAAAGCCAATGCAAGAACTGAGCATGAAAGCGCTATATTGAGTTTAAGATTAGACATGAACGAGTTACCCTTATAAAAAGTAGCAATGTAATAGATCTACAAGACAAATACTGTAAATGATTGTACTGTAAATTGATACAGCAAGAGGCAATTACGCAGATAATTATTACACTTTGCATAAGGTGAAAAAACGAGCCTCTAAACAGCTTGCCATAATTGCCAACAAGGAATGACTGTGAATAATATACTGCAAACCGTCCACTATAAACCTATCACATTGCTTTTACTTGGCATTGCGACCTTGACGTCTTTGCTTGGCAGCAGCCTACTTTGGCAAAGTCACCAAGCCTTATTTCAATGGGTTTTACCATCAGTCTCACTACTTCTTGTGTTGCGATTAGGGTGGCATGTTCGTCAAACCAGCTTGGCTGCTAGTCCCAGTCCTTTGCACAAAGACATAAAACTCTGCTGGATTGCTCTGCTCTTATGTACTGGCGGAGATATCGTCAACTTCAATCTCTTTGAGCTTTATCATCGTCAAGATCAAACCATAAAGCATGATTACTTGATCGACTCTATTTGGTTTTTTGCCCTTGGTTATGGGCTTTTACTCGGACTGCTTATTCGATTTTTAAGGCGGGAATTTGCATTAACATTAGCAACCGCAGCCGTATTGGTTGTGGTGTCTATTACGTTATCGTCGCTTAGCTATCAAATGATGTACCTACCCACGATAAGCCAATACTCCCTGCTGTTGAGCGCAAGTTATAGCTTATTGGTGACCCTGCTCGGTGTTTTTGGTTTCTGGCTTATTATTCAAAACCTTAAACTCAATGAAAAAACCAACTACGCAGTCGCCAGCGGCTTTATCCTAGCAATGCTAGCGGATGCTATTATCGGTCAATTTTGGCTGTTCGCAAACCAAGGGGATGGTTACTTTCCTATTGCAAGGCACGTTAATTGGGTCATCTATATTGGCTCGCAAACGCTACTACTATTGTTTCCTGTTGCCATGATAAAAACTAATGTTGTTACACCTAAGATATAGACAACAAAAAGGCCGAACGATGTCGGCCTTAACTATTTTTGCGCAATGTGCTGCGCTATATCGATAAGCGGCTTATCTTTTGACAATCGCATTGTGGTAAACGTTTTGTACGTCATCCACATCTTCAAGCATATTGATTAGCTTTTCGAATGTCTCGATTGCTTCTGGATCTTCGATTTCTACGTGAGTTTGCGGAACCCAAGTGATTTCGTCTACCTCAAACGTGATCCCCTCAAACGCTTCTGTCAGTGCAGTTTTCGCTTTGAAGTATTCAGTGTGAGGTGCGAAAACAGAAACTTGGCCGTCTTCAACTTCTACGTCAGTAACATCAACATCAGCCATCATTAGCGCTTCCAAAACTGACTCGTCGTCATCACCTGCAAATCCTAAGATTGCGAAGTGGTCAAACATATGCGCCACACAACCTGGGTTACCTAAGTTTGAACCAGTTTTGGTAAACGGTAAGCGAACATCTTTGATAGTACGGTTCATGTTGTCTGTTAAACAGTCAACGATGATCATGCTGTTTCCTGGACCGTAACCCTCGTAACGCGCTGGCGTGTAATCTTCACCTGCACCGCCTGCCGCTTTTTCGATAGCTTTATCAATAACGTGTGCAGGAACTTGATCTTTCTTTGCCTTGTCGATTAAACGACGTAGTGACAAGTTCGTTTCAGGATCTGCGCCGCCATTTTTAGCAACAACGTAAATCTCTTTTCCGTATTTTGAGTTTACTTTTGTTTTTGCCGCCGCCGTTTTTGCCATGGCGTTTTTGCGGACTTCAAATGCTCTGCCCATCTTAATGCTCGTTTTTATAAAAATTGGCGAAGATTTTACCAAGACATTTGAGTTACGGCTATACCCTTATTATCCGTGATGATAATTTGCTTTAAGTCGCACGATTATATGCTTGTTTTGCGGCTATTTTGTGGCGGACCTAAGCAACTTTACTATAGTTAATATTGTTAAAATTTACCGCTACGGGTAGCTTATATATGATCACGTTTGGCTTGGGCAAAGCAAAAAAGCAAGATGGACAAGATACAGCGCTATTTCAACACTTTAAGGCAACAACCCCTTACTTAGAAGTGGATTATCAAACAGATATTTTTCAGGTTAGTTCGGCCTTTAACCGCTTACTCGGATACCCGGTTACCCACGCTCTGAAATCACTCGCTTTTATATGTCACACCTCAAAGGATACTGCCGCACTTAAGCGTGGGCTCGCTCAACTTGAGCACCAAGCACATGTAAAGATAGCACTCTCTCTCAATACAGCGAACGGCAAGCCGAAGAAGTTATTACTAGAGCTATCACGTACTCAAGAAGGTAGAATTTTAGTCATTGCGACAGACATCAGTGATTATCTCGCAACCATCGCTGACATGAATGCCAATTTACGTGCTTTGTCTGCCTCTTTCGCGATTATAGAGTTCGACATGCACGGTAGAGTGCAAAGCGCCAATGACAACTTTTTGTCTGTCATGGGTTATAGCCTAGAGGAAATACAAGGCAAGCATCACAGCCTGTTTGTTAAGGATGAATACGCAGCCAGTGAGGAGTATCAAGCATTTTGGCAACGCTTAAATAATGGCGAATTTTTTGAAGGTGAATTCGCAAGGCAAACAAAATCAGGCAAAACTATATGGATCCAAGCCACTTATAATCCTATTTTTGATGAACAGAATAGGCCTATCAAAGTCGTAAAATACGCCTCAGACATTACAGCACAAAAATCAAAAGCCGCGGACTTTCAAGGTCAGGTTGATGCTATAAAGCAAACTCAAGCTGTTATTGAGTTTGACCCTTACGGCAATATAAAGACTGCAAACACGCTAT
The DNA here is from genome assembly GCF_016695175.1 of Pseudoalteromonas sp. GCY. Classification (NCBI taxonomy): domain Bacteria; kingdom Pseudomonadati; phylum Pseudomonadota; class Gammaproteobacteria; order Alteromonadales; family Pseudoalteromonadaceae; genus Pseudoalteromonas; species Pseudoalteromonas sp. GCY. The sequence goes on from NZ_CP068022.1 coordinate 1,090,272, forward strand.
TTTTAAATGCGGTTGGTTACACATTAGGTGAAATACAAGGTCAACACCATCAGCTATTTGTGGCACAACAAGACGCTGAGAGTAGCGAATATCAAGACTTTTGGCACGCTTTACGACAAGGTAAACATCAATCAGGTGAATTTAAACGCCTAACCAAATCAGGAAAAACTCTGTGGATCCAAGCAACGTATACCCCCATCTATGACGAAAATGGCCAGTTGGACAAAATCGTCAAATATGCCTCCGATATTACTCAAACAAAACTGGCGTCTTTCGACTTTGCTGGACAACTCAAAGCCATCAATCGCTCGCAAGCTGTTATCGAGTTTGATTTGCAAGGTAATATTTTAAAAGCAAATGAAAACTTCCTGTCTGTCATGGGCTACAAGAAAGAAGAAATCATTGGCAAGCATCACAGCATGTTCGTCGATAGCTTTTATGCGCAAAGCAGTGAATACAAAGCATTCTGGCAGCGTTTAAAACAGGGCCAATTTGAAGCTGGAGAGTTTCACCGTTTAGGGAAAGGTGGCAAAGCAATCTGGATTAGTGCCACCTACAACCCAATTTTAGACGAGCAAGGCAAGCCGATAAAAGTCGTTAAGTTCGCAACGGACATTACCGAGCAAAAGGCCACTGCTGCTGATTTTGATGGTCAGCTTCAAGCCATTCGTAAGTCACAAGCCGTAATTGAGTTTGCAATGGATGGTACTATTTTATGGGCCAATGAGTCATTCCTAGATACGATGGGGTACTCACTTGACGAAATCAAAGGTAAACATCACCGTATTTTTGCTACACACGAACAAGCCACTAGCCCTGAATACCAGCAATTTTGGCAAAAGCTCAACCGAGGTGAGTTCGACTCAGGACAATACTTAAGACTGGCAAAACAAGGTCGAGAGGTATGGATCCAAGCGTCTTATAACCCTATCCTCGATCAACAAGGCCGCCCCTTTAAAGTCGTTAAATATGCAACGGATATCACAGAACAAAAACAGGCGGTTGAACATATTAAAAATGCTATCTTGGCAATGGAACAAGGCGATTTAAGACATAGAGTCACCCACCACTTAGGTGGCGAGTTCTCGGTGCTGCAACAAGCGATGAACGGCTTATTCGATAAATTAAGCGACTTAGTTAACACCATAAACAGCGGTGCAGAGCAAGTGTTTGATGTGGCTAAACAAATAGCGAGTAACAACGAAGAACTCAATAGCCGCATTGAAAATCAAGCTGCGAGCTTAGAAGAAACCGCCGCCACTATGGAAGAGCTTACCGCTACGGTTAAAAAGAATGCGAGTAGCGCAAGCAATGCATCAGAGAAAGCGACTATTGTCAGGGAAAAAGCACACTCAGGTAAAGCATCGATTGATGATGCAATTACCGCAGTGGGTAAAATCGAATCCTACAGCACGAAAATCTCTGACATTATCAGCGTCATTGACGAAATCGCTTTCCAAACGAACCTCTTAGCACTCAATGCTTCCGTTGAAGCGGCAAGGGCTGGTGAGGCTGGACGCGGATTTGCCGTGGTTGCCGGAGAGGTGAGGAATCTTGCTCAACGTAGTGCATCAGCAGCACGAGAAATCAAAGCATTGATCAAAAATAGCGTTGACGCTGTGGCGCAAGGCAGCAAACTTGTATATGAGTCTGGCACGACTTTCGATGAGCTAATGCAATCGATCGCTGAGGTCAGCAAAATGGTGGAAGACATAGACAGTGCGGGGAAAGAGCAGGCTGAGGGGATAGCCGCCGTTTCCACTACCATCGCGCAAATGGATAATATTACTCAGCAAAACGTTACTCTGGTTGAAACAACATCTCGTTCAGGTAGAAATATGGAAAATCAAGCCAAACTGCTTACCGATCAAGTTTCATTTTTTCAACTAGATGAATAATTAAGGACGCACTATCTACACGACCACATACAAGTAATTTATCTGAATATACCCGTTGTACCTTTAATGCATCGGGTATGTTAAGCTTGTCCGGCTGGCTAGTCTCACTTTTTGTTTATCAATTTACCCCATTTAGACAGTTTTATTAGACAAAAGGAAAAATGATGATAAGTCCAGTTACACCAAGCGATTACCAAGAACTACTGGCGGTTTGGGAAGACTCTGTGCAAGCCACTCATGATTTTATCACTGAGGCGGATATCGCTTATTTTAAACCTATTATTATTGAACAGGCGTTTCCAAATGTTACGCTACACTGTGTAAAAAATAGCGACGCGAATATTGTCGGTTTTATCGGTGTCCATGACCAAAAAATCGAGATGTTGTTTGTACTCGCGAAAAGCAGAGGACAAGGTGTCGGTACTGAGCTGCTTCGCTTTGCGCTTGAAACACAAAATGTGCAGTTTGTTGATGTCAATGAGCAAAACCCAGAAGCCGTCGGCTTTTATAAAGCAAAAGGTTTTAAGGTATATGAACGCTCACCAACTGACGATATGGGCAAGCCTTTTCCAATCCTGCGAATGCGACTTATAGAATCTAATTAATTCATATTTTAAGCTCAACAGGACCTAATCGTGTTGAGCTTTACTTACCTTGAAATAAATTACTTAACCGTGAAAAACATGTGGTACGTCAAGTAACGTCAGCATTTCTCCCTCAGGTAAACACTCTTGATTAATATATTGAGTGAGTTTGGGGTCACTCTCACAAAATAATATATCAAGTGCCAACCTATTTTTGCCATAAATACCGCGATGTATCATATTGGCTGAGAAAGCGAGAAGATCACCCGCTTTCAGTGGAATCGCTTTACCTTCTGACAGACTTTCATGATTATGATGTCCTGATTGCTCTAACCTCACATTTAACTCTTGAACTGTGTCCCAACGCTTGTGGGTACCTGGTATCAATTCTATTCCGGGCTCATCTTCCAGTGCTAACCGAAAATGAACCACTTCAGGCCCCGACAACAACGCTTGTTTTTGCTCTTCGATGGTTAAATGGTATTGCGGATCTCGGTGCCAGTAATTGAGTTGAGTGGTGTTCACTGGGTTAAAAAATAGCTGAGTATTCATAAACCTAAACTCACCCGAAAATATGGATGCAGCTAGAGACACCAGAGGAGTAGAGGCAATGAATTGAAAAAGGACAAGCCTTTGCTGTTCGCCTAGGTACTTTGGTGCAGTAAGGTAGGCAGAATTTACTGCTCTGTTTTGATAAAAGTCATTATTGTCAGTCCGCCACACATGATGAAAAGCTAAAACGACTTGTTTTATTTTGTTAAGTTCGGCGGACGGAATAAAATTGTGTTTTATAACGTAGCCACACTCGTCAAAATCATGGGCTGATTTTACCATCCCACATTGACCTCTGACATTGCCGGAAAAATACTGTAACGACATTAATTCCATGTAACCTTTTACAAGAGTAGGAAAACTTTCGTCTCCAGCCATGGCGCACGTTTTCTAATCATTTTTGGATGATTTCTAAAAGTAAAAATAGTCGTTCTTTTTCATACCAATTCGCTCAGACAAGAGCACCTTTAGGCCATTCAAAGCGAACTGGTACAATTTACCCGAATTTCAGGTCATTTACTTTTACAGTCATAGAGCATCTAAAATAACTTCAGCTTTACTGACTTCAAATTGCTTAGGTTGTTCTACATTGAGTGTTGTCACGACGCCGTCTTCAATAATCATAGCGTAACGCTGCGAACGTACACCGCCAAATGAACCGGTATCCATTTCAAGCCCTAGCGCTTTGGTAAAGCTCGCATCGCCGTCTCCAAGCATCATAATTGCTTCTGCATTTTGTGCATCACCCCAAGCTTTCATTACAAAAGCATCGTTTACCGATACACATGCGATGATATCAACACCTTTTTGAGCAAGTTTATCTGCATTCACGACAAAACCGGGTAAATGAGACGCTGAGCAAGTCGGTGTGAAGGCACCAGGAACCGCAAAAAGCACTACTTTCTTACCAGCGAACAACGCTGTTACTTCGTGATTAACCATGCCGTCAGCGGTAAGTTCGCTCAATTCTGCTTGTGGTAATTTTTGTCCAACTTCAATCATTGTTTAAATCCTTCATCTAAGGGCTAATTGCCTTGAGTTTGTTATATAACCTGAGCTTGGGATAGCTAATTTCTTATCCAAACCTGTGGTTATGATAGTCGAGAAATTGTGACTCATGACTACATTTCGATTCGTTTTATATCTACTTGTGGGATTTCGTAACCGGTAAATAGCAGCCATTGTTTTTCAGCGATAAACGCAAGGCCGCGACTTCGGCTAAAGCTACGTTCTGGGACTCGAATAATATCTTTATGCGCTTTACTGGCAAAGTCAAAATAACTAATGCGGAAGTCCCCACGACGAACATATAAATAGTAAAGCCCAGCATTAGACACAGACCAGCTTGCGCTAGAAGCCAAGTGTGCATTTTTAAACAATAGCGTTTCTACCCCGGTTGCCAGCTCGATACGCCACATTTCTTGTATCTCGCTTTTATATACGTACAACATCCCTTCATGTTCAAACGCGGTGGTGCCAGTAGTTAACTTCACTGGAGCGCTTTTTGAATCAAGAAAAATGCGAAATACATTATTGTCATCAGAAATATAAATTGAGCTACCGTCTTGAGACCAACTGGGTTTACCGTGATACTTTAGCCCAGTTTCTAGTTGAGTTACTTGTTTAGTGGCCATATCCAAAAGTTGAAGTTGGCTTCCTTGGTGTGACTTTGTGGTAAAAATCACTTTAGTGCCATCAGGTGACCATGCAGGGTGCATTGCTTGTAACCCAAGCTCTGTCAGCTGTATTCTTTGATCACCTTCCAAATTCGACATCCAAATTTCATCAAATCCTGATTGATTGGAGACAAAAAGTAAACGCTCAGACACAGGTGAATAACTGGGATAACGGAAGCTAGTTTGTGATTGTAGTAATGGAAAGGGTGAACTGGCGACCTGCGCGTTGAGGTCAAGTTTCATAATAGAAGTATTAATGTTCCAGTCATGAAAATATAAACGCCCCGATTGACTAAAACTTGGGTAACTCAACCCATCAAATGGCAATGTCCCCAATACTTTACCTTCAAGTGAAAGTTTATACGCGCTGCGTGCGCCATGTTCAATAGACGATACAACCAAATAATCATCAGTGGGATGCCAACTCACGCCGCGTAGATCATCATGCCCACTTAATATTTTAACTTCCTTACCAGTATCCAGATTTTTCAAATAGAGATTTTCAAGTCCATTCGGCAAGTTACGGCTAATCGCGATTTGCTTGGCATCGGGAGAAAGCGCAATACTTTCAAGCCCACTCCCGTCACAATCTAGCTCACAACCTAATTCTGTCGCTGTTTTATCGTTTAAATTTAGCAAGGTTACTTTTGGAGGATCCGTAGGGCCTTGCTTTGCGATAAATCCAAGGAGGTTTTTTTCAGCTGAATAGCTTAAGGTAGTGGTCGTATCTGCAATACAGCTAGCTATATTTGATTGTTTTTTGGTCACTACATCCAGTGACTTAATCGTACATGCTTCTGAGCGCTTCTCTATGTAAAAGAGCGTGCGATTATCTCGCCCCCACACTGATACCGACACATTTCCAGGGCCATCTACTAATACTTCAAGGGGTTCATCAGGACGTTTTAGATTTTTTAAATATAGTCCTGCATGACTGCCAAACTTTCGCCAAGCAAATGCTAGGTACTGCTCATTCGGGGAGACACTAGGAAAAAGCTCACGCCCCGGGTAATCAGTGACTCCTTCGAGTTGATGACTTGACTGTTCAACTAGGAAATATACAAAGACACTAAGTAGAATGAATAATGTCGCTACTATCCCTGCCACTTTGAGCTTGAAAGGTAAATTTTGCGCACTGGATTTACTTGGTGAAACCTTGATATCGATAAAGGTAGGCTGTACTTTTAATCTGTATCCCGACTTTCTTATGGTTTCGATCACATCAAAATCAGCAGCACTGCTCTCTTCTTCGTTGCTTGCAAGTAAGGTTTTAAAGGTTTTGCGAAGATGCCAAATTGCATTAGTTAATGCTTTCTCCCCAACAAATAGATTCCCCCCCCAAACCTGCTCAATGATTTCCTCTCGGGTAACCACACTCGGATATGCATGCGCTAATACCGTCAACACTTCGATAAATTTAGGCTGGACACAGCACACCTGTCCGGCACTGGACAGCATATGTCCAACAGGATCAATATTGACATCTAATAACTGATACGACGCACTGTGCTGCATTTTTCTAACCGTGAGTAAATACGTTGTAAATCATACCTAAAATAGTTACCAAAAGACAAAAGTAACGCGATAAACATCGTGACAATAATGCAATCACAACAAAGAAAAAACGTAAATCATTGAATTTTAATCTTATTTTTAAATAGATATTAAATAGAGTTAAAAACGTCAAAGAATAGATATCCAATTCGTTGCATGAATCATAGTGACGGTCACAATGGCTAAAATGAGGTGCAGTACTTTTTATTGCTTAGATCAGAACAAAGGATACGCACTTCTTTCTACAAGCCCTAATACCTAATAAATAAACAACAATCAGAAATTAAAAGAGGGACGCCCGTGTCACCTAATAACAATATTAAATTACTCGCCCTATCTATCGCGCTCGCCTGCAGCAATACGGCAATGGCTGAAGAGCAACAAATCGATCGTCAACAAGTTGAACAAAGTAATGCAGTGGCTAAAGCCCAAAGTGAAGATAAGTCATTAGAAAAGATTGTCGTTACAGGTTCTCGTATCAAGCGCGATAGCTTTTCGGTGCCAACTCCTATTGCCACAATGGGGGCCGAGTCTCTCAATGATGCAGGCTTTGGTTCACTTTCAGAAATTCTTTATGAAGAAATGCCGCAAGTGAGTGAAGGTACAGGGAATGGTAACTCGCAAAGCAGCGTGCAAAATACCGGGCTTTCAACTATCGACTTACGTGAGCTAGGGGTTAGTCGGACATTAACGTTAATTGATGGCCGAAGAGTGGTATCAAACAGCTATTCAGGCAACTATGTGAGCCTATCAACCATCCCTAAAGGTATGGTTGAGCGAGTTGAAATCATTACCGGTGGTGCTTCAGCGGCTTATGGCTCTGATGCAGTTGCAGGTGTTGTGAATATTATTACTCAGCAAGATCAAGAAGGGGCTACATTTAGTGCTCGAGGTGGTGAAAGTACCGAAGGCGGCGCTCGTGAATATACGGTAAATGCTGATTATGGTACGACTTACGATAATGGCAAAGGCTACTTATTTGTCAGTGCCACTTACGACGAAGAAAAAGGACTAAGCTACTGGGATAGAAAGCGTGCACAGCAACAAAATAGCTGGGACTATGATGACGACCGTATGTGCAACGTGATGCTCACTGCCAACTACGACCCTGATACAAAAAGTGCCTATCATTGTATGAGGGATATTGATAAATCCCAGTGGACCAGCCTAAGCGATTCAATTCCCGGTGGCGTATTTAACGAATCAAGCAGCTTTAAACCCGATTCAGGCTTTTGGTATGACGGCACAACCTTGAGGGATGATTGGCAAGAAGAACTTCACGGCATCGATTTTGAGCAATTTACTATGCTGAAGGTGCCTGACAAAGACCTTTCAGCGGCAGTAAAAACTGAGTATGAGTTTGACTCGGGGACGGAAGCTTACTTTCAATTGCAGTACAGCCGCAATACCTCTCGCAATGTAAAGTCGCCTGAAAGCGAAGATGAGTGCGACGCAATTGTTACCTATGACCCAAACAGTAATCAATTTGGCTCAGACTGTATGGGCCGTATTCCTTATGATAATCCATATATGCCAGAAGCAATTCGAGATAAAGCAAGCTCAAAAGGCGTGACCTGGGACCGACTATTCACAGAGGTCGGTAACATAGTGAATAGCAATGAAAGAACAACAATCAGAACTTGGGGTGGTCTACGCGGTTATATTTGGGATGACTGGGAGTGGGATGTTTCTGTTGGCTACGGCAAATTTAAGCAAGAACAAACCCGCAGTAACGAAATTTACGTTGCTCGAGTTAAACAGGCGCTAAATGCTGAGCGCCTTGCTGATGGTACAATTCAGTGTAAAGATGAGCAAGCACGTAGCCAAGGCTGTGTACCAATTAATTTATTCGGTGAAGGCTCAATCACACCTGAAGCGGCAGACTATATTCGCGCCAATCCTTCCATTACAACGGATATTGATCAGGTGACGGTATCTGGATTTGTTACTGGTGATTTATTTGAACTCCCAGCAGGCGCCGTTGCTTCAGCTTTTGGTTTTGAATACAGAAAAGATACGCAGAGCGTATCGACCAACGTGCCAAATGGTGGCGTAACGTTTAACTATGTGCCCACATTTGAAGGCGATGTAAGTGTTCGTGAAATCTTCGGTGAGTTATCGTTACCGTTATTAAAAGATGCACCAATGGCAAAATCGCTTAGCGCCGAGGTCTCTGCTCGTATCGCAGATTACAGCTGGGCAAATACGGGATTAATCCAAAGTTACAAGGCTGGCTTTATTTATGAGCCAATCGAAGGTTATTCCATTCGTGCAAACTGGGCTCGAGCCATGAGGGCACCAACAATAACTGAACTTATGTCACCACCTCGTGGCGACTATGATAGCTTTGATGATATCTGTGATGGTGTTACCGCGACGTCAACAGATGCAGGCCACGACAATTGCCGTAAAGATGCGGGAATACAAGCCGCTATTGCCGCTGAAGGTACTTTTGAAGACGAAAATAACGGCTACTCACCCAACTCAGGAAATAGCGAGCTGTTTGAGGAAACAGCAGATACCATCACCATCGGTTTATCTTTAGCGCCTTCCTTTGCACCGGATTTTAGAATTGCGCTAGATTATTACGACATTCAAATTGATGATGCGGTAAGCTCACTTGCTAACGAAGACATCATTAAGTTCTGTTACGCTTCGTCTATGGAATTCGGTGACAGTAACGAGTTTTGTCGTGATATTAAACGCGATGAAGAAGGGCAGATTTATGAAGTCAATCAACGTGTCATCAACACGGATGAGATCCGCACTAAAGGTTACGATATCGCATTAGAGTATGTGTATGACGCTAGCGATTACGGTAGCTTTAAGGTGAAAGCCGATTGGACACACGTGATCGAATACTCAATCACCAGTACGGGTCCTGATGGACAATACGAAGACCTTTATGAAGGCTACCTCAGCACCGATATCTTTGAAGACAAAGGCGCTATTTCACTGACTTGGTATAAAAATGATTGGCGTGTACGCTTTAGCACAAAATATAAAGGCGCAGTGGAAGCCAGCCGTTCGAGATATGAAGACTGGCAAGCTGCTATCGAGAAGAATAATGAACGCTGTGCAACAGGCGAAACAACCTGTATCGCCAATCCAGAGCCGCTATGGCAAGGTGCACTGCCATCAGTAACGACTCATAGCTTAACGGTAAACTACAGCATGGAGCTAGGCGATAACCGCACTCTCTCTGTTTATGGTGGTGTGAATAACCTATTTGATGAAAAAGGTCCGTTTATCGTCGGTGGCACTGGTAATTTTGATAGTGCCTATGGCTCAGGTGTAGGACGTTTTGCATTTATTGGTGCGAAATACCAGTTTTAGACTTCTGCATTGATCCGAGGGGCTACCACTGAGTAGCCCCTTATCTTTACAAACCAAAAAGTGTATCGCGTAACTTATCTGAGATTTTATCAATCTCTGTATTGCATTGATTGTAGCCTTGGCAATTAATAATTGCGCTCATAACCATGTTTTCTGACGGCAGATACCAATTTAACGTCGCATACCCAAGCTCTGCACCGTTATGATGATAAACAGGTTTATTTCCGACTTGCTCGCTAAAGATACCCATGCTGTATTGCTGTCCGGTGACATCAGTATCCACCCATACAGATTCGCCTAGCAATTGCTCACGCACCTTAGCGGGAATATCTGGGCTCGTTATCATGATTTTAAATAAGTCACCAAGGTCCTTAGCCGTCGATACAATCGGTGCATCAGCCACACCGATATTGGCATAGTAAGGCTGCGTATTAATTTCATTACCCTCATCATCAACAAAGTACCCTGATGCAATTTCACCAAACGCCTTTTCGATTCCTCCATAACTCATACTACTTAAGCCAAATGGTTCAAAGATATACTCACGCATCGCCTTTGAGTGATGCTCCCCCAAAACTTTATCCATAATTAGGCCCGCCAATAAATACCCGGTATTAGAATATTTCCACGCAGCTCCGGGTTTGAAATTGGCGTCTTGATTGAGGGCAAACCGAAGTGCAAAGCTGTCCGTTTTTATTAAGTCTGGCTGTTGTAATACTGCAGCAAAAAATTCACCGTTAGCATCATTGAGATAATCATATAATCCAGCCGTATGATTGAGTAACTGCCGAACATACATTTCGTCACTGTTTTCTATCTGTTGTAAAAGTTCGTCAGACAGATAATCACTTATCGGTGCATCTAGATCTAATAACTGTTGTTCATGCAACATCGCCATTAAGAGCGCAGTTACTTTTTTCCCCGCACTGCCATTTGGGATCCTAGCGTCCGTGGTCATGGGTATAATGTTTTCTTTATCTGCTAACCCTGCAGCACCTTGAAATTGAATTGAAGGCGAATCGATATAAAGCACAATTCCAGGAATACCCGCTTCAACACTTTGTTCAAGCATTCCTTGAAAATCAACTACCGCAACAGAAGGAGAGACAGGGTTCGGGTTATCATTCGACGTCGACTGACTATCATTACAGCCAAATAACGACAGTCCGCTACACAATAATGTGACCAGTTTTAGTGTTCTCATGAGAAATACCTCGTTTCGTTTAAGTGACAAAACAATAACTAAGGTATGTACGCCATGCTGTCTCTGACTTTTTCAAAATGTATCAAACGGTAACGACTTCCTTTATTTTCATGCATAATGTCAGACCATTATGGAAGGCCAGAACAAGCTTGATACAATTCGATACAACTTGCAGAAAATCGATACAGCTATACTCGCTTACACTCACTACAGTAACTAGCAAATTAATAACTAATAGAAATTGCTATGAAAACACATTTATTGATTGCGGCCTCACTTATGGCCGCAAGTTCAGCGCAAGCAAAAGACACTGACTCGAAAAAAGAAAGTCATGGCTATTTAGCGATTGGAGTCGGGGTAAACTACAACAGCGGTATTTATAGTAATGCCAAGACGTCTTTCTTAACCACTTTACATGGTGCGTACTATTTTAGTAACGGTCTATTTATCGAGTTTCCGGGCCGCTCTGAAAAGTTTGACCCAGCACTTGCACTCGGTTATCAGTTTTATGAGACAGAAAATTGGGAATTTGATGCCCTACTCTCAACCGCTCATGGGCGGATAAATTACCGTTTTGGCGGGACTCGCTATGAGCGAAACACTTCGTCTTATCTTGGGATAAGAGCAACAGGGGATGTATTTGGCTTACAAATTAGAGCTATTGTTGCACCAAAAGTGATTAACTCAGACTATTCAGATGGTAGCTACGCTTCATTATGGATCTCTAAACCCTGGCAATACAAAAACTGGCACTTTTATAGCGCAGTCGGTGCACAATACCGAAACTCGGCCATTTTAGATTATTACTACGGTGGCGCACCATTTAAAGGTTACGATGCCAAAGGCGGGGCTAATCTTGGGGTAAAGCTCGGGTTTTCACGCGCTTTAACAGAAAATTGGATAGTCGATGGCCACGTCAGCTACACCAAATATGCATCAGGTATTATGGATAGCCCTATCACCAAGGCAATTGTCAGTTTTAACGATAGAATTGAGCACGGTGAAAGCATTGGCTTGTCACTTAGCTACGTATTTTAAGGAGCTAAATATGAAAAAACGACTATTTGGCTTAGCCCTACTCGCAATGCAAACTCAAGCGAAAGAAGAAATTAACGTCCCCGTATGGACCGTAAAACCAGGGCAATGTGTTGCGCTCGAACAAGGTCAGCAATGTTTTATCGACCTCTCAGTGACCTGGCAAACCTCAGTGACCGGTAACTTTTGTCTCCATGCCGATGAAAAAGAGCTGGTTTGTTGGCAGCAGCAAAAAACCGCGAGTTGGCAAGGCGAGATTTTAGTTGAGAAAGATTTGCTCATTACCTTAGAAGATAACAAGGATATTCTCGCAAGCTATGCGCTGCAATATGCTTGGGTGTTTAAACAACAAAAAAGTAACGCCGTGCGTTGGCGACTTTTCTAGGAGTAGTTGTGGTAGCCGAGTTAGTCCTAATAGAAGACGATAAAGAATTGGCCCAGTGGCTGAGTGATTACCTCTCTACCAAGGGATTTTCAGTGCGGCTATATCATGATGGTCAAGATGGGCTGGAGCACGTTTTAGCCTGTCCTCCCGATTTGGTGATTTTAGATGGCATGCTGCCAAGTTTAGATGGCTTTGAAGTCTGCAAGCAACTTCGTCAGTCGCTAAGCATTCCAATATTAATGCTAACAGCAAGGGATGAGGAAATTGATGAAATTATCGGCTTAGAGATGGGTGCTGACGACTACCTCAAAAAGCCAGTAAGAGGCAGGTTATTAGAAACTCGCATAAAAGCGCTATTAAGGCGCCATCATACTCAAGATACCACTCCCAAACAAACACTTGAGTTTGGCGCTCTCTATATCAATAAAGAAGACAGAAGCGTTACTCTTGCTGGGCAGCCCGTTAACTTATCCAGCAATGAGTTTGATGCGCTTTGGGTACTTGCCAGTAAAGCCGGAAAAATTGTTACCCGAGATGAGCTTACTAAAGCACTCAGAGGATTTGATTATGATGGGTTTGACCGCTCTATAGATTTGCGTGTTTCGCGACTGAGAAAGAAGCTAGGTGATGATGGCCAAAACCCATTTAAAATAAAGACGGTATGGGGTAAAGGATATCAGTTAGCGAAGGACGTGTGGTAATGTGGCGCTTCGTGTTTGCTTTGCTTATCATCTTAACGCTCGCAAGCGTCATCACAGGTCTGATATTTGACACGCTTATCGCCTCATCCTCAGAGAATAATGAAGCCCACTACGATCCACTTAGCACAACCGCACCCATTATTGCCGCAATGGCTAGAGACAACATACCTGAATCACAAATTATTGCGATCCCACTGCACCAAACACTAACCGCTCAACTTGTACCAAGAGCCGACTATCCACTTCCTGTGAGCTTAAGCCGCAAACTCTCTCAGCAGCGGTTTATTTACCTCGAAAGCGAATCTTCAGTAAGTGCTTGCATACTTATAAGCCAAGAAAATGTCTATATTTTGACAATAAAAAAGCAATTACAGACTAAATATGCTCTGCTCATGACCTTGTTATTTTACGCTATCGTTATCGTTGTTGTCGTCGCCTTTTTAACCCCATTTATTGCTAGGCTGTTAAAGCTCAAAAATGCCGCACATCAGCTGGGTAAAGGCGAACTCAACGCCCGCGTGCAAGTCGGTACGGTATGGTACTTAAAGGATATTGAGCAAGCGTTTAATCAAATGGCACGACAAATAGCCGGGTTAATGACTGACATGAAACTATTAAGCAGCGGACTTTCTCATGAATTACGTACGCCACTTGCAAGGGTGAGAATGGGGCTAGATACACTGGTTGAAACTCATGATGATGAGCTTCGGGCACAGTACGAAGATAGGATCAACCAAAACCTTGATGAAATGGAGCAAGTGATTGATGCTATTTTAGATTACGCAAGATTGCAGCACCGTCTTGACGACGTGGAACTTCAGCCTGTTGACTTGAATGCTATGGCTCGCCAGTTAGCCAATAACGCCCACGTCCATGACTTAACACTAAAACTTTCGTCAAAACCTTGCTGGATAATCGGTGAAGGTCAGTACTTACGCATGCTAATCAATAACTTATTATCTAACGCGATAAAATATGCCAACGGTAAAATATCACTAGAAACCCGAGTCGATAATGACAAGGTTAAGTTTATTATTGAAGACGACGGGATAGGTATAAGTAACGAGGTTCGAGACAAAGTGTTACTACCGTTTTATCGCGACGATTCTCAATCGCAATCAGGGTATGGAATTGGCTTGGCCTTTGTGCAACGTATAGTCACTCGCTTTGGCGGTACCATTGTAATTCAAAAAAGCCCCGCGCTGGGCGGGGCCAAAATCACTGTTTCGCTGATACAGACTCAGCAAAAGTAACGTTAACTCTGAAGCTGTGGTAAGCAGTGCTACAGTTCACCGCTTGGCAACGAAACAGTGTACAACAACCTAATATTCAAAGGGAGTTAGGTTAATGTGGTCCGCTGTTGTCAGCAGGCGTTTGCCAATTGCTCTGCCACACGTAGTTACCATGGATATAAAGCAGTTTATCAGCCTGAATAAGTCCTCTATCTGCTTCGGTATATCCGAGTGCTTTGTCACTCGCTATGGGCGTTGCTACCTCGGCACGGCTACTCCCACGATAAGTGAGTGTTGAGTCCACGCCGTGGATAATTTCAAATGCGGCGAGATCGTTTTGGCTATACCAGTTATAACTACTTTCATTCACTTGTTCTGTATTCCAGTAAACAATCGGCAAAGTGAACCGGGTTACTGAGGCATTGTCTTTTAGCATGGCCAAAGCGCGATAATCATATTCCAGCGGTGTAAATCCCCCTGCAAATGTATGATCTTTTAATAGCTTGGGTTCAGCAGGATTTGCAACATCAAACAAGCTCACTTTGGTGCCGGGCTGCACGTTTCCATCAGGGTCTCCAAGATGCTGACCTACCCCTAGAAGCAAACCGTCACCGACAGGGTGCAGATAAGAAGAGAAACCGGGGATCTCTAAACTTCCCGAGATTTTAGGCTGTGATGCGTCAGATAAATCCAGAACGTAGAGAGGATCTATTTGTCTAAAGGTTACGATATAGGCGGTATCGTTAAAATATCTAACCGCATAAATGTCTTCATCCACAAGCCCCGTATCCGGATTAATTTTACCAATGGGGGTTGGATTTTGGCTATTTGGTAGCGTCGCCACGGTGTTGAGTTCATTCCCTTGTGGTTTGAGCATATACAACTTATGACTATTACCGATATCTGTATCATACTGACTCGTTACTACGCGCAGAACGCCATCTTTTTCATCAAATCGAGTCGCGGCCATCGTATCGCTGACACGAGCAAGTTGACCTTCCACCTCACCTGTTGCTTGGTATGTCACCCCTTCATCCGTTAACAATAACTTATGTAATACTATGCCTGATGGATCCCAGATTGAAGTGTTGACATCACCATCACTGCCATTAAACGAGTAATTGTAAAGATACACTGCTGTTGCAGACATATAAAAACCAAAGGTGCGCGTACTAACGCAAGTTGTTTTCACCTCATCAGGATTACGAATGTCAATCTCAGTCACTGTTGTTAAGCCATTATATCCATCTTGCGCGGTAGCATCTGCTGGCAAATAACAGCCATCTGCGGCAACCAGTGGCGCTACACTTCCTTGCTTTAAATTTCTAAATTGAGGTAATAAATCGTTAATGTTAGTGTCCATTAAGCGATTGTAGCTTGCTACTTTGTCAGCGCTATTAAAACCACTGTAGCGTATAGTGTGGTCGGCGATAACATAGAGTTTGTCACCGATTAATCTGCTGCCAACTAGTGAACCATCAATTTGAAAGCGCTTTTCGACCTCAGCCTGTGCGGGTAGGGATACGTTACTAAAAGCAAGCTCAATCACGCCTTGATAATTGATCTCAGGTTGTACCTCTTGCGATGACATATCATCAGCAAAATCATACTCATAGTCCATTAATACGCTGATGAGTTGATTGTTTTTAAGGTAAAGATTTTGGCTTGCAAACTCTGAATCTGATACCGCTAATTCATTAACTTGTGTAGGGACATCCGTAGCCTCTGTATCTAAGATCCTAACGAAGGTTTTGCTGTCAGTATCCGCATATGCAACGCTGGTCGAGCCGCCGATAAATAAGTAACGGCCATCGAATTTAACCCGGTCGCTTTCTGATACCCCTTCAACCAGTTGATTGGTGCCTGAGTAAGGTGCACTATCTGTGGTTGCAGATGGATTTTCCAAATCATCGCCATTATTCAACCCACCGCTGGCAACGAAAATACCGTTTTTGATAAACTGACTAAACTGAGCTGATGAAGCTGACTTCAACGGCGCAGAGCTATTATTAAGCGCGTTAAGTTCTGGTAATTTATCTTCATCATTGTCGTTACTACCACCACATGCGCAAAGGCTAGCGGCAAGCGGAAGACTGAGCCAAATTTTGCATCTCATGATATGTTTCCTTGTAAGTTAAGTGCCAACGTAAGCCTAAACTTTCACACTAAAATTTCTGTTATCTTCGCTACTTGTTTTGTTATTTAATGTTACCCTTTCTGGTAATTTGTACAGCGACTGGTAAATTACACTGGTAGTAATAATGCGCTTTGATTGACACCTCTAAAAAGCCAGTGCAAAGCCCAAATTCAGAACTGGAGTTCCAAGTTGAATAAGTTATTAATGGCCTTAACCTTGCTGATTAGCACTCTGGTAAATGCCACGGCGGTGCCATGTGACGCCAATGACAGCGAGTGTACGCCAGTCGATGAATGGCGATTTGGCATTGCACTTGGCGGCGGCGTGATCTCCAACCCACTCCATGACGGTGAAAATATTCCCTTGGTTGTTGTGCCCTATATTAGTTATTACGGTGAACACCTCTTTCTTGATAATGGGACTTTGGGCTATACCTTTCACTATACTGATAAATTTGATCTTAGCTTGATCGGCACATTTAATACCGAGCAGGCTTATTTCGAGAAATTTCACCCAAACAATATATTCGTGCAAAAAATGGGGTTTGATGCCAGCAATGAGCTCCCTGGCGGAGAATTCGCCGCAGAGCAAACCGCTATCTCCTTAGACGATATCGAGTCGAGAAAATGGGCCATAGATGGCGGCGTTTTAGCCCACTGGATAATGAGTGATAGCGTAAAAATCAGCGCATCATGGCTCACAGATATCACCAACACTTATCAAGGTTACAATGCTGATGTTGGAGTTAGCTATCGTTTTAGATTCGATAATACACCTAACACTTATGTGTTTATTAAAGCGGGGCTAAAATGGAAAAGTCGACAACTGGTGGACTATTACTACGGCATAGACAAAGCGGATACTCCGAATAGTGAACTATGGTATAAAGGCAGCTCAAGCTTCCAGCCTTATGTTAGCTTTGCTTACTCTTATCCCGTAAGTGAGTCTTGGACCTTTAAATTTAACGCCAAATATCAGCAACTTGATAGCACAATGACAGATAGCCCGATAGTCGAGGATAGCTATACCGCGACGGTCTTTGTCGGGGGAAAATATGAATTTTAGGTTGTACTTAATCATAATTATAATTTTCAGCGCACCAAGTAGAGCTTTAACCAAACCCAACAATGGCATTAATTTAGAAATAAAACCGATTACATGTATGGTGAAACAAGCAGGGCAACGCTGTGAAATGACGGCAAAAATTGCTTGGCAATCGCCCTCTAAAATGAACCTATGTTTATTTCAGGAAAAACAAAAATTACAATGCTGGGAGCAGGCCAAGGAGGCAAAATCAACACAAATTATCCAACTCTCAAAGTCCATGCTCTTTACCCTAAAAGATGCTAAAAATAACGTTGTTGCAAAACAAAATATTGAAGTACACACAAGCGTCAACCAACAATATAGACGCAAACTCAGAAGCGATTGGAGTGTGTTTTAATGGCCAAGGTATTACTTGTCGAAGATGATGTAAAACTAGCGGAGTTAACCGCAAAGTTCTTAATCCATAATGGCTTTGAAGTCGTTCAATTACACAATGGTATTAACGCCATTAAAGCGATTGAAGCAGAAAAACCTGACATTCTCATTTTAGATATTATGCTACCCGGACTTGATGGTTTTTCTATTTGCAAAGCTGCGCGCGGTGAGTTTAAAGGGCCGGTTTTATTTCTTACCGCCAAAGACAGCGACTTCGACCATGTAAAAGGGCTTGAAATCGGTGCTGATGATTACATTATCAAGCCTGTTGAGCCATACGTACTACTTGCCCGTTTGAATGCGCTATTAAGACGTACACAAAATGATGAAGTTCAGTCTGACTCCATTACCTTAGGCGAATTACAAATAGATAAATCGGACCGTAAGGTCTATTTGGCTGGAGATGAGGTTGAGCTCACAAGCTATGAATTTGATTTACTAAAGACGTTGGCAGGCCATGCGGGCGAAACGCTGAGTCGAGACTATATCTATAAACATGTTGTTGGCCGCGAATATGACGGATTAGATAGAAGTGTTGACGTACGCATTAGCCGGTTGCGTAAAAAGCTTGGCGACAATCTAGAGCAACCTGCGAGGCTTATTACCGTGTGGGGTAAGGGCTACCTCTGCTCTAAGTCTGCTTGGGGCTAGTGTATTTGTGCTAAAACTATTACTCAGCCTCTATTTGGCTGTGTTTACCAGTATTGTCGTCATCAACCAAGTGAGCGAAGCTATTTGGTCTCATTGGGTGCTCTCCGCGCCCGATGAGTTGCGTCACGCAAAAGCGGTTGCCAACACACTGAAATCCACGATTTCCTCAGACCAGCTACCCCGAGAGTCAGAAACTGTCAAAATACTCAACATGGATGATGTCGCTTGGCTGCCTGAGCAAGCCAGCGCTTTAGTTCAAGGTGGTATTTTAACGAGCTTTGACGATGAAGGCCGCGCTTGGCTGACTTTCAAAGTACCCGATTCAACGTTGCTGCTGCAATTAGGGCCATTGGCACCGGCGGCTTCTGCCGCCAATAAACAATGGATCATCAAATTGCTTTCTTATGCCGTGCTCGCGTTTTTACTTATGCTGTGGATAAGACCCTTGTGGCTTGATTTATTGCAACTGAGATATATCACCGAAAATCTCACTCAAGGCCAACTGCCCAAAGCGACCCGACATTCCCGGTTTTCTGCCATTTCAAATTTAACCGAGCAGATCCGCGACTTGGCATCTCAAGTCGCAAGGCTAATTGAAAACCAAAAACTACTCGTTAATGCGGTTTCTCACGACCTGCGCACCCCACTTGCCAGACTTAAGTTTGCTTTAGCTATGCTGCCAGAGCAAAGCCGTGAGCAAGCAAGTGATATGGCGGACGATGTGGTCGAAATGGAGGCGATGATTGATGAAATGCTAGCTTACGCACGGCTTGAATTTGAAGTAGAGAAACTTGAGATAACGCCAATTGACCTTTGTGAACTTGTCAGCGATCAGATAAGCAAACTCAATAAGCTTACCGATAAAAAAATAACGTTCAAGAAAATGAGTAATACGGTCATCATCTCTGGCAACCTACATTACCTTTCTCGAGCTTTGCAAAATATCGTACAAAACGCTGATAAATATGGTCGCTCAACCATAGCGATTAATATTGAGTGTGACAAAAGCAATGCCTATATCCATATTGAGGATGACGGTGATGGAATTCCTAAATCTCAGTGGGAGTCGGTTTTTATTCCCTTCTCACGCTTAGATGAAAGTCGCAGCAAAGATAACGGTGGTTATGGCCTTGGACTGGCTATCGTACGCAAAATCGCCACTTGGCATCGCGGCAGTTGCCATGTTGGATTCTCCGAACTTGGCGGTGCTAAGTTTACTCTGACTTTGCCACTGTAAAGCTAATTGATCTATATAATTGTGCTGGAGTTCATATACACTCGCATCATCAAACTAATAACAGTAAACGCTTATTTGATGGTGCAGTGATAAGACTGAGCATACCCAAATTTGTTGACTCTTCGATTGTGGTACTACAAGATGCAGGGCTTTGAAATAGGTTAGTAAGTCGATACTAATCTCTAAAAGGGCTGCAACGACTCAAATTTGCTTAAAATGACGTGTATGCAAGGACGACGTGTATGCAAGGACAGGCTTGGGTAGTTTGCGGTTAGTTATACGATAACCTGAAGATAAATACGAATAACTCACAACGAACCTAGAGCGGCTGGCACCGTACTTATTGCTTGTAAAAGCAACCACTGTAGAGGCCTTAACGGCGGAGGCTCGGAATTCCTAAAGGCAATTTAATTATTGTTTTACATTAGTTTACACGTAGCTTTACCCCATAGCTGATACAGTGTTCTCTGTTCAAAAGAATAATGTAAATCGCTACCCCCCTGCTACTGTAAGCAGGTTTATCTAGCGCTTAAGGAGAACAGCATGAATATTATAAAACCCGCCACCCCCTTACTTTTTGCAGCCGTCATGCTCACCAATCATGTTCATGCTAACGAAGCCTTGCCAAGGCTACAAGGACCTTGGCTTGGCCAGACACCGCCTGGGTTAACCGCGCAGCTTTTTGCCCCCGATATCATCTCGATTGACGGCCGTTATGAATTCGGAGTGTCGTTCTCTCCCGACCTTACAGAAGTGTATTTCACTGCCTTTGAAGAGCAAGAAAATGTGGATTCAGGCCCACGGATCATGTATTCAAAAATAGAAAATGCACAGTGGACTCAACCTCAAGCCGCAAATTTTACTGGTGGAAGAATGAGTTATGAACTGGTCCCCCATGTAAGCCTGAACGACAACCGGATTTACTTTACCGCGCGTTCAGATGACCCCAAAGCGTCCGGAATTTGGTACGTTACCCGTAGCAAAGGTGGCTGGAGTGAGGCTAAAAGGTTCGATTCAGCAATAAACACGGGTAAGTTTTCAGACTTCAACCAAAGCGCAAATGGCGAAGCTGTTTTCTCCAATATGTCAGAACGCAAAATGTATACCGCTGAAAATACAAACGGCGCGTTTACGACTCCCAAAGCCATTGATATTGAGTTTGGATTTCATGGTTTTATTTCGCCCGCTAACGATTACCTATTGGTTAATAGTCGTCACAGAGGCGATAAGAGTCGAAAAGACAACGACCTATATGTCTATTTTAAGGAGCAAGATGGCACTTGGTCTAGCCCTATAAATTTAGGTGAAGGGGTTAATACCCGTTACTCAGAAACCGTTCCAAGAATTACACCCGATGGTAAATACCTATTTTTTGGCAGATATAATGAACCCGGTGATATATCAAACATATATTGGGTAAGCACTGAGGTTATTACCAAGCTAAAAGATGCTTATTTTACGGGAAAGTCGACTAAGCAGATTTAGAACCTTGTTAGATGTGGCAGCTCAGCTTTGAACTGCCAGTTACCGATTTTAATCGGTGACGGCTAATTTACACTGAGCCGAACTATTTCTCTCGTCCTGCAAACTCCACCTCAGCCATCTCGATAGCGCCGCGTTTTTGCATGGTAATAAATAAGCGCTTACCCTCTTCGCCACCAAAAGCCACATTGGTCGGGTGCTTGCCTTTCAGTTTAATTTCTCTAAGTAACTTGCCTTTAGGTGAAACCACAGCGACTACACCAGCACCATAACGGGCGATATAAAGATTGCCTTGGCTGTCCGTACGCATGCCATCTAAGCCAAAATCGGTAAACGAGATAAATAATTGTTTGTTACTAATATTGCCTTGTTCATCTAACTCATAGCGCCATACTTTACGCTGCACGCTTTCATTCACATAAAGCGTTTTATTGTCAGGGCTAACTTCAATGCCATTGGTGGTGCCCATATCCGCTTCCAATAAGGTTACTTCTCCACTTGTATTTATACGCCAAAGGTTACCGCTGCTGGCTTGCCAATTAGGATCGCTGGCGAAAAGAATTCCGTTGTCCATGATAGCAAGGTCATTAGGTTGATCCATGCGATTATCGTGAGCAAATACCGTCACGGATTGTGACAAATCACCACCTTGCATCAGTGCCGCTTTGGTGACTTTAAGCACATTATGATTGACGTAATCAGCTATATACATATTCCCTTGTTTATCAAAGCGAATACCGTTACCAATAGAGCCATTTTTTAACGTCAGCAGGGTTTTGGCTTGGCCTTGCGCTGTCACTTTACCAATGGTGCTCTGCTGTTGATGGTTAACCGCATACAACACGCCAGCATCGTCCACTGCGGGTCCCTCAATACCTTGCGTGAAAACACCATCCGTTATCCAATCTTGTGTATCTACAATCGTGTTGGCAGCAGCATAACCACTACTTTGTAGCAAGAATAAACTGAATATGACTTTTCTCATGACTTTCCTATTTACAATGAAGGTAAAGCGCTCGAACTGGATATATTCCAGTTATGACCACTTCATCCGTTAAATTTTGCAGCGCTAGCAGCTTGCTATCTAGGTGCGTAGCCTGTAAAGCCCCTTTACAAACTTCGAGCACTTGCTGACTCAATTCAATAAACTGCATCACCTTTAACGCCGTTGAGTGTGCTTCTGTAAGTTTTGGACTTTGCTGTAATAGTGTTAACGCCTCAAGTCCCGCTTGCCAACGTTGCAATATCGCGCCAATGTGCGCTAAGGCAGTGTTATCACCAGCGATATAGCTTGCGACTCGCTCCTCAAGTAGCCTGACCTGACGGCTTTCAACCGCAACATAGTCGACAAATTTATCAAGCGGTGCAAACTGGTGGTACTCGTCATTTAAGAACTTAATATGGTGACGCGTGTAATAGTGACTTGGTTCTACAAGGTCAGCAAGATGAGTGAGTACCTCGAGTGTTGCCTTGCGCTTTGGTTCATCCAAGGTTGTGCTGATAAGCCCATTAAAACCCGCTTGTTGCTGCGTGTTATGACCTAAGCCAATGACGTTATGTGCAAAACCACTGATATGATCCAACCGCGCGTACATCTGCTTGCTATCCGTAAGTGTTTTAGCGGACCATAAACGTTCGGCAATAACAAAAAGTCGCGGCCATATTCTGACATCAAGATTATTTTCGGTGACCATTTCGCTCCAAATTGTCGCCTCACCACCTAAAATACGTGCGTCGTCTGCTTGGCTTAACGATGTTGAAACCTCGACTGGTTGTGGTGTTTCAAGCGCCTCAAGTATGAGCGGATAACGGCTATTACCAACCATTACCGCGCCTTGTTGCTGCGCTGTATTAAACTCAAACTGTAAAGGCCCCATCCAACTATCAATGGTAGCGGTAAACTGCTGAGTCTTGCTAGTAATTGGCTTATCTGTTTGTGCTAGCTGATGGCGGTTGTTATTAAGCTTTATAAGTACTTGTCCACCCAACACCACAAGTTCGCCTTTGACTGCGCTGCCTTTTAGGCGTGGGATCGTAAAGGCTAAGCTCAATACTCGCGGTTGAGTGAGATCCACTGTCGGTAGCACCGGATGTGGGTCGTTACGGTAATGAAATGATGAATACTGCGGCTGATCAATATAAAACCCAGTTGATAAAATACCTTGATAGCCAGCTTCTGCAATTGCATTTAACGAATCATGACCACGCCAAGACTGCACTACAATATCTTTAGGCAACGCCGGATGAAAGATCTCATCCCACCCCATCATCACACGCTGGTGCTTAGCAATAAGCTTTTGTACGCGAGTATTAAAGTAATTTTGCAGGTCGTGACCATCTTTCAACTCATGTTTTGCCATTAGCTCCTGTATTTCAGGGCTTTCCAACCAATGCTCAGGCTCTACCTCGTCACCTCCAATATGCAGGTAGCCGTCTGGAAATAGACTCGTCATCTCAGCCAGTAAATCGTCGATAAAGGCGTATACATCAGGACTTGCGATATTGAGCAGTGGCTTAAATACCCCCCAATGGCGCTCCATTTCATAAGATTGTGCTTTAGTCATTAGCTCTGGGTAAGCGACGGCAATAGCGCTTGCATGCCCCGGCATACCAAATTCAGGCACCACGCGGATCCCTAAAAAGCTTGCATACTCAATCACTTCTTTCACTTCTGATTGACGATAATACAGTCCGTCTGAGGCCAGTTGAGTAAGCTTAGGAAACACCTTACTTTCCATTCGCCAGCCTTGGTCATCAGTTAAGTGCCAGTGCAAAACGTTTAGCTTTGCCGCGGCCATACCATCGAGTTGGCGCTTTATTGTCGCAATTGGCATAAAGTGGCGCACACTATCAATAAGTAGCCCACGCCAAGGGAAGCGGGGACTATCGCTGATAGCCGTGTAAGGGAGCGTTAGCTGACCCAATATATTACTCTGGGCTAGTTGTAACAGGCTAGCAAGGCCATGCTGCGCGCCGAAAACGGATGTTGCGCTAAGCACTACCCCACCCTTTTCAATTTGAAGCTGGTAGTCTTCTGGCATATTCAACTGAGGGAGCTGTAGCTCGGTTTCGATATTTTCCACGCGAATGGTTAAGTCCGCTTTGCCACGCTTTACTACCCGTAAAGGGATAGGTTTTCCAGTGATGCGCTCAATGTATTGCTGCGTTCTGGCGAGCAGAAAAGCCTGCCTCTGCGCATTAAAGCCGTGTATCGCAACCTTGATTTCGTTATCAAACACCAGCGTGCCTTCGGTCATACTCACTTGTTGCGGTATGGGCATAAGCGACAGTGGCGTTGCCTTTGCAGTTAAAATCGGCAACAACACGGTGAATAAAAAAAGACTAAAGTACATTCTCATAATGACACTATTCCTGAGTAACAAGCTTTGGCAGAAAGTCGGCGGATATAAGCGCGCCATGATGCTGGATAACCTCGGCGGCAACTTGGTGTGCAAAGCAAGCAGCCGTTTGCAAATCGCAACCTTTCAGCCAATGCGCTAAAAACCCCGCCGCAAACGCATCTCCTGCACCACAGGTATCTAAGATAAGCTGCGGCGCTATGTTTTGCGCCGCGATATAAATGGGTGAAGAATTATCAGGTGGAACGAGCACGCATGGCTGAGCACCTTGGCGAATAACTAAGAGTTGTGAGCTTTGCTTTTGATGCTCTGCAATTATTTCGTCCACATTCGCGGTGCCATACACTGTATATTCGTCCTCGTCGGTTAAAAATGCGATGTCTGCCAGCGCCATTACAGCCTGATAACTCAATTCGGGGTTATCACTACGCCAAAGGGCTTGGCGATAGTTGTTATCAAAAAATATGAACCCACCTCGGTTTTTAAACGCGGCTAACGCCTCAAACAAATGCTTTCTCTGCGACTCACATATAATGGCAAGGCTTATTCCAGAGAGATAAATTGCATCAATATCCTTGTTGTGAAGTGCCTGAGTTAAGGTCTCATCACGCTTAAAATACTGCCTTACAGGGCTGTGCTCACGGGCAAAGGTAAAGCGTCGCTCTCCTTTCTCATCGAGCGTAATCCAGTACTCGCCAAGCGCGCTATGTGGTTCAAGCGAAATATAGTCTTGTCTCACGTTGGTGTTTGACAACATATCAAGCAAGTTTGTACTGGCCTTGTCCGTACCAATGGCGCTGGCAAAACCGACTGCTATGTGGTTATCGTTGCTTTGCTTGAGTAACTGAGCCATGTACCAAGCCGTGTTAAAGGTATCACCGCCAAACGAGCTTGTGCCATCTGCTCTATGCTCCACCATGCATTCACCAAAGCACACCAACTGTTTTATTGCGCCTTTCATGATGCCACTTCCGTTTTTTCGGGCGATGCGGTTTCATTGGGTTTTGTTACGACACTCGTCAATACACCAAACACCAAAGCACAGAGCAGCGCAGGAATAATCGGGTTACCAAAATAAGCCAGCCAACCGTCGTTCATACCAACGAGTAGGGCAGCCACTGAACCTGCCATCAGGGTGACTAAACTGCCTTGCCAAGTATAACCTTGCCAAAAGCGCCCCAATAACCCCATCACACAAAGCCCAGCTAATACAACGGAAATCATTTTGGTGATATAGCTAATAATGTCGCTCGACAACACCGCCATAAATAATGCCAACAACACGGTGATCAACATGGCAATACGAGAGACCAAAAGCGGATTGTGTGGCGCAATATTTCCCTTACACCAAGTCAGGTAAATATCAGAAACCAACACACTCACTCCAGCAATGGCGTCGGAGCTGGCACTAGAAAGCGTTGCGGAAATACCCGCCAATAAAATAAAGCCGCCAATCAACACCGGCATCGCCGTTAACGCCAAATAGGGAAAAGCAAATGAAGGGTTGTCTAAACTCGAGTTAACTGCATAAGCACCAATACCAATCAGAGCAGGAATACATGAAAACCCCAAATAAAGTAATCCCGAGATAATAAACGACGTACGAATACTGCTTATGCTTTTGGCGGAGTAGATCCGCTGCCTAAACGATGGTGTTGCCAATACGCCCACCAGCACCGCCAGCGCCATTGAAATAGCAGGCAACAAACCAATATTTTGATATGAAAAGAGCCCAGCTCCCGCTGCAACCGAAGCACTGGTTAGCGTTTGCCAACCACCGACCACCTCGACCACAAAGTAGGTCATCAACAAAAAGCCTGAGAACAAAATAACGGCCTGAATTGCATCCGTCCAGACTACCGCCGAATATCCACCTAAGGTCACGTATACCGCAAGTCCCAGTCCAATAATCAGTTTAGCGCTGATCTCATTTAGTCCAGTGAGCCAAGCTAAATACATGCCCCCGCCAATCAAATGTGCGCCAAGCCAGCCGACACTTGCCGCGTAAATCAATATTGCTAAGAGCTTTTTAACGACTTGATGATTGCCTACATAGCTTGCTAACTCTTCGCTCATTGTCGCAAAGCGCTCAGCCCTAACTGGTGCAAACAACCAAGCTAGCAATAAAATACCTAGCGCGCCGCCAATGCCATAAAGCGTGCCCGCCCAACCGTGTTGATAGGCAAAGCCGACCGCTCCCATCGACGAGCCAGTGCCAACCATAGTGGCAACGGTGGTGCCTAGCGTCAGAATCAACGGTACTTTTCGCCCAGCTAATAAATAGTCGCAATTTGACCGTTGCCACCGAGATGCCAGCCAACTCACTATTATCATGGCAGACAAATACAACAGAAAAATAAGCAAATACACTTGCTGACTATCCGTCATGCTTCTCCTCCTGTGAACATTGTTGTTCGTATAACGTTTATTCGCCTTTGTAACAGGTGACATCAACCTCAACTTTACAATCCACGACTAAGTCGGCCACCATGCAAATTCGCGCAGGAGGATGCGCTGAAAAATACTCTGCAAAAACCTTATTAAAGGACTGAAAATATCTTGCGTCAGTTAATACCACAGAGACATGCGTAACATGCTCAAGGCCATAACCCGCCTCGGTCATAATCGCGATGCAGTTTTCGATGGCCAGACGCGACTGCTCAACAATGCCGCCCTCAACCACTTCACCATCTCGCATTGGCGTTTGCCCCGAGACTTTTAGCCAACCGCCTGCTTCAACTGCTCGCGCAAAGGGTAAGTGTTGTCCACCAGTGCCCGTGCCGCCCTCAGCACCTATTCTTCTTATTGTCATGTTAACCTCTTGATGATTTTGATTTTTATTAATTTTGACGCGTTAAAAATCGTCCTGCTCGGCCGAAATCGACAATGGAGTCTGCATTCGCGCCCTCAACGTAGCTGAGCTTGCCATTCACCCAAACCTTCACAATGCCTGAGGCAAGTTGTTTTGGATTACTGTAACTTGCTTGGTCTAACACCCGATTGGGGTCAAATAACACCAGATCGGCGAAATAACCAATTTGAATATTGCCACGTTGCCGCAGCTTAAAGCGCGCCGCTGGCAGCGCTGTCATTTTATAAATAGCCAATGCCAACGGCAGCGATTGTTGTTCTCTACAGTAATGTCCAAGCACCCGCGGAAATGTCCCCCACAGTCTCGGATGCGGATGCGGATCGCACGGCAAGCCATCAGACCCCACCATGCTGTGTTCATAACTTAAAAACCGCTGCACATCATCTTCCAGCATACAGTGATACACAGCGCCCGCTGGCTGCAAGCGCTTTGCTGCTTCAAGCTGAGACACTTGCCATTGCGTAGCAATGTCTGCCAAGCTTTGCTGTGCAAGTTCTGGATGAGACTCCGACCAAGTAATAAAAATATCCGTCTCCTCCGTCACCTGATTAAGATCTAAGGTGCTTGAGCTCGCGGCGTAAGGGTAGCAATCGCAACTCACTGGATGCGTTTTTCTATGCTGTTCAAAATGCGCTAATACCTCGGGCGCTCTGCCCCAATTCTCTCTACCTGCGCATTTTATATGTGAAATAACCAGCGACAGTTTGGCATGCTCTGCCGTCGCAAAGGCTTCGTCCATGGCTCGAATGACTCCTTGAAATTCCGTACGTAAATGCGTGGTATAGATACCATCAAATGGTGTAACAACCTCGGCCAACGCATTCACTTCAGCTTGACTTGCCCCCTCAGCATTGTAATAAGCAAGGCCAGTACTAAACCCTATCGCCCCCTGCGCCATCGCTTGGTGCAGCAAGGTTTTCATCTGTTCAAGTTCTTGCGCATTGGCGGCTTGAGATAAATCCGTCATAACCTGCGCTCTGAGCGTTGTATGACCAACTAACATGGCTAAATTGACGCTCGGAGCGGCGTTACTAAAGGCGTGTTGATAATCCTGTAGTTCACGATAGGCGAATTCTGATTGCTCCCCGAGCAAGTTAATGGGGTCAAGCGGCGCTTGATCTGCACAGTAAGGCACTGCGCTAATACCACAATTACCGGCAATGACGGTGGTGACACCTTGGCTCACTTTGCTCAGCATATGTGGGCCTCGCAGTACTTCAAGGTCATCATGAGTATGTACGTCAATAAAACCGGGCGCGAGCACTAAGCCTGTGGCATCGATGCATTGCTGTGCTTGCAAATGGCTACAGTTGCCAAGCGCAACAATCTTGTCTTTGCTAATCGCGACATCCACTACTTGTGATTCAGAGCCTGGTTCAAAATACACCGTCGCGCCTTGAATGAGGGTATCAACATAAAGAGATGAGCTCAGCATTAATCCCCCAAAGGAAAGCGTTTATCGGCAGGTGGCATATTGCTGCTTTTATCTCGATGCTGATCTAACTGGGTTTTAAGCCGTCGGAGTTTTTCTCTTGAGCGCTTTTGATTACGCATGGCAACTTCGCTCGACAAAATGTCCACCGCAGCCATCATGGCATAGCGTGCAGCGCTGGGCTTAAAGATGTAATCACTTTCTTGAGTTTTGATGGGTAAGTGGTGATCAGCAATGTCCGCCAAATCACTCACTGGGCAAATAGCAATAACCTCAGCGCCATACTCTTTGGCGATAAGCGCCGCCGCTTTCACATCAGGAGAAACACCACTAAGCGAGAGACAAATCACCACATCCCCTTTATTCACCGTCGCGGCAACCATGCGCATCATCATAGGATCGGAGTGAGCATTACTAAGTACGTCCAAGCGAAATAAGCGATTTTGACATTCTTGAGCCATCAGGCTGCTGCCACCACCAACCCCAAAAATTAAGCAATGACGCGTGGCGCAAATCATTTCACTCGCCTGCTCCACAACCGCTTCATCGATGAGTCCCGCATTGAGCGTGAGGATCTCCTGAATAGAGGTATAAACATGAGAAATCTTTTCTTTTTCAATTGGCTCAGGATTTGTAAAACGCTCACCAATTGCGGCTGATTGTGTCAGTTGAAATTTAAGGTCACGTACATTGGTACAGCCTAGGCTACGCGCTAAGCGCGTAATGCTGGCGTGACTGACCTGTGCTTTTTCAGCTAACTCGCTAATAGATGCGCTTGCGGCAAAGTTAAGCTCAGCCAAAATAAGCCTAGCGACTTTTTCTTCCGCTGGGCTAAAGTGCCCCAAACCTTCCTTAATTTTGCTAATAATGTCCACAGCTTCGCCTCAATTAAAAATAGGTAGAAATGGTTTGGGTGATCACCCAATCTCGCTCGACAACACCAATTTGTCGCCACTTATCAAAGGTCAAGCAAGGATGAGAAGTCGAAAAGCAGAGCATATCGCCAACCTGTACCTCGCACCCAGATGCAATACTTACCATAGCATGTTGATCCATGATTGTTTCGACCTTTACCGCGCCGCCTAATGAGCACAGCTGCTTTGACGGCGGAGAGTAAATCAGCTCAGGTGTGGGCATGCCAGCATCAAATGCGACATCCCTTTTACCCATGCCAACTATCGCGACCCCCGGCTCTGGAGTCGAAAGCACGTAAGCCCATATGCTTAAGCTCGACACCAAACTTTCCCCCAAATCGCAAGCGAGGTTGCTCCGTGATAACACAGCTTGCTGCGCATCCTGATAGATCCCGGTATCGTGAATAAGGTAGCAGCCGGGACGGATCACAAAACGAAATTGCTGAGCCAGTTCACTTTTGTTTAGTGTATTTGCCACGACATCATACCAAGCAGAACCCGCGCCTGTGATAATAGGCAATGCCTTTGAAAATACGCTTTTTTGCAGTAAACCTTCCGCCGCTTTCATTACCGAGCCAACAAATTTGGCGATCCTTTGCTCGGCATTATCACCGTGGATCACGCCTTCATAAAATCCAATACCTGCAATCTCTAAGCTAGCATACTGTTGGCATACATTGACTAGCTGCTCTAACGTTGCAAGATCGCGCCAACCAGCGCGACCACCTTCAACCCCCACTTCGAGTAAAATGGAAATACGCAGCGAATGCTGAGTAAAAAATGTGCCTAAAGCATGGGCATTTGCAATAGAGTCAACAAAACAATAGAGCTCAACATCAGTATCAGTAAGCATGTTAGCAACTTGCTTCATATGATATTCGCCAACAAGTTGATTCGCTAAGATCACTCGTTTTGCGCCCGCGACTATGGCTACGGAAACTTGTGGTACGGTCGCTACCGTGATGGCCCATGCGCCATGTTCAAGCTGTAGTTTAAATAGCGCTGGTGACATCGTTGTCTTGCCGTGAGGCGCCAATAATACTTGGCTTTCCTTTGCAAAATTCGCCATCCAATTTGCGTTGTGACTGATAGCGTCTTGCTTTATCACTGCAACTGGCAAACTTACTTGCTCTGCGAGAATATCCCAGCCGCTATTATCTAGTTGCAGTGGGTCGCCAGTGCCTTTCGCTAATATTGTCATTGTTTATTCAAATCCTTGAGTTTAAACATTAATTCCCCACGTCAAAATAGCACATTGACTTACTGCGATTGGTATAAGGCCAAGCTGCATTTGGCCTTTGCTGACATTAGAAAGTCGCACGGACGCTCAATGCAAAACGCCTATCCGTGGTAAAGTTGAGTGCCTGCGTTTTTGTCCCAGCTTGGTCCATCTGATACTTGGTTTTGGTTTCCGTATCCAATAAATTGCTGGCTTCAAAACCCACTTTCCAATGGTCGTTGATGGTGTAATACAGACTTGCGTCCATCATACCTGACGCCTCTGCATAGGCAGGGACATACTCTTCAGATTCCCTCAGTGTGAGCAAATACTCAGAGCGCCAAGTGTATGCAAGGCGAAAAGAAATATCCTCGTACTCATACATACCGATGATATTAAAGTTTTGATCTGAGTAACCTTGTAGCGGCAAACCTCCAAACACTCGGAAGGTATTACGATTATCGGTCAGCGGGTTACCATTTTCATCGAAACCAAGCGTGCCTTTCGAGACTTCATTTGGATCTTCAAGTCCATCTTGATCGATATAGGTAAAGTTAAGTTGCAAACCTAAACCGCTCCATGCACCCGGTAACATGTCGTAGAATTGTGAGTAGGAAAACTCCATCCCACGAATGGTGCCAGAGCCCGTGTTAGCGGGGCCGTAAGCAGAGACATCATAATCTTCGCCGCCATAAGACACATCAAGATCAAAGGCGCGGCTACGGATTATATTATCTAGCTTTTTGTGGAATAGCCCTACCGTCACATAACCTGCGGACGCGAAATACCATTCGGTAGTTAAATCGGTATTGATTGCTTCTTCAGGCTCTAAATATGGGTTCCCAGAAAGCGCGGTTAGACTGATATCGTCTAGCCCAACAACGGGGTTAGTTGCCTCGTCGTAATCAGCGCCGGGAGTTTGTAGCACGCGAGTGTAATCCAAGTTAAGAATACTGATATTTCTGGCATCAACTAAACTTGGGTAATACAGCGCTTTTGATGCACCAAATCGCACCACTACGTCTTCTGATACACCAAAACTCAAATTTAAGCTCGGAAGCAAAGTGCTGTAATCTGTGCCATCAACGGTACTGAGTTTAGACTCTCCCCCAGCAATATCGTAATATCGCTTATATTCTGCTTGTTGCATCACATTATTAAGTGATGTCCCCTCTTCACCACGCTTGATAAGGGCCGGTTGCACCAAAGCGCCCGTAGACTCAAGTTGATAGTTTACGTAGCGCAGGCCAACATTGCCCACCACAGGAATGTCTTGAAACTCGAAGTCAAAATCACCGCGAATGTAAAATTCAGTACGCTTCTCGTTAGTCGAACTTATATTGTGTGCGGCGAATGGACCTTCAACGCGATTGGGTTTGTCTGCATAAGGTACATAAGTGCCAGAGCATGTGCCGTTGTTTGCCGCACTGTTGGTGGCATTGTGCCAACCATCACGACAACCTTGGCGCAAAGAGTCGGCGTAGTTTTTCACCAAATCCATACTTGGGAACAAGAAGTTATTGACTGGCCCCTGTAATACCTGACCATTGTAATAATCTGAAAAATCAACGCGCTCAAATAATTCTGGACGATTTACCGCCGCGGCGGCATTTCGGTCATCTTGGATCCAAGGGGTGCCAATTGCAGACCAGCCCTCGTAAGCGGTATCTCGTACCGTTAAGTCTTTATCTGACATATAAAAACCGGAACTGACACTCGTGAAATGACCGTCTAGCTCATACTTAAAATCCAGTTTAACGCTGTCTGATTCTGCCGTATTGCGCTCAACCTGCTCCATACCGCTGCCCAAAAACAGGTTAGGCACAGGTCCATTCCAATCTTCATTGGGTGACCAACCTGCCGTTAGAATATTGTCACTGAGAAACTCAACTGTCGGCCTTGAGCCACGCATATCGAGGAAATAAGGCGAGACAACGTGGACATGGTTTCCCCGTGTTTGACCCGACATACTGTAGTTTTGCACCTCTTTGTCGGAATCGATCCGCTGGTAATCAAAATCGACCGTCAACCTATCTATTGGTTTTAACGTTAGCTTAAATGAAGTGTCCTTCACGGTATTTTCGTTGTAATTCCAGCGGCTACGATAAAAGAACGGTGTTTCTGGGCTCACGCCAAGAGCGATGCCGGAAGTCACAAAACCATCATCTGTAGTTAGTGGATGGCCACTTTCCGTATTTTCAGTCCAATTTTGTGAAGATCCCATAAAACCTTTAAACCCTTGAGCTGCTTGTCCTATTTGGCGCTCGTT
This sequence comes from Pseudoalteromonas sp. GCY, assembly GCF_016695175.1. Classification (NCBI taxonomy): domain Bacteria; kingdom Pseudomonadati; phylum Pseudomonadota; class Gammaproteobacteria; order Alteromonadales; family Pseudoalteromonadaceae; genus Pseudoalteromonas; species Pseudoalteromonas sp. GCY. Next base: position 1,123,483 of record NZ_CP068022.1, read on the forward strand.
CCACTCAAGAGATGCTTCTGAGCGAATGTGCTCTAATGTCGCAACTATGGTCTCATCGGCATTTGCCCACTGCAGTGAAGAGGTTAAGCCAGTACGTTCACGGTCATTGGTTGCTGTGCTCATATGGATAGCGACAGGCACATGCCATACACTGCCAGCTGGTTGCCCTGGTAAAGCGGGGCCATCCACAGGCGATGATGGATCAACACCTGTTATGCCACCCCATTGATCCAAGGTAGGAATAAAGGAATCGCCTCGAGAGTGGAAGTTGCCAAGACCAACACCATCTCCTCGAGTCTGATATTCTGATGAAGACGCCGCAATTAAAAATCCGAACTTACCTGCACTGGTTTCCCAACTGTCGGAAAACAACGCAGAAAACGAAGGCGTCACTTCTTCTCTAAAGTCGCCATAATTGGCCTTTGCATTGAACGAGATAAGCCGCTCATCAGAGTCGAATGGTTTGCGGGTGATGAGGTTTACCGTGCCGGATATACCGCCAGAAATAAGATCCGCAGTTTGGTTTTTAACCACTTCCACCGCACCTAGCAATTCAGCAGGAAAGTCTTCATAGCTCAAACCGCCTGACGGATTTGCACTAAAAGCGTCTCTGCCATTCACCTCTGAGCGAACCCTGTCTAAGCCGCGAACCAGCACACCTGTACCTTCATCGGCATAGTGTTTAGGGTCATCGGATGATGCAAATCGCTCAATCGTAACACCCGGCACACGCTGCAGCGCTTCAGTCACCGATTTGTCTGGTAACGCCCCGATATCTGACGCCGTGATCACGTCTTTGACCGTATCTGCGAAGCGCTTAATGTTTTGGGCGCTATTGATACTGCCTCGGATCCCTCGAACTTCAATTACTTCAACCGCTTCGTTCTCAGTCGCAGATTTGACATCGCTGTCATTTTGACCCACAGTTTCAGCGGCAACCCAAAGTGGAGAAAGCCCAAGAAGTACAGATGAGACCGCAAGGCCCAGTTTGCTTCGTTTAGGGTTATATTTACCAATATCGGTGACTAGTTTTGACATTTTGTTGTTCCTTTCTTCTTTTTAAAAACCAGTGAAAAAGCCAGCAATGCCATCACTAGCACCACAGCCCAAAAACCTACCACACTGTGATGTGCTCTAAACGCCCCCCAACACACCACATGTTACTTACTAACAAAAAAGCAAGATTGCACTGTTACTTTTTAACATTACAGACTAAAAAGCAAACACTTTTTTGCGAAAAATTTGGATATGTGGACTATGGTTTTGAAATGTAAGGAATTAAAATTAGTTACATCTAATCTGGTGTTTAAGAGGGAATATTGACAGTTGCGTTTACATATCCGGTTAATGACTTGTTCAAGTAGCTTTAAATCGAATGAGTTTTGTATTCAGTTTGCCGTACACCAGCGGGAAAAATTAAGAAGCCAAATTATCAACAACTAAGCACTTTACCAATTCACCGAGCCCCTCAGTGATTTGGTTTGGCCGCGTTTGGTCTTTTGATTCAGACGTTTCTTTTGCGAGCTTTTTGTTGGCTTGGTTGCTCTGCGTGCTTTTTCAACTTTAGTGGCTTCTAGGATCAGTGTTTTTAGCCGCTCCAAGGCATCTTCCTTATTTTGCTCTTGAGTACGAAAACTCTGCGCTTTAAGCACAATGACACCCTCTTTGGTCACTCTAGAGTCTTTAAGTGCAAGTAGACGCGCTTTGTAAAAGTCAGGCAGTGTTGAGCGATTGATATCGAACCTAAGATGAATGGCGCTGGAGACTTTATTGACGTTTTGCCCACCCGCACCTTGTGCGCGAATAGCGGAAATATCGATTTCCCACTCTGCTAGTGTGACATTATTTGAGATTTTAAGCATAGTAATTTCAAGCCTCCGTTTGCCATTTTAGCAAAGTAACGGAAGGCTTGAAATAGCAGCGGTAAGCGCGGAGCGTGTAGCTATGCCGTACGAGTTGCGATAGCTGGAGGTACTCTTGCAGCAATCATAGCAGGATAAGTCACTGCCAACTGACCTGCGAGCAGCATTACTATCGCACCTGCAATCAAATAATCACCGGGTACACTAGTAAGCCCAAAGTAATTAACCAAATAAATATTCGCAGTGATTGCGATGATTATGCCCAGTGTAATGCCAAATAAAGACACCACCGCATTTTCAATCATAAAGTAACGTAGAATGTCGGCCTGAGTCGCCCCAAGAGCACGACGAGTACCGATTTGCTTACGACGTTTATAGACTGTATATCTTGCTTGACCAAAGATCCCCAGCATAGTTACACACGCCAAGGCTGCGATCACCGCTTTTAGCGTTTGGCTCACCGCATAATCCGCTTGTAAATTTTCCGTTTTTATTTGCTCGAAGGATTTAAAGGCATCAAGTTGACGGCCAGGCTTTTTAAGCATTAAGGCTTGAACTTCATCCATTGCAACTTCTCTTTGGCCAGGCTTTGCTTTTACTACTATGATGCTTTCTTCATAATGTTCTCTAACCGAACTTATTACGGTCATATCGTAAGCGTACCAAAACCGCCAAGGTGACTTCATAGTTTCAACGATACCCACAACCTTCTGCGGTACCGATTCAACATAAATAGTTTCTCCAATCACACTGCGCCAATCGTTAGGACGAATTTTATGTGCCAAGTCCTGCGAAACTAACACGCTAGCTGATTCCGTATGGCCATCAAAATACGTGTGTACCACATCATTATGTTGTAAGTTTCTACCCGCAACCACTCGTAGCCCAAGCGTATCTACAATGGTGTCATCCGAACCATAGTAGCCTGCATGAGTTATCCTTTCATCTTCCTCAGGGGTTAAACCAACATCTAGTGAGCGACCCCAGTTAGTAAGCGGCATACTAGTAATCGTACTTACACTCTCAACACTGGCTAGTGCACGAATATCGGCAAGGTCGGTATCAAGGGCTGCATTTTTTTCTTCATCGCTGCCTTCAAAATGAGTTCTAAAACTGAACAACTGGCTCTCGGCTAACCCTGTCGGTTGCACCAATTCTTGCTCTTTAAGTACCATCATATAAATGGCATTAACCAAAATTGTAAATGTCAGCGCAATTTGCAATATCAGTAGTAGCGGAGAAGCCTTATTTTTGTTTAAGGTTTTTAAAATTGGCAATAGATCTCTCATGGTCATGCTCCTACAGGTTTTTTAGCTGACTAGATGGTTGTACTTTTGCCGCATGTAAAGTCGGTAGCAAACCAAAAGTCACAGCACTCACCACAGCCAATACAATCGTCATGATGACTATACCTGCAGTCATCTCAAGCATCTCAGCGTAAAGATGACTGTATAATTGCGCTGTGACACTCAAGCCAATTTGCGCAAGTAATAGCCCAAGTATTCCGCCCAATAGCCCAATAATACAGGTCTCAACAGTAAACTGAGTGATAATATCTTGTTTAGAAGCTCCAACCGCTCTACGAAGCCCAACTTCACCAGCTTTGCCATGAAATTTTGCGACCATCATAGCCATACAGTTAAGCAGACAAACCACAAGAAATGCGAATGCAAGCCACACTGCTACATTGCCATCATCTTTAATAATTTTTCTTTCAATTAATTGCTCCTTTACATTAAATAATTGATGTAAAGGCTCTCGTAAAAAGCGACCATACTCTCTTTGTTCCATCGAGTAATTAATCAAAAAGTCCATGTAATTATTGCGCTCTGCCGCAGAGTTTAGTTCAACCCAATACGAAACCCATACGCATTCAGACGCTAAAATTGCCGAAAATGAGTCATCCTCGGGTTCTTTCCAGCACTGATAAGACACATCGGAGCCAGTCCACAACTCGTTATTGATTTGCGCTTGGAATGGGACAATCACGTCTCTAGGTTTGTTGAATGCACGAGTCCTGTAATCAAAAAACTTAGGGATGGGATACCAATCATCGGTAACACCAACCACTCGGTACTGTAAGTCCCCTAAGAGCAATGACTTACCGACGGAGTTTTCTCCACCAAATAACTTATCATTCAGTTCGCTACTGATCACCGCAACTTGCTGCCCATCCTGATCGGCAATTTCATCCCATGCACCACCAAACTTAAACGGCACCTCAAACATGTTGAACATGTCACGGTATGCACTTCGGATTGGGGTCATTTTTGCTTCAGTGATTGACTGCTCTGTGGTGCGAGTCATTATTTTGAAACTACCAAGAGGCGTTTGATTAACGCCCTGTTTCGCATTTTGTAGATTTATTGCATCTTGATAGGTAAGAATAAAAGGTGGAACTTCTTTCCCTTGGGAAATATTGAACGGCTTATCTGGGCCATAGCTATTCAATCGAACATTAAACAAGCGGTCACTTTTTGTAGGGATCGGATCTTTTTGTAGCAGATAACTCACTGTATAAGTTGTCATTGCTGCGCCAATTCCAATCGCGATTGTCATAATCATTAACAATGATAAAAAAGGCGTTTTCCGCAATGAGATAAGCGCTAATTTAAGATAGTAACTAAACATAACTTATCCTTAAGCAATGGCCTTATCGTAGTTCTTTCTCTCGCTCAACATACCATCACGGATTTCAATAATACGCTGAGCTTTCGCCGCTTGTTGAGCATCATGAGTCACCATCACAATGCTCGTTCCCTGCGCATTGATATCTTTGAGCAGTTCCATAATACCATCGGCCATTTTACTATCTAAGTTGCCCGTTGGCTCATCGGCGAGTAGAAAGGACGGTTTACCAGCTATCGCTCGAGCAATTGCTACCCGTTGCTGTTGACCTCCAGACAGTTGCGATGGGTAATGCGCTTTGCGTGATGCAAGACCCACTTTATTCAACGCATCCATGATCCGCTCGTGGCGCTCTTTTGATGATAATTTGCGATAGCGTAAGGGCATATCAACATTATCGTAAAGGTTTAACTCAGGAATTAAATTAAAGCTTTGGAAAATAAAGCCGACCTTTTCATTACGCAGCTTTGACTTGGCTTTATCACTTAACTTTTCAACATTGACACCATCCAGCTCATAACTGCCATCGCAGAAGTCCTCTAATAAGCCGGTGATATTTAAAAAGGTCGTTTTGCCTGAGCCTGACGGGCCAATAACGGCGACAAATTCTCCTTGCTCTATACTCAAGTCAAATGGCTGCAAAGCTTGAGTTTTTATTGTGTCTGTATAGTAAGCTTTTGATAGGTGACGCATGGATAGCATGTTGCAGCTCCTTTATTGAATTATTTTCACACTGGGGGCATCTTTAAAGATTCGTGCGTCAGAGGTGATAACCTGATCGCCGATATTAAGCCCCGATAGTACTTCTACTTGTCCAATACTTCTCAATCCAATCTTTATTGGCGTTTTGACAGCCGTGCCTTCTTTTACCACATAAGCAAACTGTCCATTGTATGCTTCCAAATATTGACCATGTGGTAGGTAGGCAATATTTTCTTTTTGTTCGAGTACAATTCGACTTGTTAACCTTTGGTTTTGCCTTAATCCCTGAATTGTATCGTCTCTAAATCGGATTTTTCCGGCAACGCGGCCATTTTCAATTTCAGGCGAAATGGCAACGATTTCGCCACTATAAACGTCACCATTGAGGTTCACCTCGGCTAACATTCCTAAGGCTAAATCATCTGAATAGCTCTCAGGTATTTGTACCTCTATCTCGTATTTGGAGAGGTCGACCACGCTTAATAATGGCTGATTTTTAGCCACTGAATTTTTTTGCTCGACTACTAAATTACCAACGAGTCCCCCTACTGGTGAGACAACTTTAAGTGCATCGACTTGCCTTTCAAGCTCTACTACTTTGACTTTTTGTGCCTCAAGTTCAAGCTCTTTGGTCCGAATCTCAAACTTCTGACTTTCTTTTTGCAATTCAACTTCTTTAATTGCCAGGCGGTATTCTCGAAGTGCATTTTCGAGATCATCTTTGGCTTTTTGATAATCAATATCGCTGACAACTTGAGTTTTTAAACCATCTTCAGAGCGACGCATTTCACGCTTAGCAGCATTCAATACAACGGTAGCCTTACCTAAATAATTTTCCTGTGCTAAGTCTTGTTTTTTAGCTTGAATGATTTGTCGCTGAAGCTCAGTATCTAACTGATTTAGCTTAGCTTGATGCTGTGCAAACTCACTTTTTAATTCCGGACTATCTATTACGGCAAGGGTTTGACCTTCAATCACGCTATCTCCCGACTCGACCAAATAGGTCACAGTCCCTTGAGCAGGGCTATATATTGTCGGACGCCGTGCTGCGACGACTTTTCCCTGAACAGAAATATCGCGAACAAAGTCACCTTGTTTAACTGCTGAGATATGAATTTTATCGCTTGAAACTGCTGTTTGACCGCTTGCCCATTGCCCAATAATTGATGCAAAAAAGAAAACAGTAATTAATATGAGAATACTTGCTACCGCTATCAATATTTTATTTTTTTTAGGTCTTTCAACCTCAGAGTCTTGAGCACTCGTATCTGGAATATAGGCCATGAAATAATCCTTTTACCACTGCCTTAGCTATTGAGAAATATGCACTTTACTAGTACTTTTCACCGCTATTTTCTCAACTAGCGTTAACGTCACTTGATAGAGTTTGGAGCCGAATAAGTTTCACTTTTCAAGTGAAGTAAATCCCAAAAGCTAAAGGCAAAGCAGGTAATGTGAGTGCCTAAACCTTACACAAACTCAAGACTAATGTCACGAGAAATAAAACACATTGTTAACTATTTGGTTTGATTTTTGACGACTTCCAAATATCGGCTTTCTATAAACTTTTTCTCTTTGGACAAATGCTCCAACGCTTCTCGGGTTTGCTCCAACTCTTTTTGAATAGCTTGCAACTTTGGACCATCTTCAACCTCTTGCTCTTGAACCATTAGCTGTTGCAGAGCCTGACTTTGTTCGGCAATTTGTCTTTTGTATTCATTGATAGTTTGAGACATATCTTGGCGCTCTTTTTCAAAAGTTGCGACTAATTGCTCTAGCTCTTGCTCGGACGTGCCTCCCACAGACCTAGAAGCTTCTAGCTGCTGCTTTAACGTGTCATTTTCTTTTTGTAGTTCCTCTGTAGACTCATATTGGTCATATAACTTTCTCCTCATTTGCTTAAGTCGCTCTAAACTTTTCGACAAATCTCCTCGAAGTTTTTTTATTAGCCGATGCGATTTAAGTAACTTACTGTTTAAATCATCCATGTGGGTTTGCTCTTCTGGCGAGATATGATCCTGTGTTGAACGTTTAACCTCAGCTAATTGTTGTTCTAAGTGGACTTGTAAGCTAGCCAATTCTTGAATGGTGTGTTGGTTATCTTCGACAAACTTCATTGACTTGTTAATTGCATCGCGACAATGCTGAAGTAGATACTGTTGCTCTGCGTTGGATGTCCCAGCTCCACCAGCAGTCTTTGCAAACAATCTAAATTCTCGCAGGATTAACAGCAAAATATAAAACCAAAAAACTAATATCAGTAGCCCGATATTCACCGCCATATAGATAAATACATCGACTGGTAGTTTGCCTAGAAACATATTATGCACTCATTATTTTCTTACTTTCATTTTAGTATTGGTTAAAAATCGTGCCTATAATAAATCTATATTTTTCAATAAAGTGGTAATGTGTGAAGATATTGCTCGTGGATGACAGTGCGGCAACACTTGAGATTATTCGTCGCGGTTTAGTGCGTTTTAGATATCGTAAGCTGTTGATAAAGAAAGCACAAAGTGCAAAAGAAGCACTAAAGATTATTGGTTCTTGGCATCCAGATATTGTATTGACCGACTGGCATATGCCCGATATTTCAGGGCTTGCTCTCGTCAAAGCAATCAAACAAAAACAGCTTGATGTCACCATGGCGATGGTAACGACTGTCGACGATCGTGAGCAAATTAAGCTCGCCCTTGACTATGGTGCGGCGTTTGTACTGTCAAAGCCGTTTGCTGACGACGACCTTCATAACAAAATCATGCCGCTGGTCAAAGCCGCGGAAGAAAGCAGCAAAACAAGAGAAATTCATACGCTACATAAAGGCGTGCCCTTACCTCAAGTTGGGCAACTTGAAAAACTAATGAACAAACATATTGATACAGAGCTGAGACTCTATCAGGTGCATCAAATGGAATATGATCCCGATAACCTTCCGTGCGTTATGGTCGCATACGAAGATCCGAGCAGCCAGAAAGTCCGCGCAATCGGAATATTTGATGTGTATTCGGTCTGTGTGCTTGCCGCATCCACAGGAAATTTAACTGATCAAGCAGGGTTTGAAGCGATTCATCAACATCAGATAACAGACGACATGTTAACCGCCTGCCACTCAGCACTAAACTCTACGTCTTATGCATTTCTAGACGGTATAACAAGAAGGAGCCTTAGAGTAAAAACCCTACAGTTGGTCACTAAGCCTTTTCCTAAGTTAAAACGCTTGTATAAGTCCGCCGCAAACATGCGCATAGATTTATGTTGCCAACGTCCAAATATGGCGCAAGGTAAAATATTGTTGGTTGGATTTTTAAGCTAACGCTTTAAGCAAGATGCCAGGATCAGTTATCCCAGCCTCTTTTAAAGCTTTTTGGATATTTTTGGTTAGTTCAATAACTTGATTCTGCATACGTAAAATATGTTCAAGCTTTTGTGTAACTAGCTCCGCTTTCATTTCATCTGGATAAGCGTCATTTGCTTTTAGCTCTTCGAGTAATTTTTGCTCTTCCTTTATTTTCTCTCTAAGCTCTTCTAGCTTTTCAACCATTTTTTGAATATGAGGTGGTAGTGCAGCTTCCTCCTGCTCCTCTCTTACCTCTTCTCCAGATAACTTAGACATATCTTTTTCTGATAGTCTGAGTGGTTTAGATTCTGTCGTTTCTTCAACCTTGGTTTTCTGCTCCATCTGACTTGTGTTTGATTGAGCTGGTGAGTGAATTAAAAAGTTCACGTTCATTGTCTTTGGCTAATATGATTTCCTTTGACCTACATATCGGTAATTTATAGAGGATCTTTAAGAAAAATTGCGCGGCTTCCTTGCCGCTGCTTCATAAGGGTAACGTCAACGAACAAGACATAAAAAACATTGATCGAACAAAAAAAAACAGTAGATTAATGTACGGTTAAACAAGGAGAAAATACTATGAAATTGAAATTAACAACTAAAAAAATGAAGCAATTAAATCGCAGCAACAACCTTCCTCTGGAGAGAACCAAAGATATAGCTGGTGGAACAGCAACAGATGCTTGTAGCGATCCATCCAGATATCCTCAAAGTTGTCGGGTTCACTAATCTGAAGTTTACTACGGCACTAGCTCAGGGTGAGACGTATTTCGTTAATACCATTACAAAGATATGCTCAGCCCTGAATTCACTTCAAAATAAGCGCGAACATGCTTCCAGCGCATGGAATCTTTGTGGTCTGTATGCTATTTCATCAAGGAACGATCCCGCCGTGAAAATTAGCTTGGCTGTTACAGCTATATAAAATGATACATTAAGAAAAATTGCGCGGCTTCCTTGCCGCTGCAAGTGCTTGGGAATGGAATCACTCGGTACTGAAAACTAACCGAGTTTAAAATAATTCTGTTTTAAGATTTGCTTGCAATTGCGTAATGCCCGATTTAATGCCTGCAGCAAAGTTTTACCTTTTGCCTTGACCTTTAATGTTGGTAATCCGGGTAATAAAAGCTCAATTTGGCATAAGGTAAACTTGCCAATCTGCTTGTCCACCTGCTTTTCAATTCGTACATTTATTTTTCGAATATTGTTTGCATAGCCGCACAACGCTTCATTTATCGTTTTTGCAAAAGCCACTTTACTTGACACCGCTATCGGCTCATTTACACCAACAAGGTTCAATTTCATCATTACCTCAGACAATCGCATCAAATATAACTTTGTTGAAAACTTAGAATGACTCGAATTAAAAACGCTTACGCTATCCGGTACATTCTCTCAACTTCTACTTGCGCCATGAGATCAAATCTACTAATGTTCAAGAAAAGATAAAAGCTGATTATATCTAACTAAAAGAAAGGTTTTTACGAACAATATGAACATAAACTTCAATCACCTTTACTATTTTTGGCAAGTAAGCAATGAAGGCAGCATCGCAGGTGCAAGTAAAGTCCTTCATTTGACGCCTCAAACCATCAGCGCGCAGCTATCAAGCTTAGAAGATCGGCTGGGGAAACCTTTATTTATAAGAGAAGGAAGAGGACTCAGGTTGACTGACTTCGGCATTTTGACCAAGCAGTATGCGGACGATATGTTTTCAATTGCCAAAGAATGGTTAGAAACAACACAAGATGGTGCAACAGCCATGCATCGCACATTAAAAGTAGGTATCTCAGATGCCATTCCAAAATCGTTAGTATCAAAATGGCTTGCGCCTTTGATAGAAAATGAGCAAGTTGCCAATTTGCACTGTATTGATGGTCAGCAGTCTGAATTATTGGCTCAGATGGCGATGCATAAACTCGATATCGTACTAGCGGACAAACCACTTGATAGTAACCTGCCATTTAAAGTATTTTGTCACGAAATAGGAAAGAGCCAGATCGGCTTTTATGGTTCAATTTCTAATTGTGAAGAACTTAGGGCAAACTACCCAAAGTCATTACAAGCGCAACCAATCATTCTTCCCGCGAAACACAGCCCAGTAACGAATTCGATTCAATTTTGGCTGCAAGAGCAAAATATAGAAATAAAAGTCGCAGGTCACGTGGATGACAGTGCCTTGATGAAGGCATTAGGCCAACAGGGGTTTGGCATTTTTCCTGCCCCACTTTCGATAAAATCAGAATTACAACGGCACTATGACGTCTGCCTAATTGGCACTATCGAAAGTACGTATCAAAACTATTACGCCTTCACACCCGATAGATTAATTAAAGACTCTATCTTCAGCGAGTTCGTCAATTTTGCCAAAGGAGTAAGCTGACACTACAGTCAGCTTATGTTGGCTGTAAAAGAGAAGACAAGTTTTGTTTATAACGTCTTGATAGGTGGAGTGAATCTCCGTTTTCTAGAATAACGTCGTAATCTCCATTATCTCTTGTCTTAAGTTCACTGATAGCATTCAAATTAACGAGTGAAGACTTATGGATCCTAGAAAAGCCAAAGGTTTTAAGGCTTTTTTCCATTGCTGACATCGTGTCCCTATGCAAGATTGAGCGCTGCCGATTGATCATATGAAGTTCGACATAGTTTCCCGCACCACCAACCCAAGCTAAGTCTTCCACTTTTATCACATGAATATGCCCCGAGTCTTTTACAATCAGTCTTTGATTCGGGACATACTCTGATGACGCCTCTGTAGAATGCAAAAATGCCAGCTGAAGAATATTGGTGATCAGAGCACCTTCTGTATCTTTACCATCAACACTCATTGTTGTAGAAGCATTTAATTTAACATCTGTCGTTATTTTAATAGTTGGCACAGAGTCGAAATTTCTTGTGATTAATTCTTGCTGTCTCAGGTCAATATCATGTGAAATATCAATTAACAAACAGTCGATTTCACCCACCTCAATAGTTTCTAAAACATCAACAATATTTTGATAGTAAACAAACTGGGAACAAACTGCGACTTCTTTTAATTTTGTACTTATTTCGACGCCAAGCTCAGATAAATAGCTAGGAATAGAGATCGTCACTCTTTTCATTCATCACCTTAAACACATCAACAGGTTAACAAGGATACTAGTACTTTGTATCCTATTTCACAATAGTTAACATATTATTGTTATAGATTGTCACTATGTAATCTGCAAATTAAATTTGATCTTTTTTTTCTCGCCTGTCGTCACTGATTCCCATCGCCTTACGTATCTCAACTGGCATATTCCAAGCTTCCGTCATAACTTCGTCGTGATACTAATAAGCCTTTGTGATGAGTTATTAAACTTGCCGAGGGTATCTAAAACAAACCTATCAGGGGATATCATGAAACAATTCAAGCGTTCTAAGTTAAGTATGCTTATCACTTCCGCATGCCTAATCGGTGGAAGTTTAAGTATCCAAGCATCAGCCGAGGAAGCAGCTGATGGTGCTAATGAAGAAGTCGAAAGAATTTCTATTACAGGTTCTCGTATTCAACGTGTCGCGTTAACTGCGAAAACGCCGGTTATCGAACTAGACGGTTCTGAGTTTGCAATATCTGGTAACTTAAACGTCGAGCAAAAGCTTGCCGAACTACCGCTAACCGTTCCTTCTTTCGGACCAAGTTCAAATAACCCTGGTGACGGTACCGCGCGAGTAAATTTACGTGGCCTAGGTGATGAGCGTACCCTTGTTCTTGTTAATGGTCGCCGCTGGGTACCAGCAACACAAACAGGTGTTGTCGACTTAAACACTATTCCTGCTTCTCTTATTGAAGGTGTAGACATTATTACAGGTGGTGCAGGTGCGGTATATGGCTCTGATGCACTAGCAGGTGTTGTAAACTTTCGTTTAAAAGACGACTTCGAAGGCGCTGAAATTTCTGCGTTATACGACATCACCGAAGAGGGCGATGGTGAAAAGTTCAACACAGATCTTACGCTTGGTGGCAACTTTGCAGACGGTAAAGGCAACGCCACTATTTATTTTGGTTACGCTAAACGTGAATCAATCTTCCAAGGCGACAGAGACTTTACTAATGTAACTCTCACTGAAGGCGATACAGGTTTAGTGCCTGGTGGATCATCTGGTATTCCTGGGACAAGAATATTTGCAGGCCCTACACTTCCTAACGGTACAACTCTAGGTCGTTTTGGTCCAAATGGTGAAGGCCTACCATATACATCAGCCGATGCATTTAACTATGCCCCTGATAACTACCTGCAACTACCGCAAGAGCGTTTAACACTTAACTCTTTTGCACACTATTACATCAATGATGAAACTCGCTTATATAGTGAATTATCTTTCATTCGCAACGAAGTACCATCACAACTAGCTCCGACTCCAGCGTTCGTAAATGGCTTGGTGGTTAACCCTGACAGTCCATACTTCGGTGCAGACGTTCAAGCTGCAATGAAAGCGTTAGTACCTGAACTTGATGCTGAAGGTGAACCAACTGGCAATATGGTTAGTCAACTTGACGCCGATGGTAACTTTACATTCGCTACAATCGGTCGTCGTATGGTTGAAAACGGTCCACGTCAATCGATTGATACACGTAATGCGATGCGAGTGTTGATAGGTGTTGATGGCTTTATCGGTGACTGGGCATACAACGCTTACTACAGCCGCTCTGAGCTAGACCGCTCTAACCTACTTAATAACGACGTTTCTGAAACGCGCTTCAGACAAGCTATTTTAGTAACTGACGATGGTAGTGCATGTCAAGACACGTCAGGTGGCTGTGCACCATTGAACATCTTCGGTGAAGGTAATATTTCACAAGCTGCGATTGATTTTATCAATGTTGGTGCATCTAACGTAACGAACATCAAACAAGAAATTTTCCATATCGATTTTGCTGGTGAGCTACCATTTACTGTGCCTTCTGCTGATATGCCAATTGGTTTTGTAATTGGCTACGAAAGCCGTTTTGATGATTCACGCTTCCGCCCTGATGAGTTCTTAGCATCCGGTGATGTTTTGGGCTTTAACGCTGGCGAACCAACAGTTGGTAGTTATAGCGTTGATGAAATATTCACCGAGATTGATATTCCATTAGTAACTGATGCAGCATTTGCTGAAGACATTACACTGTGGTTTGCGGGACGTCTTTCTGACTATTCAAACATTGGTAATGCATCTTCATTTGCAACAACTATAAACTGGAAAGTGAATGAATACGTATCTTTCCGAGCTGGTTATCAAGAATCTGTACGTGCGCCTAATATCGCCGAGCTATTCCAGGGCGCTGCGAATGGTTTCCCAAGCGCAACCGATCCATGTAGCGTTGATGGTTTTGTAGAAGGTACAACTGACAGAGCGCTTTGTGAGGCTCACGGTGTTGCGTCTTCTCAAGTAGGTGTATTTGAACAAGCAAACGCGCAAATCGAAGGTAGCTTCGGTGGTAATCCTGACCTGAAAGAAGAAACATCAGAAACCGTTACTCTTGGTCTTGTTATTACACCAACCGAAAACTTTGACATTACAATCGATTACTTTGATATCACGATTGATGATGCAATCGATGTACTAGGTGGTGGCGTAAACAATATTCTGGATGTTTGTTACAATCAACTTAAAGATCCTAACTCTGAATACTGTCAAGCAATTACTCGTCGTCCTGACGGTAACGTAGACCTTGTTACAGCGCTAAACGCGAACATCGCGTCGCTAGGCACAAAAGGTTATGACGTTAACTTCAACTGGACCACAGAACTTGATTTTGGAATTGGTGAGAATGGTTCAACACTGAACATTAACTCTAAGAACACAATCTTGGATAAGTTCTTTAGAACGCCAAGCGTTGGCTTCACAGAAACTAATTACTGTGCTGGTAAATTTGGTAATACTTGTGGTATACCACGTCCAGAATTCCAGAGTAATAACCGCTTTACATGGACTTCAGGTGATTTGAGCGTAGCGGCGCTAGTTCGATATATGAGCGAAGTTGATGAAGATACTGGCGAAAACGAAATTGTGCCTATATCTAAAGCAGAATGGTACCTTGACCTTAGTGCGAGCTACCACTTCACGGATCACCTACAAGCAACATTTGGTATTAAAAATGTGTTAGACACTGAGCCAACTCCATTAGGTGATGCTCAACAACAAGCAAATACATTCCCAGAGTTGTATGACGTAATAGGTCCTCGCTACTTCGTGAGTGCTGTGTACACGTTCTAATCCACTAATACAGAAAACAAGGGAGCTTCGGCTCCCTTTTCAGTTATTAGTGTAATAGTTTTTTATTCACAGCAGGTTACTAAGTTTTAAATCAAGCTCGCTGAAAGATTGGTTAATACTAACAAAACTTCAAGCAGCGTCACTTTGCTCGCAACTAAGTCGAGTTTGGCTAAAATAAAAAGTATGCAGCTCAGTCTAATTGACCGTTTAAGAAAAAATAATATGAAGCAAGCGCCCGAAATTACTAATGCAGTTCAAGATGCTTTCAAATTGATCCAACAAAAACAATATCAACAAGCGCTAACTAAGTTACAGCCTTTTACTGACTCGCCTCACCCCGATTTGCATTACCTTTTGGGAATTTGCTATAAATCACTTGCTGAATGGCAAAGCGCAATAACCTCATTAAGTGATGCAGCTAAACTCGCCCCACTTAAAACTGAAATCTTAACTCATCTAGCCAAATGTTACTGGCTATCGGGTGATTTACACCAAGCAGAAGCCCATTACCTTGCGCTGTATGAAGCTGAGCCCAAAAATCTAGATTTACTTAAAAACTTGTCGCTTCTGTATCTTGAACAAAACCGGCTCGACTTGGCAAGTGAGTGGGCACTCAAAGGACAATCTCTAGATGATTCTGGACAACTTACCAAAATACTCGGGGACGTTGAAAAAACAAGAGGAAACCTCAGTGAGGCGATCAGTTACTATCAACAAGTTCCCCAACACTCTCCGGTTGTCTTTCGGGCAATACACAACTTAGGCCTTTGCTATAAATTACAGGCTAAATTTGACCAAGCAATTCAATGCTTTAAATTTGTGTATCAAAAAGCACCTGAACACTATGAACCGCTTTACAATCTCGGGGACTGCTTTTTTGCAAATGGTCAATTTGAACAAGCACAACAAGCCTACAACCTGGCATTGAAGCAAGCCCCATATAATCCAATCATACATAAAGCAATTAACGAGCTTTACTGGCAAAGTGGTCAGCATCCGCTTTTTGCTACCAGTTTGCTAACCGCGCTGGAGTCAGCAAATAACCGCCTAGAACTCATAGAGTGCCTAGCTGAACTGTACTGGAATACTAATCAATACAGATTATGTGAGGAGTGTATTCAGGCGTCAGGTTACGCCGATACTTCAGCTACATTACTCGCTTTAAGAGGGCGTCTGGCGGCCACAAACAATGAGCTAAATGCAGCCTTTGAGCATTTCGATAATGCCAATAAGATAGTCGTTAATTACGACAGGATATGTGAGCAAGCAAAATTTGCAATCCAGCTTGGAAAGTTCAGTACCGCACAATCCCTGCTCGAAAAAGTGTTGCAAGCGCAGCCCAACTCACAACTTGCATTAGCTTGGCTAAGCGTAGTGTATCAAGCTACCGATAAACAAAAGCACCACGCTCTATGCAACCCTGATTTTATTCTGACCACAACCTTAGGTGCTCCGAGCGGCTATCAAGACACTGAAGACTTTCTTAAAGAGTTGGAGTCATGCTTACTAACACTTCATCAAGGCAAACAAGCTCCAAGTGAACAGACCTTAGTAAATGGCTCACAAATTTCAGGAGGCTTGCTTAATAGAGATATCGAAATCATCTCTAAAGCTCGAGATCAACTACTGCAAGATATAGATAAATGCCTTAATAAGTTGGAAGTAGATCCAGAGCATCCTTTTTTGGCTCATTTACACAAAGAGAAATGCATTACAGGCTCATGGTCTGTCAAACTGACGGAGCAAGGCTTCCACGTGAGCCATATTCATCCCGCAGGTTGGATTAGTGTAGTTTTATATATCAACACGCCAAATGACGGCAGCAACAATGGTGTAATTGAATTTGGACGGCCACCACTGGCACCACCCTACGATTTTCCACCATTCAAAACCGTAAAGCCTCAACGAGGGCAAATCGTGATCTTCCCCTCTTATTTTTGGCATGGAACACAGCCATTTAACCCTACGGGTAATAACTATCGAATGACTTTGCCACTCGATATTGGCGTTATTAATAAATAGAAAGAGAAACCACTTTAATGACAAACGAAGAGACACAACCTCTCAATATAGACTCACTTTTACAGCCAATTCTCGAATGTGAGCCACAAAATAGTTGGCCATTATTATTATCGAAGCTAATCGATAGCTATCCTCAAAGTGCTGAACTAAGCTATCGGGTTGCTGTAATTTTAGAGCAAATTGGAGCGTTACCTGAAAGTGAAAAGGCCTACTTTCACTGCCTTACTCTGGCACCCAAAAACTACTTAGTGTATCTGTACCTTGGACATTTATTAGAGAAGAAGGGAGAAGACAGTACAGCACTCGTATGTTACACACTATGTGAAGCACTCACAGGTAGCTTTAAGCGGCTTCAACTCGCCAATAGCACCGCCCCCCAAACACTTGAGCGCTTCCAAAAAGCTTGGCAGTGTATGGAAAAAAACCTTGGTACAGCATCAAGCATTGAGTCCGGTCGCTGGGTGCAATACTGCAGTAAACCCTTCGAAACAGCTCAAGCACCACACCTTTTTTACGTCGCGAATTTAAGTGCTCGTCCTATCTGGCCCGCGGAGCAATTTGCATGGTATGAAAGCTTTAACGCTACGATCCCCGACATTATCAAAGAGTTTCACACTGCTTTTGATACCGCATCTTCACACCTTACGCCTTATTTGTCGGGTAAAGAGTATGAAAGCGCATTTCCAATGCTCGCAAATAGTAACAACTGGCAAGCGTTATCCCTTTTTAAAGAGGGTGTGGAAGACGTTTCAGTGTCAAAGCACTTTCCTATACTTAAAAAAGCCTTAGAGAAAGTACCTTGTTACGGCTTAACCGCATCTCCATACGAAGTGTTTTACTCTAAATTAGCCAAAGGCCAAACCATCACTCCACATTACGGCCTTTCGAACCACAGCTTAACAGTGCATTTAGCCATAGATATTCCCCATAACTGTTACCTAGACGTCAATGGCGAGCGTGTTTCTTGGCAAGAACATCAACTCACCATCTTCGATGACTCCTATTTGCATATGGCACATAATGGCAGCGACCGTGACCGAATTGTACTTATATTCTCAATTTGGCATCCTGATCTAACATCGACTCAACGCCAAGCAATCCAATCAGAATTTAAAAATAGACAGCACTGGATTGATAATTTGAACGTAACTTTGGATCAATATAGAAACGATCACTAGAATCCTAATTTTCGTCACGTCTCCCCCCCAACTTACCACAAAAGGGGTTGTTACTATGTGAATAACCCGTAACTTAAAGTCTGACCTTATGATTAAGGTCTCCCTGGATAATTTCGGGGGGTAACCCCCGTTTTTTTCATACTAGCCACATCATAAATCACAGTGCTAAAATCCAATCACAATCTTCAAGTTAATGTAAATTCATGCAAAAACCGATCATTACAATTCATTATTGCGTGCTTTGCCAATGGATGCTGCGAGCTTCTTGGCTTGCACAAGAATTGCTTTCAACTTTCTCTGACGATTTAAAACAAGTTGCACTTGCACCAGCAAGTAAAGGCGTATTCGAAATCTACTACAACGATACGTTAATTTGGTGCCGAAAAGCAGATGATGGTTTTCCAGAAGCCAAGGTGCTCAAAAGAAGAGTGAGAGATTTATTAGATCCTGAGCGTGATTTAGGCCATGTAGATAAGTAACCATAACTTAAAAAACATGAGATTGAGCGGGCTAAATAGCCCACTCAATCCACTATACTTGCTCAGCAAAATCGATGAGTTCTTGCCCTGATAGGCGATAAATAATCCATTCGTTTTGTGCTTTAGCACCGATACTTTCATAAAAATCGATTGATGGCTTGTTCCAGTCCAGTACCACCCACTCAAAGCGACCGCAGTCCTTTTGTAGTGCAAGTCTTGCTAGGTATTTCATGATCCCTTTACCTGCACCAACACCGCGTTTGTCTTGTGACACATATAAGTCTTCAAGATACAGCCCGTGCTTGCCAAGCCAAGTAGAATAATTAAAGAAATACACTGCGAACCCGATTGCTTCACCATCTAGTTCACAAATAACGCTGTGCGCTCTGGCTTCTTTACCAAACAGTTTCTGTTCTATTTCTTCCACAGTATTGAGCACGGCATCTGGCTCTTTCTCATAAATTGCAAGTTCGTTGATAAAGTGCAGTATCGTCGCGGCATCAGCTACTTCTGCTGGGCGAATTGAAAGGCTCATAATAGCTCCTGTATATAGATTTTAGCTAGCTTAGCAAATTGTAAAGGGGGATGACAGCACCTTTCAGACATCAGCAAAGTGAACAAACTCTCCAGCTCGTTCGTATAAGGAGCTAACCGTTTTTATGTAGGAAGAGGTTAGTATGCAAAGGACCATCTTTGCCTTTTTGATGTTGCTATTCAGCACTCAGGGTTTCGCAAGCACTAGTGATCTTGTAAATCAATTTATAGAAAACCCTCAACAGGTCGGTAAAACAAGTCGAATGACCTATCTTTTTTGGGATGTTTATGATGCCAGCCTTTATGCGCCACAAGGAGCGTACTCTCAAGACCAGCCTTTTGTATTGGTGCTACATTATTTACGCGCACTTGACGGCAAAGAGATAGCAAAACGCTCATTAGAAGAGATGCAAAAGCAAGGGTTTAGTGATTCAAGTCGAGGTGAGCGATGGCTAACAAAAATGGCGCAAATATTTCCTGATGTCTCAAAAGATACCGTGCTATTAGGTGTCAGAACTGCTGACGGTTATACTCAATTTTATCAAGATGACAAGCTTATTGGCGAAGTGAAAGATTCGGAATTTACTACCCGTTTTTTCAATATTTGGCTCGGTGAAAAAACATCCGAACCAACCATACGAGCCGAGCTTCTAGGTCTAAAGCGGAAATAGCATATGGGTTTTTTCCGTTAATTTCATCTTCGCTATTTGGCTCACATATCAAAAGCAATAGCACTCAAAGTGGCCTCAAGCCTAAGGAGAAAACAATGCGCATCACTCTTGCAGTACTCACCTTATTTTTATTGTCGGCATGCAGTTCGGGCATTGACGGTAAAAAATACTCGACACTTAAACCGCAATTTGACCCCTATGAGTTTTTTGTTGGTGACATAAAAGCATGGGGGATAGTCCAAGACAGAGATGGTAACTTAGTTCAACAGTTTACCGTCGATATCAAAGGCTCAATCAATAACCAGTCAGAGCTTGTTTTAGATGAGTCCTTCAACTATCTACTCGGTGATGGCGTGAAAACACGAGTTTGGACTATTACAAAAGCATCTGGCAACCAGTATTCAGGCCGCGCCGACGATATCCTCAACTCGGCATCGGGTGAAACCTACGGCAATGCGATGAATTGGCAGTATAGAATGGACTTACCCGTTGACGACACCAGCTACGAAGTACACTTTGATGATTGGATGTGGTCTTTTGACCAAACCACTCTCATGAACCGCTCTTATATTGAAAAGTTCGGTATTGTGATGGCTGAAGTCACAATATTTATGCAAAGGCAATAATAATTACGCCAAATCAACTTCAATTTAACCTTCTTACTCGTGTATTTGTCTACAATTTGTAGACAAATACACCGGCTTCACTACAATCCACAGCTATTCTAGTAGCGTAATCATGTCCAACACTGATAAATGCTTAACGAAAAATGCCGTATCGAAAAGTCTTATTGCTGAGTAAGGCGCAAGAAACTGCGGCGAGATAGTAGCTAATAAGAACCAATAGGAATCCCCACAATGATAAAGAAGATACTAGCTGGAGCCATTGCTCTTGCGCTTGTCGGATGTGTTAATACCGAAAATGAACAATCTAATAATGCAGCATTGACGCAATCTGTGAAATATCCAATCACTAAAACAGGCACCGTGGTAGACAACTACTTTGGTACGCAAGTGGCAGATCCATATCGCTGGTTAGAAGACGATAAAAGCGCAGAAACCGCTGCGTGGGTAAAAGCGCAAAACGAGACTACTCAAGCATATTTATCGCAGATTCCATATCGTAAAGACATCGAAAAACGCCTCACCGAACTACTTGATTACGAGCGTGTTTCTCAACCTTTTAAACACGGCAACTATACCTATTTCTACAAAAATGATGGATTGCAAAACCAAAGTGTTTTATACCGCCAAAAAGAAGGTGGAGAGGCAGAAGTATTTTTAGACCCAAATACCATGAGTGAAGATGGCACAACATCGCTTGCAGGATTAAGTTTTAGTAAAGACGCCTCATTGGTGGCTTATCAAATTTCCGAAGGTGGGAGTGACTGGCGTAAAGTGATTGTCCTAAACGCCGAAACGAAAGAGCAGGTTGGTGAAACGCTAGTCGACGTGAAGTTTAGTGGTATCTCTTGGTTTGGTAATGAAGGTTTTTACTACTCAAGCTATGATAAACCTAAGGGCAGTGAACTTTCTGCAAAAACTGACCAACATAAAGTGTATTACCACAAGATTGGCACACCTCAAGATCAAGATAAGGTCATTTTTGGTGCCACTGATGCGCAAAAACACCGTTATGTTTATGGTGGTGTAACAGACGATAAAAAATACTTGGTGATCTCTGCTGCGGTATCAACATCAGGTAACAAGCTATTTATTCGTGACTTAAGCAAGCCAAATAGTGACTGGGTAACAATTTTAGATCATACCAACTCTGATACCAGCGTGATCCATAGTGAAGGCGACACATTGTTCTTAAGCACTAACTTAGATGCGCCGAACCGTCGTATCGTTAAAGTCAATGCGAAGCAGCCACAACCAGAAAACTGGCAAGATGTGATCCCAGAAACCGATAATGTACTATCGGTTTCAACAGGTTCTGGTTACCTATTTGCGACTTACATCAAAGATGCAATTTCATTGGTAAAACAATATGACTTCAAAGGTAAGCTGATCCGTGACATTGCGCTTCCAGGTGTAGGCACTGTGAGTGGCTTTAGCGGTGAGGAAGAAGACAAAGTACTTTATTACTCATTCACTAACTACAACACCCCGCGATCTATCTTTGCTTTCGATGCAGAATCAGGCCGTAGCGAGTTATATAGTTCAGATAAAGTAGATTTTGATTCAGATGCTTACGTGTCTAAGCAAGTTTTTTACACCTCAAAAGATGGCACCCGCGTACCGATGATCATCACCCATAAAAAAGGGCTGAAACTGGATGGTAACAACCCGACTCTGTTGTACGGTTATGGTGGATTTAATGTCAGTCTTAAGCCTTACTTTAGCCCGACACGTGCAGCTTGGTTAGAGCTGGGTGGTGTTTATGCGGTAGCAAACTTACGTGGCGGCGGTGAGTACGGTAAAAAATGGCACAAAGCTGGTACTCAAATGCAAAAACAAAACGTCTTTGATGACTTTATTGCTGCAGGCGAATACTTAGTATCTGAAAATTATACTTCAAGTGAAAAGCTTGCAATTAACGGCGGTTCGAACGGTGGTTTGTTAGTAGGTGCAACGATGTTGCAACGTCCAGACCTATTCAAAGTGGCTGTACCTGCGGTAGGGGTACTTGATATGCTGCGTTACCACACGTTTACTGCTGGTGCTGGCTGGGCTTACGATTACGGTACGGCGGAAGACAACAAAGAGATGTTTGAATACCTGAAAGGTTATTCACCTGTGCATAACGTAAAGGCTGGTGTAAATTATCCAGCAACCATGATCACTACAGGTGACCACGATGACCGCGTAGTACCTGCACACTCTTATAAGTTTGCAGCTGAGCTACAAAGCAAACACACAGGTCCTAATCCGACGCTTATTCGTATCGAAACCAATGCTGGACATGGCGCAGGCACACCGATAAGCAAGACGATTGAACAGTATGCCGATATTTATGGCTTTACGCTTTACAATATGGGAATTAAGTCTCTTTAGGCATAAGCCAAGCTTCAAAAGCCATCTGTACAAGCAGGTGGCTTTATTCAATAAGGACGTATCTATGATCAGTTGCCAACAGTATGATTATATCGAACTGGCGTGCGTAAAACGCCTAGCGGTTACTATTGAGATGAAAGGTGGTGAAGTTGTGCTTGGCAGGTGCGAAAACACGGCCATAGTCGACAAACAGGAGTGTTTAGTTTTAGAGCGAGAAAATCAAACTGTCACTGTGGTGCTTGCAGAGATTGCCAGTATCTCTGCCGATACTGACAATCCCTATTTTACTAGGTTAAGATTTCAGTGATAACGCCATAAAGACACTTAACGGGTTGTCACGATACATACCAAAGCGTTCACATCGCTCAAATCCCAAACTCTCATAAAGACTTATCGCATTGGCTTGCTTAGAGCCGGTTTCCAGCCGAATAAGTGGGATCTGCGCTTCACCCGCGTAGTGAAGCAAAATTTGCATAATACGTTTAGAAAGCCCTTTACCTCGATAGCTAGGTTTCACGTATAGGCGTTTAATTTCACCGTATAAGGTTTTATCAAACTGCTTTACTATCGCACCGCACGCTACAATGCCCTCTTCATTTTGTAAGCCAACGGCATACACGTTAGGTTGGTTAATTTCTTCTATTGATAAAGACTGTGCACTTGCGATTGGATATAAGCTGTTCATAAGCTTATCGATTTCAGAAAACACCGCGACTACTTGTGGGTCATCTGACTTTAACTGAATTAATTGCATACCTGCCTCTGAGAAGTAAGGCCAATTTGTCCTGCGCCCATAAACTGAGCAATATTATTACTATTCTGACCGACGTCAAACTATACCGAGTTAGAAATAATAAGCAAATTATCGAGGTCAGATGATAGGCTGAATGCCTGCGGAAATTTGATAATATCGTTATAAAAATAGAGTAACAATCTGTTTTAAATAAATAAAATATAAGAACTCTGAACTGTTACAAAGTGTAAGGTGATGGTGTGAATTAGATACTTTTAGGTAAATACGAATTTTTCATTCTTATTCTATCTGGCGAGCGTCATGCTTTATCGCGCCGCTCTTATGTATTGCTACTTTGGTTTCTACAGGCTGTTTGCTCTTGCTTGGAAAGCTCAGCAAAGTCAGTAATAACAACACGCTTGTTAGCGCTACAATCAGCGGGATAGAGGTATGCGAACTTGTGTGTGATGCTCTATGGGGCATAAACAAACCTACGAAAATTAATTTGTCTTCCCTAAAAACCAATCCTTTTTAACCAATCACTAAAATAGCACTTAGTTAAATATGATTACTTTTTATCACACCTAAACTTTTAGTGCTATATCATTTTAAAAAAACATCAAAAAGTATTAATAAAATCATTTACCCAATGACAATACTGTTCATCCACTTTCCACCAATCCAACTGACGGACCTCAACCAAAGTTATTAGCTTGCAGCTTGAAGGCTGAACTGTTTGTTCACTAGGCTTTGGTAAAGCGAAGAGTGTTGCATCAAATACTGATGATCTCCCTGTGATTCAATCTCACCTTTGTTAATGACGATAATATTATCAGCATCCATAACCGTACTGAGTCGATGCGCAGCGATAATTGTAGTACGACCTTTTTTTGCATTTTTCAGGGCAATTTGAATAGCGGCTTCACTTTGTGAATCAAGGCTTGCCGTTGCTTCATCCAACAGCAGCAATGCTGGGTCTTTTAATAGTGCTCGCGCCAATGCAACTCGTTGCCTTTGTCCGCCAGACAGAGTAATGCCACGCTCACCAATTTGAGTATTCAACCCATCAGGTAGTGTCGCGATGAACTCTGCTAAATCGGCCGTGGCAATGGCATGCTGTAATTGTTCATCATCTATTGTCTCATAAGCACCGTAGACCAAGTTTTCATATAAGGTGCCGCACAACAGCGGGCTCTCTTGCGCAACGTAACCAATTTGCGCTCTTAAATTGGCTCGGTCTAGCTCTTCAACATTAAGCCCAGCAATTTCAATGTAACCACGCTGCGCTTGATAAAAGCCCTGCAACAAAGCGAAGAGTGTAGACTTACCAACTCCTGATGGCCCAACAATCGCGGTCGTCTTTCCACTTAAGAATTCACAGCTCAAGCTTTTAAATACCGGTTTATCATCAGCATAACTAAAAGATAAATTGCGAACATAAATTGACTTATCGGTCAGGCTAATCGTATGACCACTTTCATTTGGTGGTGTCGTTGCTAAGATCTCATTAATACGAACGGCCGCTCCTTTTGCTTTATTAAACGCGGCTACCACCATGCTTAACTGCCCCATCGGCAACACAATGTTCAGTAAAAACATAATAAACGCAACAAAAGCGCCCAGAGTCATTGCACTATTGGCAACCCTTGATGCGCCAAATCCTAGTACTAACACTATCGAAGCCATGATCACTAAATTCACCAATGCGCCCATGGTCGCTAAAAGCGTATGTTCTGACATTGCGGTTTTATAGAGTGACTTCAATTCATTATTATTCTTTTTAGCTTCTATTTTCTCTGCACCTTGCGCTCTTAGTAAGCGGATATTGGCAAACAGTTCGGTTAACCTTCCAAGCATAGAGGCTTCAGTATCTTGTAATGACTTAGAAAGATCCGTTAGCCTCACGGAAAACGGTAAGATAATCAGAAAACTAGCCGTTACTGCACCAAGCATTACAAGTGTCATTTGCCAGTCTAAAAACCATAGAATAATAAAAGAGCCAAATAATGAAACCACACCAGATATAAAAGACACAGACTGCTCGCTCACGAGATTTTCAATAATTTCAGTGTCTTTTACGATACGATTCGCGGGCTCCCCAGCCCTAGTATTATCAAAGAAGGAAACAGGCAAACGAATGAGGTGCTGAAAAAGGTCTCCGCGTAATTTAAGCTTTTGCTCATTGCCAATTTTACCCATGATATAAGTCATCAACCCTGTTAGCACAGCGGAAAATACTAATACCATAATTAATATGACTACCTGTTCATTTGAAAAATGACCTTTTTCTCCGAGTTCTTCCAGCAATCTTTTCGTTTGCAAAGGCACCAATAAACCTAAAATACTAGAGATGAGCGTAAACAAAACTAGAGTTGATAGTAATAGGCGACTTGGCCGCGTGCGCCTGACTAGTTGTATTAAAGATGATGTATTGTTCATAATTATTATGTCCCCGTTGAATAGACAACATAATAATTGACCAAATTAAAAATTTAGTCAATTAAAAGCTGACCTATTGGTCATTTTTAAATTGACTGTATACTGCAATGTGAACAGGAGGAGCTATGTCTGATAAGCGGAAATTAATACTAGCATGCGCGGAGCAGTTACTTTTAGCAGAGGGCGATAGTGCCTTTAGCATGCAAACCATCGCCAATAAAGTCGGCATTTCGAAAGGTGCTATCTACCTACACTTTAAGTCAAAAGACGAACTACTATTAGCCGTTTTTGAGCGTCAAACAGAGGATCTGCTGGATAAAATAAGAGCAATATTAGAAAGTGATAAATTGACTCCAATTGCCAAGCTAAAACAACAAATCCGCTTCCAGCACGAAGATTTACAGCAGTACCAAGCGATGTTTCAACTCTTATTGCAGGAGGAGTCACTGAGCTTTTCAAATAACTTGATCATGTTCTATCAAGAGTTTCGCTTGACGTGGCTTACGCTACAGGAAGGTTTTTTACTTGAAAACTATGGCGAGCAAGTCCGGCCATGGAAAACCGATCTTGCGATGACACTTGATGGCATTATAGCTAACTACCTTTCGCTTCCCGTGATTGAAGGTATTGATTTCGACACTGAAAAGCTGGTTAATTGGGTAGTGTCATGCATGGACTCAATTTGTACAGCGCTACCAAATCAAGCACTGTTGCCGGTGTTAACCGATCAGGATTTCCCGTCCCAAAAAGAGATCGAAGCCAAAAAACGACAACTCCACGAACAAAAAGTCCAACAAGCTTTTTTACAGCTCCAAGAAAAATCTCAAAAGCTAAAGCTTGCACCACAAAAGCGTGAGATAGTAGACCATACAATCGCTCTGTTGGCGGCTCAACTACAATGCGAAACCCCTGATACAGTATTAATCAGGGCGCTTCTCGCAGGACTTCGAGACTACAGAGGATTAAATACTGAGCGCCAGCTACTCGCAGAAAGACTTAATGTAGAGGCGGTGTAAACAAAAAGTATCGCTTCTCTACTTGGTTCTTTCAAGCACCGTATTACTGAGGACAACTTTTATACTAGTGCTCGCGGCGGTATTGCTGTGGACTAAGCCCTGTTTTTGCCTTAAACAATTTACTAAAATGCTGTGGGTACTCAAATCCCAATGAGTAGGCCACTTGGCTAATTTGTTCGTCCGTACTTAACAAACAGGTTTTTGCTCTATCAATAAGGCGCTCTTGAATGACTTGTTGTGCCGATTTACCTATTTCACGTTTTAGCATGTCGCTGAGGTAGGATGAAGACATATGAAGTGCGCTAGAGCAATAGCCAACGGTGGGAAGCCCTAGCTCTAATGTCCTTTGTTTACCAAAGTAATCATCCAATAATGTGTCAAGCCGAGCGACAATATCAGAGTTTGTATTTGTCCTCACATAAAACTGTCGATCGTAGTAACGCACACAATAATTGAGAATAAGCTCGATGTTTGCAACAAGCAGAGTTTGGGTATGCCTATCAATGCCCTGCTTGTACTCTACTTCAATTTTATCCGCCAAATCAGTCAGGTTTTTTCTTTCTTCATCTGACAAATGCAATGCTTCATGACTATCATAAGAGAAGAAGCTGAATTGCTCTATACACTTTCCAAGTGCAGACTTTCTTATCAAGTCAGGATGAAACAAAAGTGTCCAACCTCCCGGTTCCACCTCTCTCTCAGCGGTAGAAACTGTGATACGTTGACCTGGTTTGGTAAATACCAATGTGCCTTCTTTAAAATCATATTTATTTCGGCCATAAGTTAATTCATCGCAAAACCCTGATTTAAGGCTTATCTGAAATAAGTTAATAATATAGCTTTGATTTATATAAGGAATATTTTTGGTAAGTAATACGTCATCGACTCGGATCACCGACACCAAAGGATGGCGAGGCGGGTCGAGATCAAACATCTTGTGCACTGCTGCTATATCATTAATTACAATCGCTTTTGTCATATCGTACTCTGCAAATCCCGCAGCTTTATTCAGTGCCACGGGACTCTATCATCTTGTAAATTTAATACGTTGCTTACTTAACCATCTCCAGAATCAATTTATCGAAGTATTTATCCGATAGCCACCTTCGTAAAAAAAGTAACAGCAACGCATATTTTCCGGCCGCGTAGCGTGTCTTTGGAGCCTCGCTATTCACCGCAACCGCTATGGTATCTGCGATGATCTCTGGTCGGGTATTTTTAGTGTCTTTATACACCTGCGATGTCGCTTCTACCATGTTTTTAGCCATTGCTTGATATGGACCATTACCGGAGCGAAGTAGCATAGGTGCCATCATGACGTTGCTAAATTCAGTCTCAATCGCGCCAGGTTCAATGATAGATACTTTTAACCCTAAGTGTTGTGTCTCTACTCTTAAACAGTCACTCCACCCTTCAAGAGCGTGCTTTGTAGCGTGATACCAAGCACCCAAGGGTGTATACACTTTGCCTGCTACAGAGGAGACATTAATAATGTGCCCCTGGCCTCGCTCGCGCATGATTGGCAGTACTTTTTGAGTCATAAACGTTGTAGCAAAAAAATTCACTTCAAATTGTTTTCTGACATCTTCTTGGCTGGTTTCTTCCACCGCACCATAAACAGAAAACCCAGCGTTGTTTATCAACACATCCACATAGCCATGGCGTGTATAAATTGTCTGTAGTGCAGCATCAACTTCATCTTCGTTGGTAATATCCACTTTGAGGGCAACACCACCAGCTTGCACTAGCTCGGCCATGTTTTCCATCCTACGTGCAGCTCCATATACTATATGACCTTGAGAAAGTAACTTAAGCGCAGTGGCTTTACCTATGCCAGAGGATGCTCCCGTGACCAAAATCACCTTTGCATTATAAATCTTCATCTTACCTTATCCACATTGTTGACTTAGCTTCACTATATCTGGGCTTACCAAATCGAACGTATACATATCCCTGTAAGACGTACACATATTTTTAAACATCACTAGATTGACCATAAATCCAGCAAGTTAATCATGAACTGCTATATTGTTTTATGAGGATATTATGGGGGATGCGATGCTAACAGCGCTTAAAGACAGTATGCCAATTTTGATCGTTACATCTGAGTGGTATGTCAGTCATACAACCGCCGTTGCGGAAAAACTGTTCGCACCTGTAGATAACGTCATCAATAAGCACCTTGAAGACTTATTTATCTTTCCCTTATGCGTAGAAGAGCAGCAAAAAACAATTGCTGACGGCTCTTTGGTACAGGTGTCGTTGCGCACGTCGCCAAATGTACAATTTTTACTGTCATTTTATGATGTTCGCAGCAACGAAATATTTGTACATATTGCCGAGCTCTCTACTTATTATTGTCAAAATCCTTTGGAAGACGAACAAACTCGAATTTTGCGCCACGCCGTCAACAGCGCAAACCTAGGGGTTTGGTGCTACGATCTCCTTAATAAGACAGCGTATTTTTCTCCTAAATTCAAATCACTGATAGGCCTCCCAGCCTCGGCGGAACTTGACTGGGACACCTTAAAAAGAATGATTTACCACGAAGATCAGCCACTATTTGCCGAGCTACTCGCTCATCATATTGAGCAAGGACTTATGCTTCATTTTGAGTTCCGGCTTGAGGTAAGGGGAACAATTCATTGGTTTGAGTTCAAGGGAGAGCAAGTTAAGTATTGTATTCGCACGCACAGTGTTTATGGGATTTTAGCTGACTGTACTCATGAAAAAGACATGTTAGTCGCGTTACATGATGCAGAAGAAAGCAAAGAACTTGCTATGCAAGCGGGGAAAATAGGCACTTGGCGAGCAATACGAGTAGCGAATCAATGGCTCTGGAATTGGGATCATCAAGCTAATGAAATTTTTAAACTTTCGGAAGACGGTATTGGCAATTTGCATCTCTGGGAAGCAAGCCTTCACCCCGACGATAAAGTACGTGTTACTCAAGCGCTAGAAGCGTCACTGAACTCAGGCGAAACCTTTGAGCAGCGTTATCGCGGCCTGCTCAACGATAAAGACATTGTTGTAGTGTATGCCAAAGGTGTTGTGGGGCTTGATGACCAGGGTCGGCCAGCACGTATTGATGGTGTTGTTATCGATCAAACCGATGTATATATTGCCCAGAAAAAGCTCCAGCATATTAATCAAGAATTAGAACAACGCGTCGCAGAGCGCACCGCCGATCTTGAGGCTGCTATTATCAAAGCTGAGCAGGCTAATCGCACTAAATCAGACTTTTTGTCTATGATGAGCCATGAACTCAGAACCCCCATGAATGGTATTATCGGCTCCTTAGATCTCATGGCGCTATCTGAGCTAGATGAAGACAATCAAGAACTCCTAGAAACCGCGTCTATTTCAGCCAATAATTTAGTTTCAATATTGAATGATATTTTAGACCTAGCCAAAGTTGAACAAGGGAAAATGGAACTTGAGAGCTACCCATTCTCCCCTTCTAAAATGCTCAATAACATCATCAAAACCTTCGAAGCCCACGCGCGAGACAAATCGGTAAAATTAACGGTGCATGAGGACATAAAGCTACCACTAGAAGTGATTGGCGATGAAAACAGAGTGCGGCAAATTATCTTTAACGTTGTCAGCAATGCCATCAAATTTAGCGTTACAGATCGCGAAGGCGGCGCGAAAGTCACCATCAATGTGCACTGGGTATGCGAGGGCGTTGCCTTATCTCACTTGATATTTAAGATAGGAGACAATGGTATTGGCATTGCACCGGAAGTCCAAAAGAAACTGTTTACCCCCTTTACACAAGCCGAACGCTCTATCACGAGAAAGTACGGCGGCACAGGATTAGGGCTTGCAATATGTGGCAAGCTTATTGACTTAATGGGCGGCAAGGTCGCCTTAAAAAGTAAACCCGGTGAAGGCTCAATTTTTACCATTACCATTCCTATTTGGCGTCCGAGAACACAACAGCAACCCGACATTCTATTTAATACGCTCTATTGGTTAAGTGATACCCCTTGGCAAAGTTCGTTGGCGCTGACTCAGCTGTACAATGCCTGCACACATTTTTGCAGCGAGATCAAAATCATCGAGTCACCCAGTGAAATCAAAGAGACTGACGATACTGCACTTATTCGTGTTGTCACAACGCAAGCCGAAGCCTGTGTAGAGCAAATACTCTCACCTATTCCAGAGTTAGTATTTCTTGATGAAAAGGCATTTGCTAACTTAAACAGTACAGCGTTAACGACACAAAAACCCAAACCAATTGCACCGCAGACTCAATACGCTATCGGTCAACTGCTGAGCAAACTTAAAGCAAGTCAACAAGATGGCGAAGCTGATTTAGGTGAATTAAACGATTTCAGTGAACTTGATGCGCTACTTTCACTGGACGACAAAGCATCCAGCCCAACAGATGATAAAACGGACACTAATGGTAAGCAGCATATACTCCTTGCCGAGGACAACCCCTTTAACCAAAAACTCATCGTCAAACAGCTTTCTAGACTCGGAGTTTCCTGTGATATCGCCAATAACGGCAAAGAAGCCTTGGCGATGTTTAAAAGTAAACAATACCAGCTCTTACTAACGGATTGCCATATGCCAGAGATAGATGGATATGAATTAACTAAGTTAATTCGCGCATTTGAGTCCAGAGAAGAGCGCAGTGCTATTCCTATTGTTGCCGTTACAGGCGCAGCTATGAAAGGGGATAAAGAGCTTTGTTTAGATAGTGGCATGAATGACTATGTTAGCAAACCTGTGCGGCTACAAGAGCTTAAAAACACCTTAGGTAAATGGTTAGATATGGACTTTACACAATGAGCAAAACCCTCAACCCTCAGGTGCTTATCGATTTAATCGGTGATGATTTTGCCACGGCGAAAAAGTTTTACACCGACTTTCTGGTACAATCGAAATCTAGCTGCGCAAAAATTAAAACTGCTTACCAAACTCGTGCTTTTCAAGCTTTAAAAGACGAAGCCCATTACCTCAAAACCTCCGCCAAAGCAGTGGGTGCTGAGGTACTAGCTGAGCACCTACAGGCGTTAGAATATTCAGCACTTGATAACAACACCACTGAGTGCGCCAAAAAAATAAAAGCAATACACCACGAGATCGGCAGCGAGTTTGTTAGAGAATTAAAAGCCTATTTAACCTCTCAGTCGCAAACTTAAAGCGCAATCGACTGCTCAGCGAGCACAGCTTTGAGTCCTGCGCGTTCGAACTTCACAACATCTTCTTGATGCTGGTAATGATAGACCCAAATATTTTTAATGATGTCTTCACGATAGCTCATCAACAACTCATCAAGGGAGCAGTGACTGGGATTGTTTGCAAGACCGCAGTCATGAAAAATAACCTCGTCGTTACTGATGTGGTGATGGAGCAGCTCAGGAATAGCTTTGGTATCACCACTATAAAACAGACTACCTGGGAGATGTAACGAAAAAGCGCTATTGGGCTCGTGATGACGAACGGCATAACTATGTATACGCTGACCGCGATGAAGAAAGCTTTCTGAGATTGGATATAAACGAAAAACCTGCCAGACGCCGCAATTACCTTCGCTCAGTCCGGTGTAAGCGAGCATATTACACAACCCGACAATTAGCTCTCCCGGGGCGTATAACGTGATTTGGTGTTGACTCAATGCAGCCTGAAAGTAAAGCTGCTCCAACCCACCGACATGGTCATAATGAAGGTGGGTGATAAACACAGCATCGGGTAATGACGAAAAATGCTTTTTATAACGCAACACCGTATCAAAACCACAATCTATCAATAACCAAGGTAAGCCTTTATGGGTCAATACGCAGGTAGAGCACCCGAGAGTCGCAGCGCTAGCGGCACTTCCAACTCCCAAAAAGACTGCAGCGTCTGGTTTACAGTGACTATCAACAAACGACTTCGGATTGACAGCGTGTAGCTCGGTAGTCTTCATTGTTTCTTTCATTGCACTGCCAGAAAAATAAACAAACAATAGCGCCAGACTACATTGTCAAATTTACAACCACATGACAGTCATATCTGCAAACTTTTGGCTCAGCTCACTATTTGATTTCGCTATTTTGACCACCCTAAAGTATCAATATTTATTAACTCATTGATTTATAAAGACACTATTTATGGTATAACTATTGCTGAATGATAACATTATGTCATCATCACTATGGAAAATAACAACAATGAAAAAGCTCTTCACCAGCTTAGCTGCACTTAGCCTTTTATCTGGCTGTGTGGTACATATCTCTCCAAGCGCAGCCGCAACCAAAACACTCCATAAATCTCTACAGCTCAGTGCCGCTGACATTAGAAAACTTGATGCAAATACTACCTCGGGTAATATCCAGATCATTGGATACGACAACCAACAAGAGATTAAAGTGGAAGCTTCAGTGTTAACCACTGAAGCAGAAAACTATCAACTTACCCTTGAAAAATCCGGTGATACCGCCATGTTGGTGGCAGATTCAGATACAAGCTCGGGTATACAGTGGTATCGTAATAATAGCCCTAGAATTGACTTAACCATCACCATGCCAAGTCAACTTGCACTAACACTTGATGACAGTTCGGGCGATATAGCCATCAAAAATATCAAAGGTTTTATCAAACTAGATGATGGCTCTGGCAATATAACATTAGAAGATATTCAAGGTGCTGAAATTGATGACGGCAGTGGCAATATCCATATCACTAACGTCCAGCAACTTGTTATCGACGATGGTTCTGGCGACATAACTATAAAGGGATTAGTCGATACACTAGAGCTGGAGGATGGCTCGGGTAATATTGATGTGACTGGTGGCACGGATATCAAAATAGAAGATGAGTCTGGCGATCTAACCCTTCGCGGTTTTAGCGGCAACGCTGATATCATCGATGGCTCTGGCGCACTGGTTGTTGAAGGTGGACGCAATATTAAAATCGACGACGAGTCCGGTAATATTCGAGTTCGTCACGCCCAAGGCGATGTCACTATCGGTGATGGTTCGGGCAATACGGATATCGAAGCAGTTAAGGGCCACGTTCAAATAGAAGACGGTGTTGGAAATATTCGTGTGGTAAATGCCGGCTCCTTGACCATTACCGAATCAGGTTCAGGCTCGGTGAAAATAGATAGGATAGCTGGAGCCGTAAAGCTAGATGACTAGGGCCTGCTGAATGACTTTAAAGTGGAGCAATATACGATTGCTCCACAGTCGGTAAAGTTCAACATTAACTCGAGACTATGTGTAAAGTCAGCTCGTCCTCCTGACAGGTTTCTACCCATCCATGGGCTTCTTTGATGCCTAATGACAAGGCACTCTCTCATCCCCCAACAAACTTAACTTCTCGGCGGGTGAACCGCCTCCCACAAAACTATTTACACTGTGAGTTTGGAGGCTACGCTGATAGTTTTTGTAACCCTTGCAAACGGCTTAATCGTAAAAATCGTAGACGATCTCACAAGCAACTTTATTCCCCCTTCATCACACCCGAAAGGCATAAGTCGATATGCAATGTGCCGACAGGATGTCGGCTAAGTCTTGTCTGGCACAGGGACGTGCCTTACAAGACGGTTGCACTATATCGGCTTAGGATTTGAGGATTAAGTGTGATGTTGGGGCGACGTTTTCTTGGTTCGCTCGATCGCGTCGTTTAAAAAGAATGAACGAGAAGCGCATGGATGCGCTTTGATATCTGCCAAGGAGGGCAAGCTGACACCTTTTATTTGACTTGAGATTTAAAAACTATCCGTTACACCAAAAGATAAGCATTCGGATACTGAATAAAAAAATGAGTTAAAAATGCTTGCCTTTTATGTAACAATAGCGCGCAAATAAAAACCAATCGCAGCACACTAGGAAGTAGTACCGCGTATTGGTGGAATGGCTTTAACCAACAACAGTGGACATAAAAAATGCAAACAAGGATTGTGGTGTATGGTACTAACCATCCTGTACATGTCGTCGATTTTGAACTCACGACCTGTATCAATAGCGGCTTTTTACTCAAAGCGAACCTAGAATCCCAATTTGACCTTGCTGATGAGTTACTTGTCGGCAATATGCTCACGTTTGAAATTGAGTCACCGGACGCAATATCGACGTATTTCACTGGTACTTTGTTTGATATCCAATCTGGTTTTGTGTCTGAGCACACCTGTGGTGCAGAGGTGGTCTTAAAGCCTCGCCTTGAGTTACTTAAGCAAACAGAAAAAAGCCAAATCTTTGTACAAGCCAATGTCCAGTCTGTCCTCAATAAGTTGATACAAAAAGCCGGCTATTCACAAGACCGGATAAAATGGCGAGTCACTAAAGATTTACCCACGCTACCGCAGTGCGTGCAAGCGCTAGAAAACGACTACACCTTTTTCACCCGACTCTTAGCAAAGTACGGCTTAATTTATTGGTTTGAATGCCATGATTTTATTGAGTCGATAGTGATTGCCGAGGGGAATCTTGCAAGCCCGTATATTGAGCGAGGCTTGCTGTCGGTGACGGATAAAGATGGTCTAGTTCACGAGCATGAAACCGGCTTTGTTGGGTTTACGCAGTGCCAAAGCCGCCATCGTTTTAGAATGGGTGGCTCCCAAGTGCATGTGAATGCCCATCCGCCAACTTCGGTCAGCTCGGCGCAGCGCAGTTATTTTGAGCCTGCTGCACAAAATCCTGCTGAGCAATTTGAGCGCACCGGCAATCTCGAGCTTGCCTATCAACAAGGAAAAAATGAAGTCACGCTAGTAGGAAACGTAGCCGAAGCCAATGCCGGTTATTCGTTTTCGTTAAATGGTAAATTAGGCACAGCGAAAGGTGGCGATTATACCTGTATTCGCAGTAAACAGGTGTATAAGCAAGGCAGTGCCAATGACCCTAAGCAAGTTGCGTATCATAGCGAGTCGGTGTGTGTACCACGAGGTGAGCCAATACGTATTACTCCCCCAGAGCATAGCCCCAAGCCGATGGTGTTTACCGCCACAGTGCGCTCGCTGTCGGGGTCAAAGGCCAACCCTCACTTAGATACCCAAGGGCAATATGCCACGCAAGTACATTTCGATAGTCAGGTGACCGAGTCGGTAAAGCGCCTCACACAATATGCCTGTCGCGGTCAAAAGCAACCGACGGGGTTACACTTTCCACTCCTGCCAGACAGTAATGTGCTCATCGGTTGTATGAACAACGACCCAGACCAAAGTTACTTATTAGGGTTTGCCCTTAACGACACGCAACCGTCGGTTGTTACTAGCGCCAATAACACCCAAAACGTGTTGTGCTCTCGCGGCCAAAACCTGTTGATGTTTGATGACACCCCAAATACCCCGCATATTGTGTTGCAAACCCTAGCGGGCAACCAGCACTTGGTGTTACATGGGGATAAAAAGCAGCCTTATATTCACTGGCTTGCGCAACTTGGCGCGATGAATATTTTTGCGGCCAAAGACATTCAACTTGGCAGTGTTAAAAGTGCAATCCGACTACTCACCAATAAAACCTTTATTGCCAGCGCCAAACAACAACTGGCACTGGAGAGTAAAAAGTCGGTGATTATTGATGCCGCAACCAACCTAGACGTCACCGCCAATCAAATTGACGTCAGCGC
Organism: Pseudoalteromonas sp. GCY; assembly: GCF_016695175.1. Lineage (NCBI taxonomy): Bacteria > Pseudomonadati > Pseudomonadota > Gammaproteobacteria > Alteromonadales > Pseudoalteromonadaceae > Pseudoalteromonas > Pseudoalteromonas sp. GCY. The sequence goes on from NZ_CP068022.1 coordinate 1,159,878, forward strand.
CAAACAAGATTTGACCCTTAAGGCGGGCCGCAGCCATCGCAGTGTTATCCAAAGTGATATAAAGCTCAAGGCAGACAACAACCTCACCATCACCGCCCCAGCGGGAAGTCAAATCATTCAAAGCCAAGGCAATATCACAGTAAAAGGCAGTGGCTCTGGCAACCTCACTCTTGCCAATGGCGGCAGTGAAATCAGTATTGACTCAAGTGGTAACGTCAACATCTTTGCAGACAAATTACTGACCTTAAAAGGCAAAGCCATGACCGTGTTTGACGGTAGCATGGAGCAAGATATTGGCAGCAAACAAAGCGCCACTATGCCAAGTGTACCGCAAATTCAAGCGCTCTCTGAGAATGCTCGACTCTCATTGGCTGCCGATGGCATTGCCACCATGGCGAGCAGTACCATTGAGCTGTCTTATACCTATCAAGATGGCAGCCCAATCATGGGCGCGCCTTATACCATTCGATTTGCAAACGGCACAGAGCTGACCGGTAACTTAGATGACAGCGGTAAAGCAAAAATTGAGAATGCACCGCCTGGTCAATACACCGTGCAATATGGTGAGGATAAACGCGATTACCTGCCAGAAGATAATCGCCCTAAAAACCCACTGTATGGACAAATCACCCCAGCGCAAGCGGCTGAAATGGTACGCAGCGGCAATACCGCACCACTGATAGAAGCCAATGGCATTGCAACCCAAGCAGGCGATTGGTTATGGGGCACACTGCAAGGCGACTTTAATCAAAACCCCTCCACGTCACAAATCGTGGTGGGTACCTTGATTTCCATGATACCGATTATTGACCAAGTCATGGATTTACGAGATATCACCGCCAATGTCATGTTACTAACCGACGATGATGAAGCCAACGACACCGACGCTTGGCTTGCCTTTACCCTCACCGGCATTGGTTTAGTGCCAGTTGTGGGCTCTGCTGTCAAAGGCGTGGGCAAGGTTATCTTAAGAAATACCGGAGAATCGCTCTCGGCTGCGCTTGCCGTTTTACGCAAGCTCGGCAAAGGCGACCCAGTTAAATACCTAAGAGACATCAACTGGCAAGACCTAGGAAAACAATCCGCCACGGAAGTAAAAAACATCGTCAAAGGCCTACGCGATTCACTCGATGAAATGTCCACCAGTTGGCACTACGACCTACTACTTCCAGACGCCGCTATCGAAGGCATGCAAGCCACGGTAAAACGCCTAGACGACGTCACCCCAAAAATCGACCAGCATATGCAACAAGCCGCCCAAGAAATCGGACAGCGAGTTAATAAAGCACTGGATGAATATCAAGGCCAATCACCAATTCGAGGCGTCACTGATAAGCCCACCAAAGCCAAAGCCGATGAGTTGGAGCCGCCAAAAGGGAATGAGTTGCCGGGGGCTAAAAACCAAAATTCAACTTCCGATTTCAACATTGATAAATTAGAAGTTTCAGATATTCCTTCTTTCTCTTCAGGTAAGTTCAATGAGTGGTTTGACTCAAGAACGCCTGACGAGCTTTCCGAGCTGTATAAAAAGCAGTCGTTCAAAAATAAAATCTCTGATGGGCTTAGGGGCTCAGGAGGTAATCACGAATTCCTTATGGTTGTCGAAGCTCCTCAGTGGAGTAAATGGGGAGTTAGTGCTAGGCAAGTCCAAGAAGATTTTGCTATACCTATATCGACTCTCAATGAGAGTCTGGCTAAGGGCTGGAAGCATGTGACAGGAATTAAGGGATCAAGAGCTCCAAATTCGAAAAAAGTCCACAATCAATTGCAAAAAATAATAAAAAGATCCGAAAGTCTAGACGACTTTAAAAACAATATCAGGGAATGGGCTGAAATGTGGATTGAAGGTGGTTATAATTCATTACCTAAAGGATTTCATAAATAAGGCGTATTAAAATGACCAAAGAGAAATATGTAGAAGAAGACGACTATTATACTCAGGGGTTTGAAAAAGAAGGTGTTGTTTCTATATGGCTTGGAGTTGAAGCTGCGGATGAATCTGTAGAAGTTGATGTTCTACAAGATCTGTGTGGCGTTGGTTATTATGACTTAGCAAATCAAGAATCTGAGTATATAGAGTCAGGAGTTGTCGATATTGCTGAACTTTTTACAGAAATATCTTATGCAAGTTCCTTTGAAAAAAGTGCCATAGACTCTGCTAAGTCAATCGGTATTACCAAAGCAAAGTGGCTTGTTTGTCAGTTTGATTTTGATTATGACCCTAAAAAAATAACACGCTCTGTTCAAAGTGACCCTGTTTTTATCGGTTCATTTGCTTATGAGGAAGATGATTAGAATCAGTTATAAGGCCTAGGTTACCTGCAAATCATCAAATATACCGCCATGCTATTGAAAAGTTGGGCGGGCAAATCGATGCTGTCGGCTCCCCTAATATCAATCGTTATATCTACACTTTGTGGTGGCTGGCTCTTTTACAAGCCTGTGATGTCGCTCCAGCTCATATTCAAGAAGTGCTCGATGTTATTGGCGAACGCGGCAAAGACACCTTACTTGATAATGTAGCCATTGCACTTGGTGATAACGATAGACCTATTTCGCCCACACACTACTACCCTGAAATTTATCAAAACCTTTCACTCGCTTTTACAGTACCCAATGAACAAAAGCCTGATTTACTCAACCAATTTGCACAAAGTTGGTACAGTAAGTTAGAGGGCATAGCGGACTGGCATGATAATCACAATTGTGAATGCGAATTCGAGTACACGGATTATTATATTGGTTATTGGTGCTTTGAATTAGCTTTAGTCGCTAATGTTCTAGAGATACCAAGAGAGTCCTTAGAAGATAGTGTTTATGTTCCGGTTGATTTAATCAGATAAACTTCTGCGCATGATTTTTAAGAAAGGATAGGCTGAACCACTTGGGTATTGCAGGGCTAAGCCGCTAACCTTCACTGACAGTAGTCAGCCCCTCGATTTCCATGATACCGATTATTGACCAAGTCATGGATTTACGAGATATCACCGGCATTGGTTTAGTGCCAGTTGTGGGCTCTGCAGTCAAAGGCGTAGGAAAGGTTATCTTAAAAAATACTGGAGAATCCCTCTGTGCTGCACTTGCCGTGCTGCGGCTTTTTACCCAAAGAAAAGTTGGTAAAGGCGACCCAGTTAAATACCTAAGAGACATCAACTGGCAAGACCTAGGAAAACAATCCGCCACGGAAGTAAAAAACATCGTCAAAGGCATGCAAGCCACGGTAAAACGCCTAGACGACGTCAACACCACACCAGAAAAGCATAACTTCTCAGCGGATAAACCACCTCCCACTACGCTATCCGGCTTGTGGTTTGAGGAGTCGGTGTGATGTGGGGCGACGTTTTCTTGATTCGCTCAATAGCGTTGTTTCAACGGAATAAACGAGGAGCGCATAAATACCACTTTAAGATATTTTTGGCTCTAACTACAGAAATGCGGTACGGGGAATAACTAGACTAGGTTCCAAGAAAAACCCCACTGGATACGAGGTTACAGATTTTTCAAACGGATACGCCAAAGCTATATATCTAATAGAAGATGGTAACATTAAATTGCACACATTATACCCTGAACTAAAGGAGTAAATATACGATGAATAAACTTGAAGATCCTTTAAGAACCATTTTAAAAACTTATTGTCATGTTGAAAGCTATGACCCCAGTATTTTGAGAAGAGCTGTCGGCATTGGAGAAAACTACCCTTATGACTTGATTAAAGTCAGAGCCCAACTTCGGGAGGCTATAGACTTAAATCTTATTTCACTAACAGAGTATGAAGAATTAACAGACGAAGATTTTGACTCCATAGAGGACCTTCATGAATGGCTAGAGGAGCTCTATTCAGAGTTATTGTGAAAGTTAGCGAGTGAAATTCTTCTTAACAGGCTTTACCGACCACGGTTTTTAAAGACCTGTAGAGCTAATGTCTAGCTTTACAACCCTTCTCATTGCTGCTAGCACAAAACACTAGACATAACTGGAGCCGTAAAGCCAGAACGCTAACCAAATGATGTGGGGATCCGAGCTAATAGATCGGTTTCTCCCATATCAATGCCAATCTGGCTGAGTAATGTCGTTATTTGCCCTCTATGGTGCGTCTGATGATTAAATAAATGATGAACTAAAAAACCAAACTTGCGAGAAAAGGTTTTACCTTGTGTGTTTTTGTAGTGTAAATCGGCTGCAAGCGCCTCCTCAGTGACTTCATTCGCAAACTCAATAATCACCTTATCCATTTCCGCCCTTGCCTGTCTCAACGCTGCAAAATCTTCATACAACATCGCATCAAGCTTTGTCGGCAGCGGCACCGTTGCTACAGCGTTCAGTGCTTCAACATCATGACTATGCTCTGTATAGCGCTTAAGCCAAATAATATCGGCAACAAGAATATGGTTTAACGATCCCATGATGGAGCCAAAAAAAGCCCCTCGATCTTGGTGTAATTCCGTGGCGCTCAATCCCGAAACGGCTTCATATAACCTTTCGTTCATCCAACGATTGTAATCCGCCATTAATTCAAAGTTTGCTTTCATCTAAATATTCCCTGTTCCTATAGAAATTGACTAACCTCAACTTAGCGGCATTGGCTAGGTTAAAAAAATACAAATATTTGAAGTTGAAAACAATCAATTTTATTGAACATTTTAATCTTAACTATCAATTATACAAATAAAAAGACGCGCGCCATAATGGCTACATCAACTTAAGAAGGAAAGCAAATGTTAAAGAATATTGAAGGTCAACACGTACCACAGGTTACATTCCCAATTAGAGAAAATGAAGAGTGGAAGCACGTCACCACTGATGAAATTTTTAAAGGCAAAACTGTGATTGTATTTTCTTTACCAGGTGCCTTTACACCAACCTGCTCGTCAACGCACTTACCGCGCTATAACGAGCTTGCTTGTGTATTTAAACAAAATGGTGTCGACGAAATCGTGTGTTTATCCGTTAATGATACGTTTGTAATGAACGCATGGGCACAGTATCAAGAAGCGCAGAATATTACACTGCTACCTGATGGTAACGGCGAATTCACTGACGGCATGGGCATGTTAGTTGATAAAAACGATTTAGGTTTTGGCAAACGCAGTTGGCGTTATTCAATGCTGGTAAAGGATGGTGTGATTGACAAAATGTTTATCGAACCAGAAAAGCCAGGCGACCCGTTTGAAGTATCAGACGCAGATACTATGCTGGAGTACATTAACCCGCGCCAAATCAAACCAGAGCCGGTTACCATTATTAGCAAAATTGGCTGTCCATTCTGTGAAAAAGCCAAAGCCTTGCTAACAGAAAAAGGACTGGCATATGAAGAGCTGTTACTTGGTCAACAAGCATCGCTAACCAGTCTTAAAGCCTTGTCAGGTCGCGAAACCGTGCCGCAAGTATTTATCGGTGGTAAACACATCGGTGGCTCAGACGATTTAGCTGAATATTTCGCTTAATCATTAATCCCCCCACAACATGACTTGGTGAACTCGCTCGCCAAGTCAAAATGTTCCCCCTCAACACAACAAAACACGATGGCTAGTAACTGGCTGTCATGGGGGTTTACACTTTCTGATTTCGGAGCAAAAAATGAAAAAGATAAATACCGACGTAGTCGTGATTGGTGCGGGAACAGCGGGTCTCAGCGCCTATAGAAATGCCAAAAAATATACTTCAGAAGTACTGATGATTGAGTCTGGCGTATACGGCACAACGTGCGCGCGGGTTGGTTGCATGCCGAGCAAGTTACTGATCGCCGCAGCTGAAGCCGCACACCAAATTGAAGTCGCGCCCAAATTTGGTATTAATGTAAAACCCGCTGAAATTGACGGCAAAGCGGTTATGGCGAGAGTGAAACGTGAGCGAGATCGCTTCGTTGGCTTTGTAGTCGAAGCTGTCGACGAGCTACCTGAGCAGGATAAACTACGCGGCAGTGCAAAATTTATCAACAGCCATACGGTACAGTTGGACGACCACACTCAGATCACAGCCAAACGCTTTGTTATCGCTACAGGTTCAAGACCTAGCTACCCCGGTGCCTTTAATAATTTTGGCGACCGCTTAGTCATTAACGATAACGTTTTTGATTGGGACGACTTACCCGACTCAGTAGCCGTATTTGGCCCCGGTGTGATTGGCTTAGAACTAGGTCAAGCGCTACACCGACTTGGCGTAAAGGTCAAAGTATTTGGTGTCGGCGGTGGCCTTGGACCACTAACCGATCCAATCGTCAAAGACTATGCCACCACCTTGTTCAGTGATGAGTTTTACCTCGACACAGATGCCAAAGTATCAGACATGAAACAGGTCGGTGACAAAGCCGAACTTACCTACATTGACAAACAAGGGAAACCACAAACCGAGCAGTTTGACTATGTGTTGGCAGCCACAGGCCGTGTGCCCAATGTTGATAACCTTGGGCTAGAAAATACCACGCTTGAGCTTGATGACCGAGGCGTACCACTAGCCGACCCACATACCATGCAATGTCTTGATGGCTCAGGTAACGCACCTATTTTTATTGCGGGTGATGCCAGTAACCAAATTCCGCTTCTACATGAAGCCGCAGATCAGGGCACGATTGCAGGTGAAAATGCCGGTCGCTTCCCAGATGTGAGAGTGGGACTGCGCCGCGCAAGGCTGGCCGCTGTATTTAGCGACCCACAAATTGCTATGGTTGGAGCAAGTTATAAAGAACTGGAAAAGCAATATGGCAATTGCAGCTGTTTTGCCATCGGTGAGGTGAGCTTTGAAAACCAAGGCCGCAGCCGCGTGATGTTAAAGAACAAAGGCCACATGCGAGTCTACGCTGAGCAAGGCACCGGATTATTCTTAGGTGCCGAATTTGTCGGCCCTGCTGCTGAGCATATTGCGCATTTACTTGCTTGGGCGCTACAAAACAAGATGACCGTGCCACAAATGCTCGAAATGCCTTTCTACCACCCAGTGATAGAAGAAGGCCTAAGAACGGCACTGCGAAATCTAAATGCAAACTTGAAGTTTGGCCCAGATATTATCAAGCATTGTTTGGAATGTGGTCCTGGCGCTTAACTTATCTCAGTTCAGGCCTCATTGTGAGGCCTGTTTTGTTGCAATTACTCGTATCTTAATGATTTTACAGGTCGCGCTTGTGCGGCAACTAACGTTAACGAGCCAACCGTTAGCCAAGCAATTGCAAACGCTAAACTTGCTGCAATCAAAAATGGCACGAATGAAAGGTCAATACGATAGACAAAGTTGTTTAACCACTGCTGCATCACAAAATAAGCAAGCGGCCACGCGATCAGGTTTGCGATCAGCACTTGCTTTGAGAATTCCTTGTTGATCAATATCACGATATCCATCACGGAAGCACCAAGCACTTTACGCACCCCAATCTCTTTGGTGCGCCTTTTTGTGGTAAAAGAGGCAAGACCAAATAAGCCTAAACAAGCAATGAAAATCGCCAGCATAGAGAACAAATTAAACACAATGATTTCTTTGTCTTCCTGGCGATACATCTGCTCAAATTTAGTTTGTAGATAAGTCAGTTCCATTTCTTGTTCTGGTACTAGCTTGCGCCAAGTGGCCTCTATAAAGTCGCGAGTTTGTGCTGTATCACCTTGGAATTTAATCGCCATCGAATTGCCTTCATTCTCTCTTAGCAAGTGATACGTTGGGCTTATCTCTGTTTTAAGTGAAGAAAAATAGTAGTTTTGCGTCACGCCGATGATAGTCGCCATAGCGCTTGAATGCCGAGTTAATCGTACTTCAAATGTTTTACCAACTGCTTCATCAGCACTAAATCCTAAACTCTGTGCCGCCTTTTCATTAATCACAACCGAAAAACGCGGATTTGGCTCAGTCGCACTCGGCATCGCAAACTTATCTGCAGGAAAATCGCGACTAAACCCTCGGCCACTCAGTAATTTAATGTTGTAGCTGCTAAAGTAATCTTCATCTACAGCCAATGTCGGCATGGTTTGCGACAATTGTGTTTTGGGATTAACCATCCCAAAAGCATCGACAATGGTCTCTGTTGGTACTGCTGAACTTGCTGTCACACTGACAATATTTGGGTGAGAGAGCAACTGTGTTTTTAATGCGCTACGCTGTTGACTGGCGATGTCTGTATAAAGGCGGCTCAGCACAAAAGTATTGTCTTTGTCATAACCGAGTTCTATGGCTCTGGCGTACTTTAGTTGCTGGTTAGATACCGTGGTGGCGATAATAAGCACCACGGCGACACTAAATTGAAATACCACCAGCCCTTTACGCAGCAACGCGCCAGATTTACCCTGTGTTACTTCTCCTTTTAGCACTTTAGCAGGTTTAAAGCGGCTTAGATAAAAGGCAGGGTATGCGCCTGAGATTAAGCCAACGAATAACCCTAACAGCAACAGCGTAGTCAACACTAACGGCTCTGAATAGAAGTCAAAACTGAGCGGCTTGCCAATAAAGCTCGCAAACAAAGGCAAACCTGCCTCAACCAGAGCTATAGCAATGATCAACGCGATATAACTCAACATCATCGCCTCAACCACAAACTGCATAACTAAATGCTGCTGTTTAGCTCCTAATGTCTTACGTACTCCCACTTCCTTTGCGCGCTTGGTTGCTGTGGCAGTCGACAAATTCATAAAGTTAACACACGCAATAAAGAGAATAAGCGCTGAAATAACACTAAACGAATAAACGGTATTGATATCACCATTTTCTTTCATTTCACCATACTGATGTGAGTGAAGGTAAATATCAGTGACAGGCATTAATTCAAAGCCAAGGGTGTCGCTAGTTCCCGGACCATAATGATTTTCTAAATAACTTGGGATTTTTGCTTCAACATCTTCACCGGTTACCCCATCCGCTAATTTAACGTAGGTGAAATAGTTAAAACTTGGGTCACGCTGCCAGCTGTTATCACCATAATAAGTGGTGGCCGTTGCCATACTGATCAGCGCAAAGACGTTTAAATGGGTGCGCAGTGGCAAGTCTTTTATCACGGCGCTCACCTTTAACGGTAGTTTTCCTGCACCAAGTAAAGACTCTCCAACAACATTCGTGCGACCAAAATAGAGCATTGCAGCTGCTTGGGTTAAAACAATGGTGTTGGGAGCCTTGAGTGCCGACTGACGCTCTCCGTCAATTACATCTAAGGAGAAAAAATCGACAAAGTTGGGATCAGCGAGGAATACACCATCATGAAGAAAACTTTCCTTGCCTTGCCCAAGCGCAACGCTCACTTCTCGAAAGCGCGTAGCATCAACCACTTCTTCAAAATGTGCTTGATAGTTTTCAGCGTTAAATACTTGCCCTTGCGCATAGTATTGTTCAGGCGCACTTGGCGGCATCCATTTAACAGACGAGCGATAGATTTGCTCATGACCCTTAATAAACTTGTCGTAACCCAGCTCAGATTCAACAAAGATGGCCATACTGATACAAATAGCTAAACCAATCGCCAAACCCAAAATATTGATTGTTGAGTAGAGCTTTTGTTGCAGTAAGCTGCGATACGCGATTAACAAGTAATTTTTAAGCACAGCGAACCTCCTGCATTTGGCTCGAAACAATATGGCCATCCAAAACATGGATCGTGCGATGCGCGTAATTTGCATGATGATCTGAGTGCGTCACCATGACTATCGTTACCCCTTCTTGATTAAGTTGTGCTAACAGCCCCATGACTTCTTCACCATTTTTTGAGTCAAGATTACCGGTTGGCTCATCCGCTAGAATCATTTTTGGCTTTGCAACAATGGCACGCCCAACTGCAACCCTTTGCTGCTGACCACCTGAAAGTTGCTGTGGGTAATGATCTTTGCGATGCGCAATATTCACTTTTTCCAGCACGGCTGTCACACGCAGTGCTCGCTCGGCTTTGGGGATCCCCTGATAAATAAGCGGAAGCTCAACGTTCTCATATACAGTGAGCTCATCGATAAGGTTAAAACTTTGGAAGATAAAACCAATATTGTCTTTACGAATATCAGCAAGCTGACCTTCACTTAAATGGCTGATGTCCTTGCCATCAAAAACATACTCGCCACCATCAATATGGTCTAGCATGCCGATGATATTGAGTAAGGTAGACTTACCTGAACCAGATTGTCCCATGATAGCAACGAACTCGCCACGCTCTACGGTCACAGTGACATCCTCAAGGGCGTAAGTCTCAACCAGCTCAGTACGAAAAACTTTATTTATTTTAGTTAGATGTAACATATTCTTTTGCCTTTTAATTCTATTAACGAGTCAAACTGACCGACTGCATGTCTTTAAAGCTGCTGTAACTTGAGGTGATCACTCGGTCGCCGACCGCCAATCCATCAAGTACTTCAATATATTTGTTGTTACGCTCGCCAAACGTCACCGATTTCTTCACCGCCACTTGACTGCCCTGCTCTAGTACAAATACCCACTTGCCACCGGTATCCTGATAAAATCCGCCATTTGGTATTAAAGTCGCAGCTTTCGCTTCTGCTAATAACAACTCCAACTGTAAACTTTGACCTCTACGAATGTCGCTGGGCAGCGCACCATTAAAAGTTAAATCCACTTCAAAGCGACCATTTGACACTTCGGCATAGACCTTTGCAAGCGTTAGCTCATAGGGCTTCCCTTGCAGCGTTAACCTTGCGGTTTGTCCTGCATACACACGGCCTAGGTAAAACTCATCAATTTGGGCCGACACTTTATATTCAGACACAATATCAACTTGCCCCAAACGTGATCCTCTCGCCTTTGACGCACCTAATTCCGCATCTAGCGCAGTCAATTGACCATCCATAGGCGCTTTGATAATTAGGTTTTCAAGATTTTTACGCGCAAAACCCAAGTTTTTATTGAGCTGCTCGACGCTGTCTTCTAGCTGTGCAATTTGTGCCGCACGGATTTTTTCATCCTGTTGCTGCTGCTCAATAATTAACTTGCGGCGGTTTTTTAGATACTCAGTTTCATCTTCGGCCGCTTGTAGCTCATCTTTTGAAACTAAATTACCGCTACCAAGGCGCTTGAACTGTGCAAGCTTTCGCTCACTTTGACTTACCTGAAAATCTAGCTCTAATAAGTTTCGTTTTAAGTTTAAACGGTTTTGATCTATCGCTAAGCGGGTATTGTGTAGGTTATTTAGCTGCTCTGAGATCTGCGCCTCACGGGAAATCACATCTAGCTGCAAACTGGTGTTGCTCAGTGCAAGCAGTTTGTCACCCCTTTTAACCATCGCACCTTCTTCGACGAAACGCGCTTCGACTCGTCCACCTTCGATGGCATCTAGATACACAGACTTACTCGGCATGATGCTTCCTCTAAGCGGAATGAGATCATGAAACTCGCCCTTTGTCACTGTACTTATCTTGACTTTATCCATCGCCAGATTAACACGATCCCCGCTGCTACTCGCCGCACTATCAAATGCAAAATACGCTACCACGATTACAGGTAGCGCCAGCCACCACAGCTGAAATCTTTTGTTAGGTATTATTTTTCTGTCCATTTTGTCACTCTCTTGAGTTTAGGTTAGCCTAATAACTCAAGTTGCGTGCCAAACTAAAAAACAAATAAAAATCAAAAACATAAAATAATTCTATAGAATAATGGAACAAAAGAGTGTAAAAAAATTAAACACCTAGTGTACGATATCGTACAGTTTGATGAGGAAAGGAAATGTAATGACTATCAGCGATAAGGCAATTTTAGTTGTCGACGACAACAGCGAAATTCTCGTCGCCACGAGAATGTTGCTCAAACAATATTACAAAAAAGTCGTGACGCTAGATAATCCCCACGATATCGCTAAAACAATGTCGGAACAGGACTTTGCACTGATATTGCTCGACATGAATTTTACTCGAGAATCAACCTCCGGCGCCGAAGGATTCTACTGGCTAAAACAAATAAAAGCCTTGGATGAAGATGCCGTGGTTGTGCTCTTCACCGCCTATGGCGACCTCACGATGGCGGTGGATGCCATCAAACTTGGCGCCAACGATTTTGTCCTCAAGCCTTGGCAAAATGAAAAGCTACTCGCAACGGTTGCCAATTGCATCGAGCTGAGCGAACAACGGCAAAAGTCCAAGAAGCTCACGCAAATCGCACAAATTTCAATGGCAGCGCAAAACAAACCATTCGAGCATTTAATCGCCTCGAGTCCAGCAATGGAGCAAGTTTTTCAAACCATAGAAAAGGCTGCCAAAACCGATGCCAACGTCTTAATCTTAGGCGAAAGCGGCACTGGTAAAGAAGTCGTTGCCAGAGAGCTACATAAACAGTCTTTACGAAAAGACAATACTTTCATGTCTGTGGATATGGGCACGATCGCCAGCTCTTTGTTCGAAAGTGAATTGTTTGGCCATATGAAAGGCGCATTTACAGATGCGAAAAGCAATAAACCAGGTCGCTTTGAGCTTGCGGAATCTGGTACTTTGTTTTTGGATGAAATAGCCAATATTCCGCTTGAGTTACAGGGAAAGTTACTTACTGCGATTCAAAATCGAGTGGTTACACCAGTAGGTGGCTGCAAACAAATAGAGGTTGATCTGCGCCTTATCACCGCAACCAATATGAATTTGTATGACATGGTGCGCGAAGGCAGTTTTCGTCAGGACTTGTTATACCGCATTAATACCGTAGAGATCACACTTCCTGCACTACGAGATAGACCCCAAGATATTCCACTACTTATTGAGTTTTATGCTGATCTATACAGCAAAAAGTACAAGCTCGCGTGTAAAACGATCACCGACAAAATGATGGCTGATTTAGTCAAGTATCAATGGCCTGGTAACATCCGAGAATTACAACACTTGGTTGAACGCGCTGTTATTTTATCTGACTCAACCCAATTGCAGTTTCAGCTCGCCAGTCCAGCTGCAAGCTCAAAGGAGAGCGCAGGACTTCTTGGCACTTACAATCTCGCAGAAATAGAGCAGCACACCATAGAGCGGGCGGTTCGAGACTTTAAAGGAAATATCAGCCATGCGGCTAAAGCGCTTGGGATCACCCGAGCGTCACTGTACCGTAAAATGGAGAAGTATGATGTGGAATAATAGCCTCGTTCGCATGACCATTTTTCAACTCGCAGCCATTTTATTCGCCACACTTGGTGTGTTGGGCTTTCTCCACAGCTACGTCTTTTTGTTTAGTGGTTTATCCATTGCGATTGCAGTCCTATTCACAGTGCTGTCTATTGCCACACTGAAAAGACAAAAACAACAATTCGAAGAGGTGTTTACTGCGCTCAAGTATCAAGATGGCAGCTTTAGAATTGATAATAAGCACCCAATAAGTAAGCAAGCACTTACAACCTGTAACGAGCTTATTCAGAAAGCTCAGCAAGATAAAACCAAGCAGGCAGAGCTCGTCACCACTTACGAAACCATGCTACAACACATAGAAGCAGGTCTGATCCTTATCAAAAATGGCCACACCATTTTGATTTGTAATAACAGTGCAAAGCAATTATTGGATATTCGCGGCGCAGAGTCTGGACACTCACTACTTGCAGCACACCCAGAACTTGAACAAGCCAAAGTAGGTAGTCACATCGCCAAAGACTTACTATTTAAATATTTTACGTTTTCCAATCAAGGCAATCAGTACCAACTTTGGCTTTTCACCGCAATTTCAGAGCAGCTAGAGAGCACCCAAATCGAATCTTGGCAAAAGCTGATCCGAGTGCTTATCCATGAAATAGGAAACTCCGTCGCACCGATTTATTCGCTCTCAAATACGCTAGTTAATATCACCAATAATCAGTTAGCCGAAGCGGTGACAGACCAAGAACTTGTCGAAGACTATCTGCAAAGCCTGCAAGCGATTGGTATTAGAAGCCAGTCTTTACTTGGCTTTATAGATAACTACAGAAAGCTCACACATATTCCTGAACTTGACCTCCAACCGCTTGCGGTACAGACTTTATTTGACGACATTACGCCGCTGATAAAAAGCGACTTTAGTGACGCCAATATCACCCTACACTTTGACGTGACGCCCGCTGCGCTAAGCATTAATGTTGATAGAAAGATGATAGAGCAAGTGCTGCTCAATCTACTAAATAACGCCAAAGATGCCATGAAAAATAACAACCAAGAAAAAATAGTGACTGTATCAGCAACGATTAATCGCTACGGCAAATGTGAGATCAAAGTTGCTGATAACGGGGAAGGAATAGAGCCCAGCGCACTTGATAAAATATTCGTACCATTTTTTACCACAAAATCTCATGGCTCTGGAATTGGACTTGCACTCAGCCAGCAAATTATCCATCGCCACAAAGGGCGGATCAGCGCAACCTCTGAAGTAGGGAAAGGAAGCTGCTTTAGTGTCTTGCTTTAGTGCTTTTCTTTTTGTTAAAGAAAAATAGCAACAACAAGGAATTAGTCATGAAACTTCCACTTATCGATAACGCCGAGGCAGAGTATATTCCAGCGTTTCTTACCAAGGCAGAAAGCCATTCACTGTATCAGTGGTTAATCAAGCACTGTGATTTATCTCAGCCTGAAATCATCACCTTGCCTAACGGTGAAAATACAGAGATTAGACCCTGGAAAATGATGTTTGTAGAGCCAAGGCTCGAAGATCCAGCGGTGTTTCCTAGCTATCATGGTAGACGCCAAGCTTGGCCTGATTTGATTGCATTGATACAGCAGCGATTACAGACTCAAATAGGTATCGAATTTAGCGTCTGTGTCTGTATTTTTTATCCAGATGGTGAAGAGTATATGGACTTTCACAGTGATCTGTCCGCATTTGGGCCAACTAATGTTATCGCTTCTCTGAGCTTAGGTGCCGAGCGCTTGTTTCAAGTTCGTCATCAAGAAAATCCCGATGAGAAATTTGAACAGCAGCTAGAAGACGGTTCGTTATTCATCATGGGAAATGGCTTTCAAACGCAGTTCCAACATGCCGTACCTCCTGCACCTAAAGAGATTGGTGCTAGATTCAATCTGACCTTTAGGCAGTTTACTTGGCCCAATATTACGTAGGTGAACGATGAAAGTGGGGTTTTATCAATTTGCAGTCAACTATGGCGACCCTCAGTGCAACCGGACAACCATAGAAAAAACTTTATCACAGGCTGACTTTGATCTCATCGTCTTACCCGAATTATGTACTTCAGGTAGCCTCTTTCTTTGCCACACTCATATGGAGGAAATGGCAGAGGAGTTATCCAACAGCACAACTATCAGCCTGCTTCAATCTATCGCACAACAGCAACACGGTACTATTATTGCTGGCATCATTGAAAAGGCAGGCTGTGAGCACTTTAATAGTGCTGCTATAGTGGGCCCAGAAGGGATTGTTGGCGTACATCGCAAGATTTTTTTAGCGCCGCCCGATAAGCGCTTTTTTCAATCAGGTAATGCATTCAAAGTGCACGAAGTAATGGGTATTAAAGTGGGTATTTTATTATGCTACGACATCTGGTTTGAAGAGGGGCTGACGCAACTCACCGAGCAGGGCGTACAGCTCATTGTGAACCCTTCAAATTATTGTGGCGAAGACAGCCTTGATACAATCATAAAACAAGCCAAGAAGTATAAAGTCCATATTATGTCAGCCAATCGCCTAGGAATGGACCACTGCAATGACACGGGAATTCAATTTATCGGCCAAAGCCTTCTTGTGAACCCTAATGGCGAGGTACTTATACTCGGCGATGCTAAGGAGCAGCTTATCACAACCGAAATAGACTTCTTGACCCCGTCATAAAGGTAACGAGAATTATCACCGTCAGAAGCTGCTCAATTTTGGTTTTGCATCCACTGCAATTCTTGATATTATCGCAACTCGTTGGGGAGTAGCCTGCTTCCAATGCTCGGAAGAGTTCGTATCAACATAATTGGCCACATGCCATGGTGCGGACACCTCTCGGTTGGCGAGACCATCGATATATCCATGCCTGTGGTCGGGCGTGTGGATGTATCGTGGACTCAAATCGCCCGACCGGAGCAATGTAAATGAATTTCGTCACCCTGCTACTGTTAGCATATGCCATGTCTACCGATGCGTTTGCCGCTGCAATCGGTAAAGGCGCTAGCCTAAAATCACCTCGGCTTACCGAAGCCATAAAAATCGGCCTCATTTTTGGGGTTATTGAAGCTAGTACACCACTGATTGGTTGGTTAATAGGACAATCTGCAGCTGGTTATGTCGAGGCTTGGGATCACTGGATTGCCTTTTTCTTACTGTTAGGACTTGGCGCCCATATGATTTATGAGAGTCTCAAGGGTGATGACGATGCGCCAACACAACACGCAAAACAACCTTGGTTAAAAACCATTATCACAGCGTTTGGCACCAGTATTGATGCAATGGCTGTCGGTGTCAGTCTCGCATTTGTTGATGTGAATATATGGCTCGCCGCTGCGCTCATCGGCCTTGCCACCACCATGATGGTAACAATTGGTGTGATGATTGGGCATTCGGCTGGAAAGTTTCTTGGTAGTCGAGCTGAAACCTTTGGTGGAGTGATCTTAATCTGTGTGGGAACTTGGTTGCTATATAGCCACCTTTCGATTTAATCGCAAAAAGAGCGGTATATTTACCGCTCACTTACTTAATACCCTTTACGTTAGGGCTAATGGCTTTTAAGCCTTTTTAATCGCTTTTTTCAGCTTTTTGATTTTCGCTTCATGCTTTTCAATCTTTGCTTTACGCGCTTTCAGCTCTTTTTTAAGCGCTTTAACATCGCTTTTCTTCGCCATAACTAATCTCCTTTGGTTGTTTTGCGAACACCTACTACCATAGCAAAGTGACTGACAATATCAAACTACACCTGCGTTACCCGCCATATAAGAGTGGTAATTTTGACCAAATACTATTTTTTGCAACTAAATATTAGTAAATAAATAGACCAAATCGATATTATAAAATACTAACCATTTGTTTTATATGTGATTTAATATTGGCTTGGTTGTTGCTACTCTAACCACAAATCAAGAGAACGGAACCAACCATATGTCTGTACCATTAAAAGATAGACCTCTCGAATCCGTCAGGGAAGAGGTGATTGACCAGTTAATTCTAAATTACAGCCACGGTGAGCTTTCGGCTGATGCATTCGAGAGACGATTAGATCAAGCATACGACCTGAACGAACAAGAACAAATTGCAGCACTTAGTGCTGATTTACCGCTCAAGTCGGATGCAAGATATCACAGCGAAAAAGCAGCTCGTTTGGGTCCAAAATTTACCTCAAGCCTAGATGGTGCTGAGGCAATAAGCATTACCTCTATACTTAGTTCCAACCATCGCAGTGGCGAGTGGGTCGTACCTAAAGAGATCCACCTAAAAAACTACCTTGGCAGCTTGGAACTAGATTTTAGCAACGCAATTTTTAGTCACCCTGAAGTACATATTTATATAGATTGCATTTTAGGCAGTGACGAAATTTTTGTACCAGACACGGTCGATGTCGTCACCGATATTCGTAATATTATGGGTTCAGTAGAAAACACAAGAAATACGCTTGCATCTGCAGGGCAGGTGAAACAGCGTCCACGAATTTATATTCACGGCAGAATGATTTTGGGTAGCATTGAAGTTAGTGTAAAGCGCTCGATTAAAGCACAAATAAAGCAATTTGCCGACGGCCTTAAATCCCTATTTAGTGACGGCACGAAATCCAAAAGCTGAAGCTTAATAAAAAAACCCCTTGGCATCAAGTTCAGGGGTTTTTTATTATCCGAATAGCAGAGTAAACTTTTTACTTCTCTACAGGAAAGCCTCTATCACGCATCAGCGCCTCAACTTCAGCGTCACGACCTCTAAACTTGCGATACGCTTGTGCTGGATCCATTGAGTTGCGAACTGAGAATAGGTAATCCACTAAACGCTGTGCAACGTCTTTGTCGTAGAAGCCACCTGGCGCTTCTGCAAACGCTTCTGCTGCATCAGAAGTTAATACCTCAGCCCACAGGTAACCGTAGTAACCCGCTGAATAACCTTCACCTGAGAATACGTGACCAAAGTGAGTAGTGCGGTGACGCATCACTACCTCGTCCGGCATGCCGAGCGCACCTAACTGAGACTTTTCGAATGCAACAGGGTCGCCAATCTTGTCAGGATCTGTGGTATGGAAAAGCATATCCATGATAGCCGAGCCAAGGTATTCAGTCGTCGCGAAGCCTTGGTTAAAGGTTGCTGACTTCTTGATTTTCTCGATTAGCGCTTTAGGCATAGGTTTGCCTGTTTTATAGTGAACTAAGTAACGATTGATCACCTCGTCCGTTGCCAACCAACGCTCCAATAACTGAGATTGGAACTCGGTGTAGTCGCGCACGCCAGAGTTTGAACTTGGGTACTTCACGTTTGATGAAAGCGCATGCAGCGCGTGACCAAACTCGTGGAAATAGGTTTCTGCATCTGACCAAGAAATCAAGGTCGCTTCACCTTCTGGTGCTTTCACAAAGTTTGAGTTGTTTGAGCTAAGCACATTTGTTTTGCCATCAAATGTTGTATGGCTACGATATGATAAGGCCCACGCACCTGAGCGTTTACCTTTACGTGCGAACGGGTCTAAATACCAAAGGCCGATATTATCACCTGTGGTTTTGTCAGTTACTTCCCAAACACGAACGTCAGGGTGGAATACAGGCACCGAGCCCTTAGGCACTTCGGTGAACTCAAAGTTAAACAAACGGCCTGCAACATAGAACATTGCTTCACGCAGATTGTCTAGCTGTAAATAGGCTTTAACTTCGTTTGAATCCAATTGATATTTAGCTTGGCGAACCTTCTCGGCGTAGAAACGGTAATCCCATGGCTTGATGGTGATATCAGCGCCTTCTTTGTCGGCGATCGCTTGCATGTCAGCAACTTCTTCTTTCACGCGTGCAATTGCTGCTGGCCACACTTTTTTCATCAGCGCCATCGCGTTTTCAGGCTTTTTCGCCATGCGATCTTCAAGACGCCACTGCGCGTAATTATCGTAACCCAGTAAGTTAACGCGCTCATGTCTAAGCGTTAAGATGTCAGAGATAATCGCTTTGTTGTCGTACTCACCACCGTTGTTGCCGCGGTTATAGTAGTTGTTCCATACTTTCTCGCGTAACTCACGCTCTGTTGAGTAGGTTAAAAATGGATCCATTGAAGAGCGAGAGTTTGTAATCGCGTACATATCCGCCTTGCCGCGCGCTTTTGCAGCAGCCGCTGCCGATGCAACAAACGACTCAGGCAAACCTGACAACTGCGCTTTAGTGAGGTAAACCACGTAGTTTTCTTCATCTGCAAGGACGTTATTTGCAAACTTAGTATGTAGCTTTGATAGCTCAAGATTAATGTCTGCGTAACGCTTAGCGTCTTCACCTTTTAGCGTCGCACCATTGCGGGCAAAGCCGTTATAACGCATCCAAGTGATACGCTGCTCTTCTGCCGTTAGCTTTTTATATTCAGCGCCTTCATATACTGCTTTTACGCGTTCAAAAAGCGCTTGGTTTTGGGTGATTTTAGAGCTGAACTCTGAAAACTTAGGCACAACTCGCGATTGGATTTCTCTAAACTCTGGGCTTGAAATGTTTGCACTCCAAAGACCATAGTAGGTAAAAACGCGATCCAAAGCGGCACCCGCTCTTTCTAGTGCAACAATGGTGTTCTCAAAAGTTGGCTTAGCTGGATTGTTGGCTATTACTTCAATTTCTTTCAAATTATCAGCCATACCAATTTCAAGCGCAGCTTCTAAATCTTCAAGCTTCATTTTGTCAAAATGAGGAACGCCTTGATAAGGACCTGAAAACTCCTGCAAAAGCACGTTATCATATTGCTTACTTTGCAGTGATTTTACTGGTTCTTGGCTTTGGTCTGCCGTGCCCGCACAACCCGCAAGGGCTAAACATACGGCTGCACTTAATAATGTGATGGAAGGTTTGAACATATTGTTTCATCGCTTGTTGTTATCGTGGATAAGATATTACGGATCGTCTCTAAAAGTGCAATCGCTTTGCGGGAAAAGCAAGGTTCTCTGCGATGGAGCAGAAAAGCCCGAGTTCATAATAGCTTGAAGGCAGTCAGACAAAGATTAAAAGTGTTTTTTCATGGGTTGTTACAATTTACCTTGAAAATTTAACTAAAATCAGCCAAGTTAGTAAAAAACTGATCTGTGGGAAGAAATAATGGAAGTTGGTATTTTCATCTATGACGGTGCGGAGTGTTTAGATTTTTGTGGCCCGTTTGAGGTATTCAACACCGCAAAGCGATTTATCGAGACCCCGATTAATGTCAGCCTTGTCGCGCCAAGTCATGTTCCTGTAACCTCGCGTGGCGGCATGAGCGTAAACCCCCATTACAGTATCTACTCGCATCCAAAGTTTGATTTGCTCATCGTTGTCGGCGGACTTCATCACCAAATTTGCAGTGATCACAACGTACTTAATTGGCTTGCAGAAACAGCGAATCATACCTCTCAGTGCGCATCTGTTTGTACAGGTGTATTTTTATATGCCGAAGCAGGTCTCATTGATGGTAAGCGAGTCACCACCCACTGGCAGGATATCGACGATTTGAGAGAGCAATATCCCTCTCTTGAAGTCGTTGAGGACGTAAGGTTTATTATGGATCAAAATTTTACTAGCTCAGCGGGTATTTCAGCAGGTATTGATATGAGTTTAGAGCTGGTGAAAAAGCGCTTTGGGCAATCTGTTGCAAGAAAAACCGCAACTCAAATGGATTATGACTGGCCTAGAAATTAATAATGTTGAGTCTCACCATTATTAACTCTACTACACAAAGGCCTAGTCACTGCTGATACCTGCAAACTCTAGCTCACTCAGGCGTTTTTTCGCAAATACTACGACTTTATCGTATTCACTTTGCGCCTGTTCTAAATGTGATTTACACTGTTCAGCTTGATGTTCACGCGCATGGGCTTCTATTTTATCGAGCAAATCGAATAACGTTTCTGCGGCTAAATCACCGGCTTGGCCTTTAAGTGCATGACTGTAGCTTACTGATGCGTCACAATTACTATTTTTAATACTCAATCTAAGTTGCTGCATTTGATTTTCAGAGTCACTCAAGAACAAGGTGTACAACTTTTTAAGTAATTCTTTGTCTCCAGACAGTCGTTCGAGCACGTCAGCTTCGTTTATTGGCTGAGTAGCCTGTTCTTCTTCCTCGCTTTCGAAGGGGTGAATCAAGACGGAGTCGTCGCCTTTAGCATGCACACCTAGCGCATCTAGCACCTTAAATAGCTGCTCGACTACTACAGGTTTAGTAACAAACTCATCCATTCCCGCATTTAGACAACGCTCTTTTTCACCAGCAAGGGCGCTGGCAGTCATCGCAATAACGATTGCATCTTTGTACTTATCACCACCTTGACCCTGACGAATTGCTCTTGTGGCCTGATAACCATCCATGCCGGGCATATTGCAGTCCATAAAGATAGCATCAAAATCGACCTCTTGATGTTCAAATAGCAGTAATTTGTTCACTGCATCTTGGCCATCAACTGCAAAGCTAACTTTGGCCCCCTGCCCTTCTAAAATACCTTTTGCCACGATCCGGTTGATTTGATTATCGTCTACAACCAAAAAGTGGCAACCCGTCACCAAGTTACCACTTAACGCCACGGTATCACCTGACTTCTTCAAGCTAGGTTGCAATCTAATTGCTTTATTTAAATCAAATAGCGCGACAAACTCTCCAATCCGAAGAGGATCGGATATATGCACAATGTTGTCGGAATCGTTAATATGCTGAAGCTTGTCCCCCACCAAAATAAGTTTCTCAAATTGATTTTTAACTGATTTCACTTGAATGTAATCTTGCTCATTAGTGATGATGCATATATCACTATCCGCCCCCTTCTCAACGTACTCACCACCACATTTGGCAATAAGTTTAGCGATTGTGTCTGACTCCAATTTGGTTTTACTTAACACGGAGACCGTTTTGCCTGCTAATACTTCAGGCACGTTGATAGGCTTAGTTTGAGCACTAGAAAACGGCAATTCAAACCAGAACTTACTGCCTTTAAACTTCTCACTTTCAAAATGAATATGGCCGAGCATTTTTTCGACTAACTGCTTGCAAATTGAGAGTCCAAGCCCCGTGCCACCAAACTCGTTTGAAGTACTAGCAGATTCTTGGCTAAACGATTGGAATAGCTTGCTATGATTTGCTTTTTCAATTCCAACCCCAGTGTCTTCAACAATGACTTTAAGCCATACGGTGTCGTCTAGCTGCTCTGTGGTGACGGACAATTTAACGTGACCTTTTTTAGTGAATTTAATCGCGTTGCTGAGGAGGTTATAAATTATTTGCTTAACGCGCGCGGCATCCCCACACAGCTCAATATGTTCTAAGCCAGTTTGGTCTACAATATAAGCGATCTTCTGCTCCTTAGCTTTTGCCGACATAGAAAGCGCAACATGTTCAATTACAGAGAGCGGGTTGAATGGTTCATTATCAATGTCTAGCTTACCCGCTTCTATCTTAGATAGGTCCAACACATCGTTTATTAGCGATAAAAGCGTGCTTGAGCTAGTTTCCATCATCTCTAAATATTTGTGCTGCTGTTTAGTAACAGGCTCTTTCCTCACTAAGTTTAATGAACCTAAAATACCATTAAGCGGCGTTCTCATTTCATGACTGATAGTAGAAATAAATGCACTTTTCACTTCTGACGCCTTAGCGGCTTTATCACGTGCGTGCACCAGCTCTTTGGTACGCTCTTTTACTTCTTGTTCGAGTCGTTCATTTGCACCGACTAACTGCGCTTCCGCTTCTTTCTTCGCAGTAGTGTCTTCGACAAATAACGCCACCCCCTGTATACGTTCATTTCCTGCATAGATTGGTGATAAGCTAAGTGAAAGCCAGATAGTTTCATTTGCATTAAGGTCAAGTTGCAGTGATTTCGACTCCACCATTTCACCTTTCAATACCAAGTTGGCGTAGTGAAATAAAAACTGATGCACGGCTTCTGGCAGAAATTGCGAGTTGCTACCTAAACGACTGCTATTTAACTGCTTAAAAAAGTGCTTTGCCGATGCATTGAAGCTAGTTAGTTTGAGATTAGTATCAAAACCGAGTACTCCGTCAGATGCACCATCCAAAATCGCTTTAAACTCTGCTCGGGTGGAATCGAGCACGCGTAAACTGCTGGTGTATTGCCAAAACGCAAAAAAAATTAAGGCAAATACACTACAGGCAACGGCCAGTAAAACATAGGTCGTTAAACGTTTTTCGTTTAGACTTTGCTGATATTCAGAAAAAGAAATGAGATTAACCAGTTTGACGTTTAGGTCGTTAAAGTTGCCCCCTTCAACCTTGCTAATTAACGCTAAAAACTGTTCACCCGTTTGCTTTTCTTCCAGCAGTTGAACTTTATCGAACCATGGCGTAACGCTATACAATGTTTGAAAGCTAATTTCGGGATTTAAATCTTTGCTATATCGCAGCGAAAATTCTGGGTGATAGATAAACGAATCATCAGTGCCTAAGATCATGACTTTTTGTATATCAGGAGCTTGAGAGACGATTCTGTTTACTATCTTCTCAGCATTGGTATTAATCACCAATACTCCAAACAAGTCATTCTCAATGTCGTATGTTGGTAGCGTAAAGCGTTTGGTCGGTTGAAAAGGCGTGACAACTTTCCCATGCTCTCGATTCAAGTTAATCACTGTGGAGTAAATAGTTCGTTCCGATAGCTGCAACGCTTGAACATAATAATCGTGCTGGCTTTTGTCTTGTAATTTGCTATCAGGGACCGTGATCACTTGACCGAGTTGCCGCTCGACTCTTACCATTTCCATACCAGAATGAGCGTCAATTAGGCGGATCTGATTAATGCCTTCATAAGAATACAGCATTGACCTAAAAATCGTGCTCAGTCGCGCACGCCAAACGTCAAGTTGAGTATTTTCTTGTGGGTCAATACCATCGTTTTTTTCAGCTCTGGCTATACCCTGAATTGGAGGGGTGTCTAGCAGAAAATAAAGAAACCGACGATTGTCGTCAATTTCTCCCAAATAAATACTGTTTTGCGCCGAGTGAACCTGCTCTAACCGCTGGTAAAAGCTCTCGTTAAGGTCGCGATGGATACTATTTTCAAAATATAAGATGGCACTCACCATCACGGCGAGCAGTAGTGCAATAGCGCCCTTAGCAATATTGGAAGAAGACACATTTTCTCCTTGGACAGTGAGGCATAAAGACCCAAAATGCGTTTGCACTTAAGCACAAAGGGCATCTACAAGCAAACGCATTATTAAATCTAGTCCAAATAGAAACAAAGACAAAGATTACTTAACCTGAACTCGGGATAAGAAGTTAGGTTATTTACACCGTGATCCCTTTACGGTTATGAAAACGGTGATAATCAATGCTTGGTCCTTCTGGCACCACTTGGGTTGGATTGATCATCGTATGGCTAAAGTAGTAGTGCCTTTTAATGTGGTAAAAATCAACCGTATCTGCAATACCTTGGTGTTGGTATAAGTCACGCACATACGCAGAAATATTGGGGTAATCTTCGATTTGCTTAATATTGCATTTGAAGTGGCCATGATACACGCTGTCGAAACGGATGAGAGTCGTAAATAATCGCCAATCGGCTTCCGTTACTTGCCCTTTCACAAGATAACGTTGCGCAGCGAGTCTAGCTTCGAGCTTATCTAGCGCGTTAAATAACCCGCTTACCGCATTGTGATAAGCATCTTGGGTTGTCGCAAATCCGGCCTTATATACGCCATTGTTGATATTGTGATAAACAAATTCGTTTATTTCGTCGATTTCATGCTGTAGCACCTCTGGATAATAATCAGTGTCGTTTCCCGTTATCTGGTTAAACGCACGATTAAACATACGAATGATTTCACTCGATTCGTTGCTAACGATTTGCTCCGTTTGTTTATCCCAAAGGACAGGCACCGTGACTCGGCCCGAATAACTTGGGTCGTTTTTAGTATACAGCTGATGCATAAAACTTAGCTGATGCAAGTTATCACCGACTTCTGGACGCTGACTTGTAAAGCTCCAACCCTGACTTAACATATCTGGGTCAACAATCGAGACGTCGATATGCACCTCTAATTGTTTGAGCTGTCGGAAAATAAGCGTTCTATGAGCCCAAGGACACGCAAGGGAAACATACAAATGGTAGCGTCCGGACTCAGCTTTAAAACCCGCTTTACCCGTTGGCCCCGCACTGCCGTCTTCTGTTACCCAATTTCTTAGTTTTGCGGACTCACGCTCAAACTTGCCTTGGCTACTTTTTGTGTCATACCACTTATCGTGCCATTGACCATCGATTAATAATCCCATGTAAACCCCCTATACAATATTGCCGAAGCGTCCTTGTTGATAATCTCTAACCGCTTGATGAAGCTCCTCTTGGGTATTCATCACAAATGGTCCCATATGCGCTATCTTTTCATTAATTGGCTGCCCTGCAAGGATCAAAAAGCCAACATCATCCGTCGCTAAGAGAGCGAGGTTTTGACTTGGGTCAAGCTCAAGCAACGTTTGCTCCCCATAGTTTTCAAATCTGCCCGAGTGAATGTAGATCATCACCTTGCCAAACTGAGCCAGTTCAAGGTGTAATTGACTTCCCGCAGTTAAGGCCACATCGGCAAGTGCTCCCTCGCCTGCAAGAGACTGTAATGGCGATGTAAGCACTTCGCCCGCCACTTGCCATGTGCCAGCCAGAGCTTTGAAATGACCAGCTTTTGCTATCGCTTTTTGTGGTGCAGGGTGCTCAGTTGTATCTTGATATCTAGGCGCTCGCATTTTGTCTTTTGCTGGCATATTTAACTAAATTTGAAAGCCATGCATGCCTTCTGCGTCACCTAGCGGCATTTCTGAATGCACCACACCACGCCCGGTACTCATCCACTGCACATCACCGCTGCGAATGGCTTTGACATTACCCATTTGATCTTTATGCTCAAATCCACCTTTGCGAATATAGGTAAAGGTCTCAATACCTCGGTGTGGGTGCGGTGGGAAGCCAGCCATAAAGTCACTGCGATTATCTGATTTCAATTCATCAATCATGAGATAAGGATCTAGACTCTTGCCGTCAAACCCAGCAATGCGGTTAATATTTACGCCAGCACCATCTTGTGCTGCCTGTGCTTTGTTAATTCGGATAATTTTCATAATAGCTCTCGATTTAACCTGAACTTGGGATAATAAGTTCAGCTCAATTATTTAATGGTTAGCCTACCAATAGCCTACCAAACCTACGTGAGAATAAAATTAGTCAAATTTGGCTATTCCGTTCGATTACATCGAATGATTATTCCGATCTATTACAGCGCTTGGTCACACTGGTCAGAACAGTCTTTAACATTGTCCGTATCTAACAATTTTTAACAGTATTTACACAATTATCTGACAAGCTAGTGTAGCTACAATTTAACCCTTAATAGGAGCAAAGGATGAGGTCCCTAAGTTTATTGTTTGCGCTGGCACTACTTGCGGCGTGTAGTTCAACAAGTCCGGTAAGCGTAAATACGGTTGCAGGTCCCCCAACGAATCTTACGGTTGAGATCACAGATGTGACCAATACCGATGGTCAAATGCTGGTACTGTTATTTGACAACAGCGCTGACTACCACAGCGATAAAAATGTGAATGATCCTGACGCTCACTTTTTTCGCAAGCTGATTGTCACACCGCAAATTCCTACCACTACGGTCACTTTTGAAGGCGTGCCTGCGGGCCAGTATGCGATTCACGTGATCCATGACGAAGATGGTGATGGCGGCATGGATCGGATGATCTTTCCATTTACTGGCATGCCAAGTGAGCCCTATGCACTGTCGAATAACATTCACGATAGCTTTTCAAAAGGCGACTTTGAAGAGGCTTTGTTTACTGTAAAGGCCCCTGACACTAAGATCCAACTTGCCCTCTCTACGCATTTATCAAAAATGACAGGGCTGTAATGCTTGAATACTCACAGGTGTTGCAATGCCTGTGAGTTCTCTTTTTAAGTTCTGACATTTGTCATTTTATTTCCTGACAACCCTCACTCACGCTTCATCTTATAGCAGCGCATACTGCAAATCGTAAAGTTCAGTAGGAGCGAAGACGGTGAGCAACGCCATTGAGTTATCAAATATCAGTTTTGCATACAACAATACTAAGCCAATATTAGCAGACCTAAACCTTACGCTTGAACAGGGTAAGGTATATTCCATTCTTGGTCCAAATGGCGCAGGAAAAACCACCCTGATCAATATAATGCTTGGCAGACTAAGACCCACTTCAGGACGAGTTTCAGTTCTTGGCCATCAGCCTGAGTCTGATTTTTGTCGCCAGCGCGTGGGTGCCATGATGCAGTTAGGCGGACTACCTCTGCAAACCAAGGTGAGGGAGTTTCTGGCGTTATTTGCAAGTTACCATCAAGCCCCAATTCCATTGGAGAGGTTAATGTCACTCTGCCAATTAGCACCATTTTTAGAACAAACTTTCGATACGTTATCTGGAGGGCAAAAGCAACGACTGTTTATGGCAATTGCACTAGCAGGCAATCCCGACATTGTTTTTTTGGATGAACCAAGTGTTGGTATGGATGTAGAGTCGAGGCAGCAACTGTGGCAGGCTATACGCACGTTAAAACAACAAAATAAAACGGTACTCCTTACCACACACTATCTTCACGAGGCAGAAGCATTAGCAGATGAATTATTAGTTTTAAAAGAAGGAAAATGTACCAAGCTTAACGGCATACCTGAGCTTACCAACACCTATCGTCGCTCACAAATCAAGTTCACCAGCGACCTGTCTGCAGCAGCACTGGTTAACGCACTTCCCATGATAGATCTGAATGTTAAAGGCGATCAGTTCACTATATTGACGGACGAGCCAAACCATATTTTGCAGCAGTTATTAGAGAAATTTTCTATCCGCAATTTGTATGTAGCCCCAATGAGCCTCGAAGAAGCTTATTTATCCTTAATGAATGCTAGGAGCGCTTAACCATGATAAACACAGCATCCTTTATACTTGAAAGCAAAACTGAACTCTTGAGCACATTTAGAAGTAAGGGTTTTGTGATCCCAGCCACACTATTTCCTTGCTTGTTTTATCTTTTCTTCGGCGTGGTGTTCAGTCATCATGACTCCCATAACTATATGTATATCAATTATCTGATATTTGGCATGATAGGACCTGCGCTATTTTCCTTTGGCGTTAACGTCGCCCTTGAAAAGCAAAATGGTTGGCTGATACTCAAGCAGCTCTCTCCCGTTTCTCCCTATCAGTATCTGCTCGCAAAATGTGTGAGTGCGACGGCTTTTTCATTGCTCGTAGCCTGCCTAATGAGCTCGCTGGCATTATTTTCCGGCGTGTCTTTAAGTTTAGTTCAATGGTTACTCGTGATTGCAATTGCCCTGCTCGGCACCTTGCCTTTGTGTATGTTAGGGCTGCTAGTTGGGCTGTCAGTGTCAGCAAAAGCGGCACCTGCAGTGGTTAATTTAGTTTACCTACCACTCTCATTGCTTTCTGGCCTGTGGCTACCTATCACGCTATTTCCTGAAGCAATGCAATGGTTTGCTTGGCTGTTGCCAACTTTCCATATTTCCCAGTTGGCGCTTTCGACCATTGATGCCGCCTTGGGTTTTCCAGTTTATCTCCATGCGGCCGTCCTAATTACACAAACGCTAGCATTATTTTTTGTCGCACAAATTAAATTTAAAAAGGCTTAACAGGACAACCAAAAGCGCACGGTCCCAACCTTGTGCGCTTTTATTTCGTAATTACTTACTCTCTACTAGCTTACTATCAATGCTGAATTTACCAGCACCTGACGCGGCGAGTGCGAGAAAGCCACCAGCCACTGCAATATTTTTAAAAAACATTAAGAATTGTATTTGGTCGGCCAGAGATCTCGATAAAGGACAGGCACTCACCAATTTAGGGGTCACCGTAAGACAAGCTGATTTCGACAAACCGTAAACACTTGACACCGCACTAGCAGGTGTTAAGGAACTGCAAAAAATTAAGCGTATTTTACCGCTGACCTAGTGCACAGGCTCTGCTTGTGCACTTATTTTTTACTCAACCTTACCTTCTAAGGTTGATATCAATAAGTCTCGGCTCACTAAAAAGCCACAAATACTCACCACGACTAAAAAGATACCGTACATAGAGCCGATATAAACCCAGTCGCTTTGGCCAAACCAAAGGCTTGCACGAGTACCATCATTCACTAATAAGATGTTAACAAGAGACAGTGTGATCACACTGCGAAAATAAATCGGTTTATCCATATGGCTCGCAAATGCTGCGATAATGAGGGAAAACAGGCATAAATAGAAGCCTATAACGGAAAACGCACCAGGTTGCATACTAGGATAAAATGCGACGAGGGAAAGAAGTACAGCAGCCCAACCGGTAGTTTTGTATATCATTATCAAGTCCTTTGAAAATGTTAAAAAGTGTTTGTTATGTAAACAAGCTGGAGTATGAGGTAATACTCGTAATTACGCAACTAAATGATGATAAATATTGGCTGATATGACCTTTATTCCTTAGTTTTAAACCTATCAGATTGCCTTTGATTTCAAACCTAATCCTAAAGCATTAATTGCAAACTTAATTAGCGTGTTATCAAGATGATAGCGCAGCTGAAATCCTTGCCTTTAACTGCGGTACTCTGTCTTTTTCAAACCAGTCGTGCCTTTTTAACCAGATCTGATTACGGGGGCTGGGATGAGGTAATGGCAAATGACTTTGACTGGAAAAGTCAGCATTTTTTACCATCTCAGTTACTGATGAATATTGCGTTAAGTAGCATTTTTGCGCATATTGCCCGATAAGTAGTGTTAACGATATCTGGCTGAGTGTAGCTAACACCTGAGAATGCCACGTGGGTGCACAGATTTTAGGCGGCGGTAAATCTCCAGACTTCCCTTTACCCGGGTAACAAAATGCCATTGGCATAATGGCAAATAGTTCAGGGTTATAAAACTGTATTCTACTTACATCGAGCCAGTCTCGCAATCTATCTCCACTTGGGTCATTAAACGGCTGGCAGGTTTGATGTGCTTTTAATCCCGGCGCTTGGCCTATAATTAAGACTTTGGCCTTACTACTGCCTTGGATAATAGGTTTTGCCCCCATGGGAAGCGTTTTATCGCAAAGCTTGCACAGCCTAACACGTTCAAAAATATCCATCTTCCCTTACTTATTTTACCCAATGCCATCGATGGTCATTATGACATAGCCACATTCAAAACCCCATTGAACCAAAAGCACTTAGTCGTTAAAACGCCTCCACTCAATTTAAAACAAGTACGAATCACTATCATTTAGATGCAAATTATTGGATAATATTCTATTACGTTTTCTGTCTTTTTAAGAGGTGCTATGCCTAGTCGGGATAACACAAACAATAAGGCTATTTTGTACAGAGCTGAAGTGCTAGCACGCTTTTTCATCGCTATTTTCGGCGGCTATTACGTGACCGTTTTGGCTTCATCTTTGTTGGCTTTAACTTTACCTACCCCGCGCCTAGATGCGCTTTTATATGCATTAACAACCGGCATCGTCTTTTACGCCATCGTTTTTATTTGGGTGTTTGGATGCCGCTCTTTTAGAAAAGTCTTTCTTGGCATGATCGGACTACTTTGTATTCTCTACGGCGCACTGACGCATTTTGGAGGCTCCCTGTGAGAGAGTCATTTTTTCGCAGTATGACTTGGCTACACACTTGGGTTGGTTTACTCGTTTGTTGGTTGCTGTTTTTAATCTTTTTTGCCGGTACAGCGAGTTTTTTCAGACATGAGATCAGTCTGTGGGCACAACCTGCAACGCACCATCTACCTCATTACGATAGCACTCAACAAAATGAAACCGTCAAAAAGAGTATCGAACGGTTTCGAGATATAGCGCCAAACGCAGAGTCTTGGCGTATTGAAATGCCAACGGAGCGTCGCCCAAGCCTGCTATTGATGTACTCCGAAAAACCAGCCGAAGGGGAGAGACGTGGAAAACGTCACTCGGAGTATCTCGACCCAGTAACGCTGGAGGCACTTCCTGAGTTTAGGGAAACTAAAGGGGGTAACTTTTTCTACCGCCTACATTTTGACTTGCATTACATGAACGCTATCACCGCGCGTTGGATTGTCTGTTTTGCAACTCTGTTTATGCTAATTGCGCTTATTTCTGGCGTGGTGATCCATAAGCGCATTTTCAAAGATCTATTCCAATTTAGAAACGGGAAAGGGCTGAGAAGTTGGCTAGACGCCCACAATCTTTCTTCCGTGGTGGCATTACCATTTCATATTATGATCACTTATACTGGCTTAGTGACGCTTATTTTTATGTTGCTGCCACAACCTGCTGAGCAGCGCTTTGAAGATACAAAAACGCTCCGAGCCGAACGCTACCCCTTTCTTGCTGCGATCCCTGAAACAGGACAACCATTGAAGGAGCTCGCATTAAATACAGCGTTAGATCATTATTTTACTAACTCTGGTGACGCACCGCTTCGCCGCATTGTGATCTCATCGCCAGGGGATGCAAGCGCAACGATTAAGCTTTATGCCAATGCTCAACGTGCTGTTCAGGATGACCCACCAAGCTGGATGTATAGCGCGGCATCTGGTGAGCTGTTAAAAACGCACAATGTGACACTGTCTGGCGCTGAAAATCTCTACGGCGGAATGATAGCACTGCACACGGGCCGTTTAGCAGAGCCGCTTTTGCGTTGGCTGTACTTTGTCGCAGGATTGGCAGGCTGTGCCATGATTGCAACGGGTGCTGTTATGTGGGCAAAAAGACTACGCCAAAAGCTCAAAGGTGATGACAAGCCGGGTGTAGGCCTTAGGCTTGTGGAGTCGCTCAATTTAGGCACCATTATGGGTCTGCCAGCCGCAACGGCGATGTTCTTTTATGCAAACCGATTGCTTCCAATGGAATTAGCGGGACGTGCAGACAAAGAAGTTCTGGTGTTCTTTGTTACGTGGGGAGTATTCACTCTGGCTGCTCTATTTAAGTCGGATAGGCTAGCGTGGCTGCTCTCTGCGAAAGTAAATGCTATCGTGTGGGGCTTACTGCCTGTCGTAAACATGCTAACCACTGATGGCAGCATTGTGAGCTATTTCATTAATGGTCAGTGGGTATTATTTGGTTTTGATGTGATGGCTATTGGTATCGCGTTCGGTTTCTTGGTTCAAGCCAAAAAGCTCGGCAGTACCAAAGCAGCGCCAGCGACACCACGTCGCCAAGCAAAGCATGAGGTAAACGCCTAATGGAATGGCTAACGTTTTTACTTTGCCTGCTAGCGTTTATGGGTTTTGCAGTAGCAAAACCCAATCACTATAAAGAAGTATTTGGTACACGTCCAAAAGGTAACGTAACAAGTCAATTAACCATTGCCGGCTGGCTCTGCCTCGGCGGCAGCTTGGCACTTGCTCTTAAAACTCAGGGGGCCTACGGTAGCTTAGAGTTTATTGGTTATATGACCTTGGCAGTATTACTACTTATCGCTATCTTTGCGACCAAACCTAGTTACTTCAGATCACTATTTTACCTAGTCATTATCGCTATGCTGCTCAGTACGCTGTATTGGATCATATTTTAACTAAGGCGCCACTAACGGCGCCTTTTTTAGATCACAATTTTACTAACATTCCTTTGTTAACTCTTTGAAACCACATCATTTAGCATAAAATATCAGCAATAATGGTGATATACACCGCAAATTTACTAACTCAAACTAAGGTAGGTTAGTAAAATCGTGATCCAATGAGCCCAATTAGCTTAATCAGTTAGTAAAAATATGATCTGGTAGTCTTGTTCTCGGACTAGCTTAGTAAAATCCTGATCTAAGCGCCAAAAGAATACTATTGGTTAGTTAAATTCTGATCCAGAAAGCGAGAAGAGTAATTCTGCTCTGATCCGAGCTTAAGCTTTATCTTACCTTCAAGGTCTATAGCGCTCTATGCTGCGCTAAAAAGTCACGAGTCAGTTCGTTGGCTTGAGTAATTTCTTCTGGTGACATTTTTCCCTCGAGATCTCTGATTGTCCACTCAACTCTGCCAAATACGTCACTGTTACTCACCACTTCTACAAAAAAGTAAGCAAAAGCGAGAGACTTAACATAATCCTGCCCACCAGTTTGTGGATCTAAGTGTTGAAAGCCAGAGATAAGCTTTAGCATCGAACTCTCACCACCTTGAAGTGCGACCTTGTGCGCTAAGCGATACTTAGTCGTGATAAATGCTTGTCGACGCGAAACTTGTTCATCTCTTGGGACATCTTTTAACTTCAGCTCATCAACCAGCTCAACGTCGCCCAGTTGCCAAAACAAAGACACCGCTTTATCTGAGCCCTTTTCAGCAGCTTCTATCAACATGTCAACATAAGGGCCATCGCGATCTGCGATGCCTAAGCACATTTTAAATTTTCTATGCATACTATCTATGATTTCATAGTACTCATCATTAGCATGCGCTCGTTCAGCCCAAGTATCGAGTTCGCTCTGCGTTTTAGGCACTCTTCTGCATATTCTTATGTTGTTTGCATTTTGAAATAGACTCTCACGATCTAAATGATCCGATTGGGTTATGACTTCATTACTTACAGTTTTCTTGCTCGCATAAGCTTTTATTATGGAAGGTTTTTCAACGACATTAATATCGTTACTTGCCGGTATTTTATGAGTATTTTCGTACAAGATCAGAGAAAATATAATGCAAAGGCTAATAAAAATGACTATTACAGCTAACTTTTTCAATCAACAACCACTCCCAACTCTTCATGATTTACACAGAGATATAATTAGGTGAACCAGAATTAACTACTTACTGCTATCCAACAATAACTCGTGCTATATTCTTTCGACAAAAAGTTTTTCATAAAAAAACAGCCAAACTAAGTTACTGATAATAAACAATGTAAGTAACTCATGATACCCCCTTAAATATAAAGTTCTTATAAAACAAAAGGATTATGTATGCAGAGCGTACATTTAAAAGTAAGTAATAGCTTTGCTCTAGCACTTCTTCTTACCGCTTCATTTGCTCAAGCTCAAAATGAATTACCACAGTCTTATTTCAACCTCTCTGAAATTGGACAATTTGAAAAAGTTTTACACGCAGAGAAAAAACTAAATGGAGAGCATGAAATAGTATTAGTCGACACAATCGACAATTCTAATTATGTGACTTTCTTAGTCAAAAAAGATGATCGTTTTATCGTTAATCAAAGAATGTTACTTGGTGCAGCTACAAGTAAACATGTACTTGTTACTGTAAATAACACTACGTCTCAGTTTTTAGTCTTGGCAGCAGAAAATCGCCTATTAGTTATTGATACTAATAGTAAAACTCTTGTTAATTCGACTGAAATATCAACATCTCCCATTGTTTCTTTGCAAAAATCGCCTTGGAAACAAAGCGAGGTGTTGATTACAACAGCAAGTTCAATATACGCAGTATCCATCGACAGTAATACCGAAGTTCGAAAACTATCTGATGTTGGTGGTAGCATGCTCGCAGGTAGCTTTACTGCTGAGAATCGTAAACAGATATTGCTGTCCACAGGAGCTATCTATGAGCTCATCGCGGAACAGTTAACGGTGGTGGGTAATGCCAATGCAAATGTATTATCTGGCAAAAACTTCTTAAAGACTTTAGATGAAAATAAGGACGGTATTCACGAAATCTTAATGCAAAATGACGCTGATTCTCAAGTTGAGATCTTTGATAGTATTTCTCAACGAGTTGAAGCTATTTTCGGACTGCCAGATGAGCACCGAATAGTCCATCCAATAAATCAAACAGAAACTGATAAGTTGATAACTTGGTCATCGCACACAAGAGGCTTCGAACGGCAGTTTGAGCGATACCGATACTGTGTTAGAGACTTAAAAAGAAATGCTCCCGCAGCAAAATGCTATCGCTTCGATCATGACCTTGCATATTTCCATCGTTTTATAACCTACTATGGAGACATCACTTTCGATGGTAAAGTAGATTTGATTTATACTACTGAATTTAACAGTCAAAACATTATTTTTGATACTCATGTCGCTTCACAGCAAGCCATGCTACCAGAATATGATGTTCGCTGTATGCATTCTCAGCAGAATATGGTTGAGGATGTCAACAACGATCAAGCGCAATTATCTTGCCACTCCAAAGCGCTTTTTGAAAGTGCAATGAGCGGGGGAATTCACACCAAGAACATGAGAACCAAAATCAGCTTACAAAACAGCGATACACTCTCAACGTATACGTATGATTCTGAATTTGCTGAGTACCTCACAAGCAAAAAGTTTGAATTTTATGATGACTTCAACAACGATGGAAAGCTAGATAAACTCTTCTATACGTATTTGCTACTCGACAAATATCCTCATCGCTTCATTGTTACCACTCAAGAAGAAGCCAATGAAAACAGTCTAGATAGTGCTACTCTCCCTCTAGAGTTTCATTTCGAACCACTTAAAAAGCTTGTCTATGCAAGAACGATAGAGAGCCATCTATTGCATGGGTTATATGTTCAAGTGCAGGATTCTACATGGTATTACCAATTTAATTCAGAATTTCAGCAAATTGGTGAAGGGTCATATGTCGACATAGCATCAGCAGCATACCATGAAGAAATTGGCACTTATGCCTTAACGAAAGATGGTGCCATTCTTGTGATCAATACAAGCGAAACTCCACTTCCAATCACAAAAGTGTGTGAAGGTGATGTGCCGGTCGGGTTACACCAAAGTGGCCCACATTCACTGATCTATTCTTGCACTACAAAGTTCGGCCAGCTTGATACATTTTCTCAGCAAATAGATTGGGAAATTAATGGGGTTGCCAATAACGGCTATGTTAATACTTCGGTAGTGAACGATAGTAAGTTTTTGGTGACATCTGGATCCGCTCCCCAAGTGTTTGAAATCGCAAAAGGTCAGCCAAATCAGGAAGTAATACCGCCACTCGACTATAGAGTTCATATTAGCGAGCAATTATCTATTACGCTACCAGAAAAACATGAAAATACCTCCTACGCTTTCACAAATTTCACCCGTCATGGGGAGCTAAGCTCAATAGATCCTGCACCTAGTCAGCGCTTTTTATATCAGCCACAGTCTCTTGGCCATGAATACTTAGAATATAGTGCAACGCAAGGAGAGTGGGAAGTCGCAAAAGGGGACGTCAACATTGAAGTCTACAATGCCCAACCACAAATAAACAATATTGAAGTGGCTACTCACTGGAATAAGCCCTTAAAGATTACATTACCTGCAGAAGACGAAGATTCAACATCTTTAAGCTATTCCTTGCTAGATAAAGAAAATATAGAAGGGCTCACATGGCTTGATAGAGAAGCCGGGATTTTACTATTTACACCCACATCTTGTTGCGGTGACGTCCATATACAATACAAAGTAAATGATGGTTATGTGGACTCTGAAACTGGCATTGTATCGATTAAACTCACCAACAGCACACCAACCGCCGAGAACTTGGCGTTTGATGCTGTACGAAATGAGCTGACAACAATTAAACTTGATGGTAACGATGCTGACTCAGACCTACTTATTTACACTGTGAGTAACCCGAATAAGCTTGCAAATTTCACTTTTGATAGCCAAACAGGGGTTGTAAAATTTACAGCGAATGAGAGTACACCACAAAATTTCCACTTTGAGTACTTTGTATCTGATGGTTTCGCGAACTCAGAAACTAAGATGGTTGAAATCAGTGTGAAAAATCAGCCAAAAACACCACCCGAGAAAGATTCTGGCAACATGAATATGCTTTTACTTATTTTACTCCTAGGGACCTTCATCCTGAGATCCCCAAAGCATCTGTTAACCTTTAAAAAAGGTTAACTCTAATGTAGGAGCTCATTGAGCTCCTACCATTTTACTCACCTTTATTCCAATCCAGCTGCATATCCCATACATATCGGTGCTCTGGCTCTAGAGGCTGTTGAGAATCATCGACTTGTTCAAGCACATTACGCGCTTTTACTATGGTGGCGTCACGACCAAATAGGTAACTTTGCTCTTTGACAATGGTCAAGTAGGCTTTATTCAGTGCCAGCGCACGTGGTTTTGATGGTGTGATCAATTCATAAAGGTTTTTCGCAGACTGCACTTTTTTGCTGTTTACCGTGCCATCTTCGTTAAACCAGCGCATAAGCATCTCTTGGTTTTGCCTAAACTCATCCCCGCCGCCAACACGCATCATATAGGTCAAGAATTCGCCCTGCACTTCGCCTTTGTTAGGTACATCTTGCATCTCTTTTAAATTGATATAACCCCAACCCAGTTTGCCTTCAACTTTACGCGCAAACGAGAAGGTTTGGTCATAGGTTGAGCCAATGGTTTTGTGACAACCATTACAAAAAGCAAGCTCTTGCTCATGTTGCGGACGAAGTGCACCATTTTTGTCTTCAATATAACCGTTAATCGTCCAACCGAAGTTGTTATTGATCCCTTGGTCGCCCAAATAAAGCGTTTGAGGATAATTTTCGAATGACTTTTCTTTCGCTTCTCTATAGTAGGCAGCACCGAGCGACTGCTTAGATTTAAAATTGTGCTTTTTCATATAGCGCACTTCTTTCATTCTTGGCGCATTAAATACTTGGCCATTATCATCCACTCCAATATAACGAACGGTGTGTAAAAACTCGGTGTCTTGTGGATATAACTGATGAGCAAGCTCGATAGTATTGGCATCACCAAGGTAACGTTCACTACGCAGCATGTTAGTGATCTGCGTGAGTTTGCCATCACCATTCAAATCTACGCCAACTCGCGATTCAGAAATAACTGGCGTTGATATTTCGTCAAGCCCCTTTACAGCCATTTCAACTAGACTTAAGTTGGCAAGGTAGACGTCCTGATTATACGTTCCACCTTTTTCTCTAAAGGAGTCAGCAAGGCGGATCATGACATCCCCCGTAGAACCATTGGTCGGCCAGAAAGTACTAGGGAAAGGTTTATAATTGAATGCCACCCAGCCACTGCCATCCTTTGCTATACCCAGCTCATCGAAGGCTTTTTCTGGATACGCCAAGTTGTTAAGCGGGGTGATCTCACCTTTCCAATCAGGGTTATTTTTTAGTTTTTTGATGAAAGGGGTGTAATTATCTTGATTGACCCAGTTAGTAATATCTTGATCTGAGATACCTTTGATAAGCTCAGAGCGATCTTTAAACAGGTTTTTCCAGTGGTTTTTAAATCCAAGATCGGAAAACTCATAGGCGCCTTGTAAATTGGCATCGCGCATCATGTTTGGTCGGTTTTTTTCATCATATGATTGATGACAGGCATAGCAAGGATTATTCACGCCATCCGTTTTGGTGTAACATTGAGGTGGGATCACTGATTCAGGGTTATAGACTTCATTGTGCTGCATAAATGCGGTCGCAGGAATATCATCACCCTGTTTATAAGGTGCTGTAGTTTGCGCCGACATAAGTGTGGTATTGGTTAGCCCTTGAGTCTGTTCATCATTACAACCAAACAAGGCTACGCTCGTCAATGCCACTAGAATTAGGCTAACGTATTTCATTTTTATGACTCCAAAATTTTGCTAAAAAAAAGCAGCGCACCATGAAGTGCGCTGCTACTTGCTTAATTATTTTGCTTTAGGGTCATAAAGCCAAAGCGTATTGTTTTCTTGGAAGCCATCTTCACCAATGATGATGCGACCATCTTCCATTACGATTACGTTATCAGGCTGCGAAAGCTGATTGACGTCACAACGCTCAGCGCCAGTTAGTGACGAGCGGTAAGTTGCACCCATAACAACCGGCTCAATACGAGTTAGGTTATAGTTGTTATCGATATGTGCACGGTATACACCGCCACAATCTTTAACACGCGCAGAAAGCTGCATGTCACCTTCGCCATCAATCATGGTGTTGTCGATATCAGAGATACCGATATACATATAGGCTTTATCTACCACCTCACCGGCAACAACATCTTGACCAGTTACCGCCTCAAGTACGCGGTTATGGTTGATGCTTAAGCCTTCAAGTTTACGCCATTCAGCCGTAGCGCCTTTTTGGCGTGCAGCCTGACGAGACTCAAGGAAGATAGCGCGGTTGTCCATCGCTTTACCTGCCGTTACTTTACCGCCACCGTTTGCAACAGTTGGATAAGTTGCAGCGCCTTCTGCCCACGCTTTTACATCAGCAACAGACAGATAGCTTGTTTGACCTTCAACATAGTCAGTCTCATTGATGCCATCATATTCAGCCACCCAAGTTTCAATTTGTGCATTACTGCCGCGACCAAGCTCAACCCAGCTAATGTCAAAGCCAGTTACAGCCGGATCGGTAAGGCCAGCATCTTGCGTTAGCTTTGCTGCGTACAGGGTACCTGCACTTAAGTCTTCTGGTTGATCTGCAACAAATTTAAATAGTACGCCACCGGTATCATCTTGTGATGAATAAACAGTACGACGGTC
The DNA here is from genome assembly GCF_016695175.1 of Pseudoalteromonas sp. GCY. NCBI lineage: Bacteria > Pseudomonadati > Pseudomonadota > Gammaproteobacteria > Alteromonadales > Pseudoalteromonadaceae > Pseudoalteromonas > Pseudoalteromonas sp. GCY. Next base: position 1,199,237 of record NZ_CP068022.1, read on the forward strand.
TGGCATCACAACTGAGTTTTCATGCTCATAACGACCAATTGTGAAGTGTTTCACAACATCAGGTGTCTCAGTTGTAGGGTTTTTAATTTCAGCAATGTAACCGTAGCGATAAGGGTTAGGGAAATCAGGTGCCATTAACGCTTCCATTGTGTCATTACCTGTTTCAGCAGGGTTATTCCACTGTGGATCTTGAGTAGTATCTACAGCCGACCAAACAATCCATTCTTCTGAAGTCAGCGGCGTGCCCCAAGGCGATACCGAACCAAAGCAGTTAGCAGCAGTCCCTTTAACACCGTCGAAGTCTACCATCATGGCTTCTTCAATTGACCATTTACCCGTTGTCGCTTTACTCATTTTCAAACGACTGACACCACCAGGGTACGCTTCCCAGTTTGTGAATAGGTAACCTGTGTTTGCATCGACTGGAATATAACCATTGAAATCAGGGTTATCATTTTTAATGATTTCTTCACCAGTTGAGATGCTGTAATGTACACCCAAACCACCCGCTAATCCCTTAGTGCCAAGGTTTGCGAATGTATCACCTGTTTGGCCTAGAATTTGATATTGACCAATAGCAGAAATCACGGTTTGTTGTTCCATGGTCGAAGCAGGAACCGGCGCGCTTGGGATATTTGCGGGTAGATTATTAAAGTTCACACCGGTTAGTACACCGACAGTGCCCGTATTGAATGGCTTGCTATTGAACTTATCAGTAGCTGTGTTGGTGTCATTTGGGTGCTGAACGTTAAAGAACAAGTCACCCCCTTCAGAAAGAAATAGACCAGTTACTTCAGCACCAGCAGGGACGGTTGCTATACGAACCAGGCCAGGTACGCTGTAACTACCATCACGACCATTTTGGCCGTCTTGTCCATTTTGACCATCCTGGCCGTCAGTACCATTTTGTCCATTTGTGCCGTTTGTACCATTTGAGCCATTAGTACCGTTTGCACCGTCTTGGCCAGCAGTGCCCTGCTCACCTTGAGGACCCGCAGGACCTTGTGCTCCGTCGTCACCATCACAGGCTGTAAGTGCCATTGCAACTGCCGCTGCAATAAGAGAATATGCTACACGCTTCATGAGTTACTCCAGTTCCTAAGTATTATTTTTTGTAAAGCGTGCAACAGTGTGAAGTGTTCTTGTTACAGTTGACTGAATGATTTATTAACCATTTCCTACAGGAATAAGACACTTATACTCAACTCACATACAGCCTCCCTTCTGTTAGCAAGTTAAAATACCCATAAAAGGAACTCTAGTGTAAAGGGGGTTTACACTATTCTTTTTGAACGGGTTCGTGTTTCATATAGATAAGTTCATTGGTGTTAAAACCATATTGTTCAGACATGGTTTTAAACTTGTTCATTACGGTATCGGGCACTTTAGGTGCTCTAGAAAGCAACCAAAGGTAATCACGGTTGTAGCTGGTAACAAATGCATACTGGTAATCTTCATCTAACTCGAATACCACATAACTGCCATAAAACGGACCAAAAAATGATACTTTCAGATGTGCTATTTCATCATTTGCAACAAACTTAGCTTTGCCAATCGCTTCTTTCCACTCACCTTCCTCTGTAACATACCCCTTATTTACGACTTTAATTGAACCGTCGGGGTTTTGGCTATAATTCGCCGTGACGTTCTGCATCCCCCTTTCAAATGAATGATCTAATCGCGCGATTTCATACCAGGTGCCTGTATAGCGCTCAACATTAAAGTCTTTAACTGGTTTAATGCCATCTGGAAGCCCTGTGCATGCAGAAACTGCAAGCGTTAAAATCACCGTGAAAAATAACTGTCGTACTTTCATATAAGTTCTCCATATTCCAATTTAATGTCATACGTAGTAACCAAGCGCTAAGATTAGCGATAGGTTCGATTTTTTACCTAGTAAGAACTAGATTTAATTCAAACCCTTGCCATGCCAATTTCACCTTATTTATTTTAAACTTACGTACAAATGAATAGATCGCAGTAAAGTACGATGAATACAGCACAGAGCAAAAAAATACTAACTCATGGTTTGGGTGTAGCAACGGGTAAAGTTGCGTTTTATATTGAACATCCACCAATCATAGAGCCTTATAATAATTTGATGCAAGTCAGTGCGTTAGCCAGTGGGGAGATCGAACATATTAATGCTCATTGCGGCAACGGTTGGCGGAAAATCTTCAATGTTTTTGCCAAGTTTTTATTTGCAGCAAAGCTGCCAGATCACGATATTACTAACTATCCAACTTGGCAGTCATATCGTGATAGCGCGTTACTTCAAGCTTCAAGTCAGGAAGCCCTGCTCTTCTCAACACCTGATTTTTCAACAAAAACATACGATTGGCATATTATTGCAGGACGCACCTACGCGAAATCACTACTTAGAGATCAGGTTTTTACTAACAATCTAGTTTGGCTGGATGATGAGTTCGCTGTTGACTATAACTTACGTCTTATTATTTCGCCATTTTTGGATTATCGCCAACTTAGTAACAAAAAAATCAATAGGTTAGTGGATATAATAAGACAAGGTTAGATATTAGGCGGAAACTGAACTGCATGCCAATTCGTGAATAGATCAAATTTTTACTAAGTAAAATACTGATCTACCTTCCGCATCATAGTCATTGAGATCAGAGTTTTACTAACTTTTTAGAAAGAATTGATAGATAAAGCGCGGTGACGCCAGTGGCGGAGCAGCAATTGACTAGGTATAGATCACTATTTTACTAACTTAATGCCAGCGACTTTGAAAGAGTAAGAAAGGAAAAGCCAAACCCGAATATGGTCTGGCTTATTTAACCGAAGCTTAGGTTATTTAGATAAAAGCTACTGTTTATCTACCACAAAGCCCGCAAATCCAAGGGCTTTAAAGAAAGGTTTAGCAATGCCAAAACCTGCGATGTCTAGCAGCTCTGCAAGGCGCATTTTATCCACGGGGTAAAACTCATGCTCTAAATTCACCCTCATGCGCTGCTCACCAACATCAGTCAGCCCAAGTTGTTTGCAAACGATTAACTGCGCTTCACGTTCAAAGCTTGTCGCAGGTTTTTCTAAGTCGGCAATAAAAAGACGCCCATCCGACTTTAGCTGCTCACTCATTTGTTTAAACAAGCTTGCTTTATCGCCGTTATCTTTTACAAAGTGCATTACCAGCAAGCACAGTATTGCATCTGCTTGATAGGCCTGTGGTGAAATCGCGCCATGATGGATCTGCACGCGCTCCTGTAGGCCTAACTTAGTAAAATGCTGATCTGCAATCGCCAGCATATCAGCAGATACATCTTGCGCTATAAACCACCAACTCGGGTTTAGCTGAGCAAGCTCTACAATTTCTTTGCCTGTCCCTGCACCCACAACCAAAATGGTTGCGCTATCTGGGTAAAGTGCTAAAAGTTGTGCCCCGGTAAGTTGGTGAATTAACGCATAGCCTGGCACAAGTTTTGTGATCCTTGAGTCATAGTTTTGGGCTTCTTCGCCCGTGAAAGTCGGCATCCAAATTTCCTTATGTTCGTGGTACTAAATTTAAAGATGAGTAGCCTCCCGGCTGTTTATTCACATGGATACGGGTGGCGATCCGCTCGCTCATCTGAGCAACATGCGAGATCACTCCAACCTTGCGGCCTTGTGATTGCAACGCGTCTAGTGCATCAATCGCGACACCCAGCGTCTCGGGGTCTAACGTACCAAACCCTTCATCAATGAATAATGAATGTATTTGCACTTTGTTTGATGAAAGCGCAGCAAGTCCAAGTGCTAAAGATAAAGATACCAAGAAGGACTCCCCTCCAGATAAAGTGTTGACGCTACGTTGTTCGTCAGCCATGTCTTTATCTATGACCGCAATTTCTAAAGACTGTTCAATATTAGTAAGCAAATAGCGTCTAGAAAGCGTATGCAATTGCTGGTTAGCATACTGCAATAAGATTTTTAACGTTTGCGTTTGCGCCCAATTACGCAACTTTTTGCCTGTTGCGTCGCCTAAAAGCTTATCTAGCAAATGCCATTGCTCGTAGTCTTGTTGTAGCTGAGCTAGACTTGCCGCTTGTAAAGAGAATTGTTGTTTATTCTGAGCATCGACCTCTAATGCAGTTTGCACTTGTAGCAACTGACTTTGAGTTTGTTCAAGTGCTTGCGTCGTCTCGGCATGACTTTGCTTAACTTGTTCACTATCAACCCCATCAGGGTACGTATTTTCAAGTTGGCTCAGTTCTTCACGCTGATGACTAAGCTGCAGCTTAGTGTTTTGAAAGGCTTGCTGAACTTGCGCACACTTTTCTAGATTCGCTTGAGCTTCATCTAACGAAACCTCAAGTAACGCTAATATTTTTACTTTGTCTAGCTGCCCTTGTTGACCGAGCAACCATTGTTCAAAGCGTTCATTGAGTTGCTGCAACCGCGATGTTTGCTCGACAATTTGCTTTTCTAGCTGCGCCAGACTGTGCTGGGCTTTTTCACGCTGTGCTTCGGTTTGACTCAGCGCCAGCTGGGTTTGTGTGATCTGCTCTCGACTTTGCTGTTTTTGCTGCTTAAGCTCTGCAATCCAATCATCCAATCTGGTGTGCTGCTGTGGTAAGTATTCAGCACGTTCGCGATTGAGGTGTTCAATATTTTGCTGGTGTTGTAAAAGCGTATGTTCTAATTCTTCAAGCCGCTGCGCCTCATCTTGTTTTTGTTGACTGACAAGATGTAATTGATGATCAAGCTGGACTTTATTCGCCGTTAACGCATCGGTACGCTCGGTGGTTTTTAGCCAAGTTTGCACTCTTGTTTTAAGTTGGCTAATGGCAGCTTGAGGAGATGAATCAAAGTCTTGCCACCACGACTTATCGAAAATTAACGCTTCAAGTCGATTGCGTAAGGCATCCACTGTCTGTGATAGCTGCTCATATTCGGTTCGCAAAAAGGCAATATGATTGCCTAAATCATGGTGCTGTTGCTGAAGTGCCTGTCCTTTATGTTTAGCCTGCTCGAGGTGTTGTTGTGCCTGCTGAACCGACTGCCATTGGCGATCGATATTATTGCGTAACTTTGATAGTTCACTTAGCCGTGACTGAATACTCACGAGTTGCAATTCAGCTTGTTCAGCATTGCCAACTTTATACTCATCACTCAACGCATCTAGTCGAGCGCGATTCTCATTTATTTGCTTAGTGCAGTGAGCAATTTCCTGAGTGACTGACTGCCATAGCGCATTTTCACGCTCTTTTTCACCGACTTGTTGATTATAACGCTGCAACACTTGCTCACGAGCTTGCTCAGCAGCCTGATACTGAGACCGAAAATCCGATAGTAACTGTTCCCAGTGGGCATCGATGTGCTCTACACCATAAGGATGTTCTTTTGAGCCACATACCATGCATTCTTGCCCTGCCCGCAGTTGAGAGCGTAAATTGCTGATCCGCTCACTTGCGCGTAACTGCACTTGCTCCAAGTTATCACGAGTTAGGGCTAGGCGCTGCTTAGACAACTCGTCTTGCTGCTTGGTATCTCGGATCAGCATCTCAAGCCTTTCCAAGCCAATATGATGTTGAGTTTGTTGTGCTCGTAACTGATGCAGCAAGGCATCCCCTTCTTCAATACTACGATAGGCTTGCACGCATAGAGACCAGTTCTGCAATGCTAAATTTAGGTCTTGTTGAGTCAAAGGTGCGAGTGCTTCTTTTAACGCTGAGAGCGCGCTGGCTTCGGTGTCGTAAACCTTTTGTAGTTGCTGTACCTCAGCCTCATGTTTGCTCAATTGTGTATCTAGCGCTTGCTGTTCGTTCGGTAATTTTTGCAACTGGACTTCATGATCATTGCGTTGTTGTTGGTACTTTTGCAGATCATCGAACTGAGGCTGAACTACGCTCCATTGTCTGGCAATGTTGCTAACTGAGTGCAAGTCCGCTTGCTCATGCTCTAGCTGCTGTAATTCAGTATCGATTTCGCCTTGTTGCACTTGATACTTCTGTATCGTAGCCTCATGTTGCGCAATAAGATTGGCGTGCTTATCGAGATAGGGCTTTGTTTCTCGTTCTTGCGCTTTGTGTAGGCTCAGCTTTTCATCCAATATACGAATGGTGTTAAAACTTGGTTCTAACTTTACAAAATTGGCTTGCTGCGTAATGAGCTGCTGTTCCAGTTGCTGCTGTTTTGCTTTTAGCGTTGCAATAGCGGATGCAAAATCTTGTTGCTGCAGTGCTAGCTGCTCTTGAGATAGCTGCGCAACGCGTTTATCTGCCAGCTCATGCTGCTCACGGTTATCACGCATCTCATTGGCTTTTAAGACTTGCTGCGCATATTCCTGCTGCGACTTTCCCTCTTCTATTTGCTGCTCAAGCGTTTGTAGCGTGTGTTCCACCTCAGCTATTTTTTGCTTTCTTAGCTCAACATCCGCGAGCCATTGCAGCTGAGCTTGCAGCTTTGTACTTGTCTCTTGTTGTCGATTTCTTGTTTCAATCAACTTCAACTTCTGTGCTTCAAGTTCGGCGAGCTGCTCTGGTGACAAGAGCACAATTTGACCTAGCCTATCTTGCAGGGATTGCAGCTCGATTTTCTTTTGTTTGTGCGCTTCAAAAACCGCTTTACCGATATTACTGAACTTTTCGGTACCCGTAAGACATTCTAGTAACTGAGCCCGCTCATCACCCCCAGCCTTCAAAAACGCGGAGAATTCATGCTGAGCAAGCAGCACAGCTCGTGTAAACTGTTCAAAGTTAAGCCCGACTAGCTGTTCGATTTTTTGTTCTGTTTCTTTTTTCTTCTCACAGACTAAGGTCATATCTGGTAGGCTAAACAACTCAATAGTGGCGGTTTTTAAATTACCTTTAGGGCTTTTTCTAGCGCGCTCTACCGACCAAATAGCTTGATAACGTTTGCTATCTTGAGCAATAAAAACCACGCTAGCAGATGCCGCAACACAGCCCCGACGCAATAAGTTTCTCGGGTCGTTTAACTTAATGTTATCGCCATTAAAGGCAACTTTCTCTTTGTCGTCCGATTTTAACCGTGCGGTTTTGCCATAAAACGCAAGGCAAACCGCATCCAGTAAAGTGCTTTTTCCTGCCCCTGTATCACCAGTAATGGCATAAAGACCGGTGTCTTTGAGTGGTGCCACAGTAAAGTCGACTTCAGCACTTTCTATAGAGGCAAGGTTGGTGATTAATATTTTTTCAAGTTTCATCGCCCTACTCCTCCATGCTCGCGATCACTTCTGCTAACTTTTCATGCAATGTCGCGGGTGCCTTTTCTTGCTCAGGTTCAATTTCGCGATAGGCGATATCCAACAAGGTATTGGGCGATAACGATTCAACTTTGCCCAAATCTTCAAATAACCACTCACTGACAGCTGCGCCTTTAGACACCCGCTCAATACCACAAAATTTAATATCCTTTCCTTTTAGCGCTTCATCAATCTCGGCTCGAAAGCGGCTATTGGTTTCCGCTGCAGATAGTTTTAAGCGAATATAGGGAGCGCTATCGAACTTGCTAAAATCCTGCGCCGCGATAGCTTCGCATAATTCAGTCAAGCGCTTTGCACCATCTTCAGGGATATATAACACATCTTTAAAACGGGGAACGTAAAGGGGGTTTACATCGACCAGACCTTGCTCATTAAATTCAGCGAGCAATACCTGATGCTTATAATTGCGTTCGGAAAATGACATTGGCAAAGGCGTGCCGCAGTATCTGATAGCACTCTGCTTAGCGACGGTTTGCGCTTTATGTAAATGACCTAGCGCAACATAGTCAAACTGCTCGCCAAACACGCCTGCAGACACCGCATCAAAACCGCCAATGTTGAGGTTACGCTCAGAATCTTCAGAAATCGATCCGCCCTTGGCGTGCAGATGCCCCATTAGCACAATAGGACCTTTCACTTCTTCTATCGTGCTTAGCGCATGCTGATAAGCTAATTGTACCCCGGTTTGATAGTCAAACTCGTCATCTAGCGGTTTTGGTAAATCAGCACTGCGCAAAAATGGCATTGCCACAACATGCATATGCTGCGCTGCGATGGGTAAATCGATAACAACGTGTTCAGGCGCTTGCTTGTTAAAGCGTCCAATAACATGGGTGTTGAATAAGGTTAAGAGTGGTTTTGCGGTTTCAATGCGATTAGCGGAATCGTGGTTGCCAGCAATCAGAATAATGTGCAGCTGAGGGCACAGTTGAGATGCTTTTTGGATAAAGGTATACAGTTGCTTTTCAGCACTCGCGGGCGGTGTTGCGGTATGAAAAATATCACCGCTGATCAACAGTACATCGATTTGCTTTTCAACCAGCACATCACATAGCCAGTCTAAAAACAGCTGATGCTCTTCACTGCGATCATGTTCGTAAAACGATTGCCCTAAGTGCCAGTCAGACGTGTGTAAAACCTTCATTTAGCGTTCCTTTTCCTATAGAAACGCTAATATAGCATCGTCGAGCAATATTCGTCTTGTGAATATTGACGCTTTAACAGCTTAGTGAGTCAACTGCCACCAAGCAAAAATGATTATAGGTAATGCCAGTAAAAAGAATTTAGCAGGTAACTTGAAAACACGACTATGCTTATCTTGCACGCGTTTAATCGCCGATTTCTCGTTACAGGCAGCTACTTTATCAACATAAAAATAGCCATCATCTAAATAATCTTTACAGTTTTGTTCGTCTGCAGGAATTGCAACAAACTTCTCTTGTTTTTTTAGTATGTAGAAATCCATACTGCCCACCACATTCGATTCGCTAAACGGGTATTTAGTACAGAGCAAAACTAGCGCCAGTTTTACCCAGAGATTGTAAAGTGCGCGATTTTAAAGATAAACTTGGGTCAATATCAACAACTAATTTTGTTTTCTTTATTTATTTATAAAATGTACACAATAACCCAGCAAAATACCTTTTTGGCATACAAATTAATTTTTTAGACCACTGTATTTTTCCTATCAAAAACAACCGATTAAAAAACACTCAAAACAGTCTCATTTCAGTCGTGTCCAAATCTTGTTACTTTATCTCAAAACTTTGATTTATGTGTTTTTATTTGTCAGTTTATTGACACGTAGAAGGTTTAATTTGTCTTCCTTTGTCACCATGCAAATCCCCTCTACTCACTCCGAGCAAAAAACTGAAATAAAAATGTTTATCGGCCAATGCCTTGGCACGATAAAACGGGAAATAACAATGAAAAAAACAACACCAGCCATGCCTTTATTGGTTGCACTCGCGCTATCAGGTGTCGCACACGCCAGCGCCATTTCACAAACCAAAGGGCATTTTGAAGATAAGTTTCGCCAATTAGACGAAACCTTACCGACCCCAAATATCTACCGCAGCGCAGCCGGTGAGCCCGGAGAGCGCTATTGGCAACAAAAGGTGGATTATGATATTGATGTAAACTTGGACGAGAAAGCCAAAAGATTAACCGCTACGCAGACCATACATTACAAAAATAACTCTCCTCACACTCTCAAATATTTGTGGCTACAATTAGACCAAAATATCTTCAAAAATGATTCAATTGCTGAGCGCACTGCAACTTTTGGGAACGAATTACAGAGTAATCCGGTTACAAAACATGCAAAAATTTCACTAAATCAACTCAGACGCCAGCAGTTTATGGATGACACAGAACTTGGTTTTGTCATCAATAATGTTAAGGACGGTCGCGGTAAACCACTCAAGGTCACGATTGTTGATACCATGATGCGTGTTGACCTAAACGAACCGCTCAAACCAGGTAAAGATCTACAATTTAGTATGGACTTTGCCTTTAATATTGTTGAAGAAGATGCTGTCGGTGCACGTTCGGGTTATGAACACTTTGAAAAAGACGGTAATGATATCTTTTTGCTCGCGCAATGGTTCCCTCGTCTAACGGCGTATACAGATTATGAAGCTTGGACCAACAAGGCGTTTCTTGGCAGTGGTGAGTTCACGCTCGAATTTGGTGACTACGATGTTGAAATCACGGTACCGGCCGATCATATCGTTTCTGCAACCGGTGAGTTAGATAACCCAAAGCAAGTTCTGAGCAAAACCCAGCGTGACAGACTAGCGCAAGCAAAAACAGCAAAACGCCCGGTATTCATCGTTACTGAAGAAGAAGCGTTAGAAAACGAAAAAGCTGGCACAGATGACACCAAAACGTGGCGCTTTAAGGCCAAAAATGTGCGCGATTTTGCTTGGGCTTCATCACGTAAATTTATGTGGGATGCTAAAGGCTATCAGCAAAGTGGTGACGAGCAGCCTCTCGTGATGGCCATGTCATTTTTCCCCAAAGAGGGTGGTGACTTGTGGAAAAAGTACTCCACCGAAGCCGTTATTCATACCATGGAAGTCTATTCACGCTTCTCGTTTGATTACCCCTATCCCACCGCGCAATCGGTAAATGGTCCTGTCGGTGGGATGGAATATCCAATGATCACTTTCAATGGTCCTCGTACGAAATTGCAAGATGATGGTTCTCGCACCTATTCACTGGCCGAGAAACGTTTTTTAATCGGCGTTGTCATTCACGAAGTAGGGCACATCTATTTCCCCATGATAGTCAACTCAGACGAGCGTCAGTGGACATGGATGGACGAGGGCCTCAATAGCTTTTTAGACGGCGTTGCTGGTCGCGAATGGGATCCCACCATTCCTTGGGGCGTTGAGCCAAGAGATGTTGCGGCCTACATGAAATCTGAAGATCAGTCTCCAATCATGACGCAATCAGACAGCGTATTGCACTTGGGCCCAAATGCCTACACTAAACCTGCTGCGGCTCTTAATATTCTGCGCGAGGTGATTTTAGGTCGTGAGCTATTCGATTTTGCATTTAAAGAATATGCCCTACGCTGGAAATATAAACGCCCAACGCCTGCCGATTTCTTTAGAACGATGGAGGAAGCTTCTGGGGTCGATTTAGATTGGTTTTGGCGTGGCTGGTTTTACAGCACAGATCATGTCGATATCTCATTAGATAAAATCTATCAATTGCGGTTAGACACCAAAAATCCAGACATCGACTTTGGTCGTCTACGTGAGTTTGAAAAGAACAAGCCAATGTCGCTATTCGTCAAACGCAATCAAGAAGAAGGGCGCACACTTTGGATTGATAAAAACAAAGACGTAACAGACTTTTACGATAGCAATGACCAGTTTACGGTAACCAATGAAGAACGAAATGAGTATCGTGAGTTTTTATCTGAGCTTAAACCTTGGGAAAAACGTACCCTTGAGCGCGCGGTAAAAGAAGACAAAAACTATTACGTACTTAAGTTTAGTAATGTCGGTGGACTCGTGATGCCAATCTTACTTGAGCTCACTTACCAAGATGGTAGCAAAGAAGAGCTGACTATCCCTGCCGAGATTTGGCGTCGCAATGCCCGTAACGTCAGCAAGCTAATTATTACAGATAAAGATAAGCCGCTTGCATCCGTGACCGTTGATCCGCGATGGGAAACTGCTGACGTTGATATCGAGAATAACCATTACCCAAGGCGCATTATAGAATCTCGCCTAGAGCTCTATAAAAAGAAAGAGCGTGAAGGTAAAGTGTATCGCGATATCATGCAAGACGTGAAAGCCGAGCTAAAACCATTTGAAGAGAAAAAGGATAACTAATGAAAACCTGGCGCTTAGCCTATTTATTTGTGCTGATTTCGCCGCTTTGTCAGGCGCACCAATTAAAAGCAGCGATCACCACTGTTTTATTTAACGAACGCAGTGGCAATATCGAAATCATGCACAGATTCTATCTCCATGATACTGAGCATGCGATAGAGAGCCTACTGAGTCACAATGCAGACATCTTTAACAATACCGCTGATAGAGCAAGCTTTGCGGATTATGTCAGTAAGCGTGTTGAAATAAAAACAGGCGCAGGGAAAGTGCTGCCTTTAAACTTGGTTGGTGCGGAAATTGATGGCCAATTCTTTTGGGTATACCAAGAAACCCCACTGTTCTCACCAATAACTGAGCTTAAAATGCGCCATAATGCACTCAGAGATGTGTGGTCAGATCAAGTCAATTTAGTAAACTTTGAAGGCAAAGGAAAAGTCAGGTCGTTGCACTTTGATGGTAATGATGATTGGCTAAGCGTCACGTTTTAGGTTATCTAACTCGCTAAAGTAAAAAAGGCACTTCGATGCCTTTTTTACTTTATCAACTTACGTTCTGCGCTAAAGTTAAAGCATACATTGTTAATGCGCGATGAGGAAAAGGAATGATGGCCTCAATAAAGCTGGTTTTAACCTTCATATTACTAACGTCATATAGCGTCTGTGCGAGCGATTTGGTGCGCTATAACATCTCTAAAGAATTTGCCGATCCGAAACAAGACTACTACATCGCGTTATTAAGACTGGCTCTAAATAAGAGCCGCGATAAGTACGGTGCTTACCAACTCAGTGAAAACTCTTTCGATCACACCCCCCAAGGACGCACCTTAGAAATTTTGGAGCAAGGGAAGCTTTTGGATGTTCACTGGAGCATGACGTCAATCAAAAGGGAAAAAAGTTTAGCGACGGTATATGTGCCGTTACTAAAAGGGATGATGGGGGCGCGTTTATTTCTTATCCACAAAGATACTGAGGAAAGACTCTCCCTACTTAGCTCACCCGCCCAATTAATGAGCTTCACGCTTGGCAGTGGCATCGATTGGCCTGATACCTCAATCTACGAAAAAAATGGCTTTGTTGTGGTTACTAGCATGGCTTCCTTGTTACCAAAGATGTTAGAAGAAAAGCGCTTTGAGCTCTTCCCTCGCGCACTTCACGAACCATGGACGGAGCTACAAAGCATGAGTAGTACAGTAGTAGAGTCCAGATTTGCGTTTTGTTATCCCACCGCCATGTATTTTTTCGTCAATAAAAACAATAGTCGACTCAAGAAGCGCCTCACCTATGGCCTCAAAAAAGCAATCGAAGACGGCTCGTTTGATAAACTGTTTTTCAATCACCCAATTACTCGTGAAGCCATTGCAAAAGCTAAGTTTGAGAATAGAGAAGCGTTAAAACTACAAAATCCAAACTTAAGCGGCCATACAAGGGATATCCTGTTTAACCCCAAATATACTTGGCAACCCATCCACCAATGCATATCGCCCAACTAATCAGAGTGGCTGAATATTGAAACTTGAATTATCAACTTTGGTTAATTTACCTGAGGCTGGGATAAGGAATAAGGACCCTCTACTTCAATTGCTCTTTGTAGATAACTAGTAGCTCGTTTTAAACGATGGTGCCGCACACCTGCGTTTTGCTACCGTATAGGTATCTAAACCTGTTAGTCAGGACAAATTCACCACCAATAAATAACAAAAACAAAGAAGGCCATTACCTTGATCAATATTCCACCCAATATCCCACGCTCGAACAGCCCTATTGGTCGAAAATTTGGAAACTTGATGCTTAAGATGATGGGATGGAGGATAGCTGGTACCTTCCCAAGTGAAGACAAATTTGTAGCCGCCGTCGCGCCGCATACGTCAAACTGGGACTTCTTTATTGGCATTGCTGTCAAGCTTGCACTTGATGTTGAAATTCGTTTTCTAGGCAAGCACACCATTTTTATCCCACCATTTGGCTGGTTATTACGCAAATGGGGCGGTATTCCGGTTAGGCGAGATACACCTCACGGTATGGTCACGCAGGTTCGCGATATCTTCAATGCCAACGACAAATTGATTTTGGGCCTAGCCCCAGAAGGAACTCGTAAATACACCTCAGAATGGAAAAAAGGTTTTATCTACATCGCACAATCCGCCGAAGTCCCCATTGTACCTATGGCAATAGACTACCGTAGTAAAACTTTTGTTGTTATGCCAGCTATTAACAATACTACGGAGCTCACTCCAGATCAGTTACTTCACCAAGTCAAACAACAGTTTTCAAAACAAATGGCAAAATACCCTGAACACGCATCTGGACTATGAATAAAAGCGTCAACTAAAGCAGAAAACTTTAAATATATAAATCAACTAGATAGAAACTAACAGATAAACAATACCGCTAATCGAAAACAAATAGAGTCAATCTAATCAATTACTTTCAAAAAACACACTTTAGTTACATTAGTTTGACAACACCACCGCTTAACACATTCAACCACACCACATTGTAAAGATTTGTTAATGAGATTTATACATATATATCATGAAGATATTTAATTTTAATGAATCATAATGAAAACAACTGGTAAATTAAAAGTTGATCACAAACCCTCAAAATGAATAGTATTTCACCACTTATTAACGTCTTCGTGGTGAATTATGCGATTACTCATTGTTGCATTACTTGTTGGTTTTATTGGAATTGCTTTTTGGAAAATGATGCCAGAAGCTCAGCCTTCACCTGCAAATATAATTCAAGTTTCAAACAACACGGAAGATGAGTCTAAGGCGATCCCAAAGCTTGAAACGCTTAAACGAGGTCCGGAGCAAGCTATCATCACAGCAGCACCAACGCAAAAAAGCAGCGACTTTTATGCGGTGAATAAGGTATCGAATAAAGCAAAAACCGTGCTGTCAGCCGCAAAGGTTTTGCCACAAGATTTAAACAATGAAGCTTATATTGAGTTTGACTTACCTACACTCAGAAAATTAGAAAGCGGCGATAACTTTGAATTGCTTATTCCGCAAACACAAGAGTCATTTGTAGCAGAAGTGACCGGCATATCCTTGGCAGAAAACGGCGATAAAAGCGTCTTTGGTAAGGTCACTGGTGCTGATGGTCGTTTCCATACCACCGTTTTGACGGTAGGCAAAGACGCAGTATATGGCCAACTCACAGCACCAAGCGGCAACTATGTATTCGAATCTAAAGACCAATTTGGCTGGATTGCAGCAAAGCGAGACTTATACCGCTCCCACAAAGAAGAAGAATTACATCCGCATGATAGTCATGACGAAACAGAACATAACTCAGTTTCTGTGAAGGAAGATATTTTTCAACCCAAAAGTAACGTTAACTAAAAGAAAGGAAAAACAATGAAAACAACAGTAAAGGCAGCATCGCTGGCAACAGCACTCGCTCTATCTGCAAGCGCATCAGCAGTCACTGTAGATATCGGCATTCTTTATACTGATCAGTCTGCGGCTGCTACATCAAACATTAATACTAAAATCAATCAGTTGATTGCGTTTACAAACCAAGTTTACAGCCAAAATGGTATCGATCTGCAACTACGCCTTGCAGGTACGCAAAACTTAGGTAACTACAACATCACACCAACGAGTGCTTGGTTAGATTCTGTGACTAACAGCAGCTATGTAGCTAACCTTCGTAATACTTGGCGTGCAGATATGGTTGCGGTACTTGGTACAGGTGAGCGCAATGGTAACTACATCACATGTGGTCTAGCTTGGGTAGGTCAAGGTAGCAATGGCAACCTATATTCAAGCATGAGCAACCGTATGTTCAGCATTACAGGTATCGATTGTGGTGCAACAACATTTGTTCATGAGCTTGGTCACAACCAAGGTCTAGCGCATTCACGCAAGCAAGGTGATACTAGCGGTGGTGTATACGTTGATGGCATGGGCCACGGCGTACAAGACAACTTCGCCAGTATCATGGCTTATCCACATGTATTTGGTAATGCAACACAGTACGACTACTTCGCTAATCCGAACTGGTCTCTTGGCGGTGTGCCTTACGGTGTAGTTGGTCAATCATATGCTTGGAAAACGGTAGATGCGACTAAAACGAGCATCGCAAACTTCAAGTAATCGCTTGACGTTCAAGTTTCAAACTAAAACACACCCAAACCCGCGCTTTTAGCGGGTTTTTTTCGTGCTTAGTATGCTTACTTTGCCAGCCATTGATTTATTTCTTTATACATAAAGTCGCGGATTAGAGGTTGTGCTTCTTTGTTTGGGTGTAGGTTATCGTTTTGCATTAACTCCGGTTTGTCCGCCACTTCTAACATAAAGTAGGGCATTAGATAGCTACCGGTTTGCTCTGTCACTTGTTGGTAGCTCTCGGTAAACATACTGGTATAGCGCGGACCTAAGTTAGGAGGTATTTGGATTTCCATTACGGCAACGTTGGCGCCTGCTTGTTGACTAGATTGCACCAGCTGTGTGAGATTTGCCTTTAACCTTTTTACAGGGAAGCCGCGCAGGCCATCATTACCGCCCAATTCGATTAATACATGAGTAGGCGAAATCGTTTTCAATTGCTGATTTATTTTTGCCACAGCATTACCGGTTGTTTGACCGCTAACGCTAACATTGATAATTTCGATCGGATTTTGTTCTGTTTCGTATTTATTTTGTAACAATTTAACCCAACCATCATCTTGTTTCAGGCCATAAGCGGCGCTTAAGCTATCACCAACTATCATGAGTTTTTGCTTGGCATTTGCGCTTAATGGCGTAATTACAATAACAAGTATGAACAACAACTTTAGGAAATAGTACTTCATGTCAGTGCTTTCTCAGTTAAATATGATCCAAGTAAAAGGCCTTACTAAACAGGTCTCTACCGTCGAAGGTAATCTCACTATCCTTAGTGATATCGATTTCACTGTCAAGTCAGGAGAGTCCGTGGCTATCGTTGGCGCTTCTGGTTCTGGTAAGTCAACCTTACTTAGTTTGCTTGCCGGCTTAGATATTGCCTCCAAAGGAGAAGTTCACTTAGATGGCGAATCATTACAAAAAATGGATGAAGAAGCTCGAGCTCAGTTGCGAGCAGAAAAAGTCGGCTTCGTATTTCAGTCATTTATGTTAGTGCAAAGCTTAACGGCGCTTGAAAATGTGATGCTTCCTGCTGAATTAGCTGGGGACAAAGGTGCAAAAAATCAAGCGACAGAGTTATTAGAAAAAGTTGGCTTGTCTCATCGCCTAACTCACTATCCCTCACAACTTTCGGGTGGCGAACAGCAACGGGTAGCCATAGCCAGGGCCTTTGTTGGCAAACCCAAAATCCTATTCGCCGACGAGCCATCGGCCAATTTAGACAGTAAAAACGGCCATCTTATCGAGCGTTTGCTGTTTGACCTAAACAAAGAGAATGGCACCACTTTGGTGCTTGTTACCCATGATGAGCAACTCGCTCAACAGTGTGACCGCATTATTCATATTGAAGCTGGAAAACTAGAAGTAATAAAACAAGGAGCGGCTGTCAATGTGGTTTAAGTTAGCACTTACTTTATTCTCTAGGGAATTTAGACGGGGCGAGCTCACCATCATCCTAGCTGCAATTGCGCTTGCAGTATTGACTGTGTTTAGCTTGTCTTCCATTACCGAGCGGATACGTTTGAATCTAGAACAAAAATCCGCAGATTTTATCGCTGCTGACAGGCGGCTTTCGAGCAACCATGATTTCGACGACCGAGTACTAACCACAGCACGAGATTTTGGTTTAAATACCGCCAAACAAGTGTATTTCGACTCGATGTTATTTGCCAACGATGAGTTAATACTTGGCTCGCTAAAAGCAGTGACAGACACATATCCACTTAGAGGTAAACTTACTTTAAGAGACAGCCTTAATGGCGAAAATTACCAAGTTCAATCCGCCCCGAAAAAGGGCAATGTATGGCTCAGCGAAGGCTTGTTTTACTCCCTTGGCCTTAAAATTGGCGACGAGGTAGAAATAGGGGCAGGGCAGTTCACCGTGAGTAAGGTGCTCATTAACGAGCCTGATGCCCCTTTCTTCTCGCTGGCGGGGAACAAACGCGTCCTTATTAATTATGATGATATTGCGGTGACTAAAGCCATTCAACCCGGGAGCCGAGTATTTTACCGCCTACTATTTTCGGGCTCAGAACGGCAACTGGGAGAGTACTACACTTGGCTCAAGCCGCAACTCAAGAGCAACCAATCTTGGCAGGGAATAAAAGACAGGCAATCACCTTTGGGTGAAAACTTAGCTCGCTCAGAGAGCTTTTTGCTCCTTGCTGGATTGTTCGGCATCATGCTCGCTGCCGTAGCGATGGCGGTTTCTGCAAAGCGCTATTGTGAGCGCCAATATGATCCTGTCGCCATGATGAAAACTCTCGGGGGTAGTCGCAAAACCATCCGCCGTATTTATCTTTTACACCTTTCTTTAGTGACCTTTTTTTCCGTTGTAGCCGGTCTTGCTATCGGTTACGGGCTGCAAAGTGTTGGGGCCGCTTACCTGATTAACTTTATGGATACAGCCCTGCCTGAAGCAGGATTTAGGCCTTGGCTGTTGAGCATTTCCGTGGGTGTGGTGTGCGCCATGATGTTTTCATTAAAACCACTATTAGATTTATTTGATATACCGCCGCTGCGCGTCCTAAGACGTAACCTTGGAGACACCATCGCGATTAGTCGAATTCATATGGCGCTCTCTGTATTAACTATTTTTGGGTTAATGTGGCTATTTAGTCGCGACATTAAGATCACC
This sequence comes from Pseudoalteromonas sp. GCY, assembly GCF_016695175.1. Classification (NCBI taxonomy): domain Bacteria; kingdom Pseudomonadati; phylum Pseudomonadota; class Gammaproteobacteria; order Alteromonadales; family Pseudoalteromonadaceae; genus Pseudoalteromonas; species Pseudoalteromonas sp. GCY. The sequence goes on from NZ_CP068022.1 coordinate 1,217,560, forward strand.
GCGATTTTATTCGGCGCAACCTTGCTACTCATGGCCTTGCTATACGTGATCTCACGACTATTATTTTCAGCAGGCAGAAAACTGGGGTTGAGCCCTGGCTCAAGTTGGTCTCTTGCCATTGCCACACTCCAAAAACGTGCAAATGCAAACGCAGTACAGCTTATTAGCTTTGCTCTGGCTATCAAATTAATGTTGTTTTTAGTGGTGCTGAAAAATGACATGATCTCGGATTGGCAGATGCAAGTTCCAGAAGACGCACCCAATGCGTTTTTTATCAATATCACGGAACAAGAAATTCAGCCAATGCAAAGCAAACTCGACGAAAGTGGCATCAAACATGAACATTTTTATCCCGTCTTTTTGGGCCGTGTAAATGCCTTAAATGGTGAAGAGTTTGCGCGCCGAGTCTCACTGCAAGAGGGTGAAGAAAAAGACCAAGATGCACGAGAAGGAGTAGGGCGAGAGCTCAACCTTACCTGGCTAGATGAATTGCCACCGGGCAATGAAGTGGTTGACGGCGAGTGGTTTGATAATTCCGATGCGCTTCAAGTTTCCGTCGCTCAAGGACTTGCTGAACGGGTAGGGATCAAAGTGGGCGACACGCTTAGCTTCTTAATCAATAGTCAAACAATTGAAGCTAAAGTGACGAGTTTACGTAGTGTCAATTGGGGCTCGCTGAAACCTAACTTTGTGATGATATTTAACGATAAAATCGCCGGCCAATTCCCAGTGACTTACTTTACTGCCGCCAAGCTTGAAACAGCAGACACTAAGGTGATTAGTCAGTTTTTGAAAGCGTATCCAACAATTAGCATGATCGACATTCAGAGCCAGCTCAAACAGGCACAGTCGATGATTTCTCAAGTCTCACTGGCGATTAGCTTTGTACTTAGTATCGTACTTATCAGCGGCTCTTTGGTGCTCATTTCTCAGGTTCAGGCGAGCCTTGCCGAACGCATGCAGGAAACCGTTATCTTGCGCACGCTCGGTGCCAAAGGTCGTTTGATAAAACTCGCCACGCTTTATGAATTTTTATTACTTGGCGGATTGGCAGGACTGGTAGCTGCCGTAGTCAGTGACATTGCACTTTTGGTGATCCAAGTCCAAACGTTCGATGTGGATGGCCGCTTGCACCCCTATATTTGGCTATTAGGGCCTGCAACTGGCGCAACGTTCGTCGCTTTGATTGGTTACTTTATGGTGGCGAACACCATGAAACAAAACACGCAAGGGCTACTACGCAAACTCGCATAAAACTCTTGTAAGGCTTAAAAAGTGGCTCACAGTTATCCTCAGTGAGCCGCTCATCTCGCAAAAGCAAAACTCCATCGTCTTGATCTTTACAAACTTCAATTACGTACCTACCTTTAAGTAGGGCTACGCAGTACACATGCGAAACCAAAGGATATTAAAAATGGATAGGATACCTGTTAAAGGCATCATTTTTGACCTAGATGGCACACTAGTGACATCTGAACTCGATTTCTCACTTATTCGGGCGCAAATTGGCTGTCCGGTAGGGGAAGACTTACTCAGTTTTATCAACACATTGCCTTCACCTTATATGCGTGAAGAGGCTATGAACATCGTCCACCAACATGAATTATGTGACGCACAGCACTGTGAAGTTATTCCAGGGGTTAGGGAGTCTATTGCGCAACTTTCGAGAATGGGGGTCCCGCTTGCCGTCGTGACTAGAAACTTTGCAAAAGCGGCGCGATTAAAGCTTAAAACGGCGGGATTGCCAATTCCATTGATTTTAACGAGGGACGACGCGCCAGCCAAACCAGACCCTGCAGCGCTGCTGCAAGTTGCTCAGACGTGGCAAGTGCCACCTTATCAATGTGTTTATGTTGGCGATTACCTCTACGATATAGAGGCGGCACATAACGCCAACATGCCGTCGTGCTTGTTTGCCCCCAATGACAAACCTTACTACGCCGAGCAAGCAGATGTCGTCATTAGTCACTTTGCGGAGTTAGTGGATGCGCTGTGCACGCTAGACATAAGAAGACACCGCTACTTAGCCTAGCGCAATAACATTGAAGCTATCAGTTATGTGTTATTTGGTAGTTTGCCTTTTTTCCCTCAGTCGACTCAAATGACCCTTTATCACCCACCGCAATCGCGTCAACATCGCTCTGTACCACCGTAAAATTACTATGTGCTTTACCGTGCTTAAAACGACCATCGTGCATCAATACAACCTTGCCTTGTTGCCCAGAAAAGCCCCCTGTTACAGCCTCAAAGCCATTAAATTCAACATCTCCTTCTTCGGTATAGTGAAGCTGATAATAAACTTCGCTACTGCCTTCAATTTCTCCGTCATAACTGAGGCTCACCACGGCTTTGGAGAGTTTAGCACCATCATCAAATTGTTTTTCTGTGGTTTCTTGCCAATTGATAATTTCGTACACACCTGTTAGTTGCATCGCATTTCCCTTAATTTTATAGTAGAAGAGTTTGACCTTGCTCTGCAGTTTCATGCAGCTTGTTTTAAATCTAGCACGCAATTTAAAATTGGTATTGTAAAAACACGACAACAAACAATGAGCCCTATCCATAACAAGGCAGCGATGAAATCTAACCTTAGCCCAATCAACGGCGTACTTCACCAACAACAAAGCGCGCCAAACTACCAGCTTAGACGGTATTTCCCATGCACAGAGTTAAAAGGTCTTGTCGAGCAATTTTGGTTTGTCGACTGGAGTTTGCCGGATAATAAAACCCATACACAACGAAACTTACCAGATCCCAACTTTCATTTGCTGCTAAGTACCAATGAAATAAAAATTATTGGCCCTGTAAGCAAAGTATACGATTACACAATGCATGGAAAAGGGCAGATCTTGGGGGCTAAATTTAGGGTAGGTGCCCTAGTAGAGCAATTTGATATCACCCCTTTGGCGTGTGTCGATAAAACCTTTTCTTTGGAGCATCTTTGCGGTGCACCGTCGAGACCGCTTATTTCTTCGTTAACCATGGCAAGTGATGACGTAGAGCGAGTAAAGGTGCTATCACAATTTTTAATGCCGTTTACACTCCACTTAAGCACAGGTGCAGCTATGGCCGAAGCTATCCTCAACACTTTGCAAGATCACAGCAATATTTTTACGGTTGAGCAACTGGCAGAACACTGCGACATGCCAATACGAAAAATACAAAGGCTCTGCCAACACTACATAGGTTTTAGTCCCAAATGGCTAATTCGAAAGTATCGCCTGCACCAAGCGCTTACACTGCTTGAATCTGATGCGACTACAATGGCAGACATTGTTGCTCAGTTGAACTATACCGATCAGTCCCACCTTATAAGAGATTTTAAAGAAATAATCGGTACCACTCCAAACCGTTATCTCAAGCGTCCCTAACAGGTACTTCGCCTATATGTGTTGTAATGCCCCTTTACAACGCAATGACACTTAAGCCTCAATCGCTTTACAGATTAGTGTAATTGCACCACTTGTCATCGAGACATTTAACGCTTCTCTATCTGGGTTACACTCCATAGCAAGTGCTACCCCATGTAAATAATCAACCAGTAAGCAAATCGCATCTTGTTGTGCCTGTCCTTTTAATTTAAGCGATTGAGTCACTTCTTCAAATCGAGTTTGAAATACCTCAGCTGGACCTACTGAGTCCATTGACAGCAACACAGTTAACAATCCTGGATAGTCGTCGAGTAGCTGTAAATAACTTGCACTGAGCTTTTGTAGTTCTGTTTGCCACTTTTCATCGCAGCTAGGTTCATATATTTCATCGACTAAAGAGCAAGTCAAAGCTTCGAGCAAAGCCTGTTTGTTTTTAAAGTAGTGATAAATTGCCATCGCATCGACATTTAAGTTGCTCGCCAACGCTCGAATACTAGGTACTTTTCTATTTTCCTTCATCTGCAATTTTGCAGCTTGTATGATCCGCTCCTGACTTAGTGCTTCACCTTCCGTTAACGGTCGGCCACGCTTCTTATCCTTGACACTCATTGTTTACTCTCGCTAAGATAAAATAAATTCTACACTGTAGAATTTATTTTATCTTGAAATGGATTAGGGTTCAATCGGAGTATAAAATGGCAAACATCGTTTATATTGGGGCAAGCCTAGACGGCTTTATCGCGGATAAAAATAACCGCTTAGACTGGCTACACGAATTACCTAACCCTGAAGGTTCAGACTTGGGGTTCGCCGATTTTATGGCCCGCGTAGATGCCATCATCATGGGGCGTAATACCTTTGAGACAATCCAAGGATTTGATTGCGAATGGCCATACAATAAACCTGTTTTTGTATTAAGTAATACGCTTAAAGATGTACCAAAAGTCTTTGCGGATAAGGTATCGCTTGTGCGAGGTGAACTGACAGATATCGTCAAACAACTGGCTCAGCAGGGATTTAAAAACCTTTACATTGATGGCGGAAAAACCATACAAAGCTTTCTACAACAAGATCTCATTGATGAGCTAATTATCACGACCATTCCAACTATTTTAGGTGGTGGAATACCTTTATTCGGAAAATTAAACGAACCGCTTAAATTTAAACATGTGCACGCAGTAAGATATTTAGATTGCGTGGTAAAAAATTACTACGTACGCCAAAGATAACCCTAAGGAGGCGCTTAAAATAAGCGCCTACAGTATGCGGCTAAGCGCACTGCTTATCACCTGACGCAGCTTCCATATCTGCATGCTTTAACTGATATAAATCACGCCAAAGCAGAGGGATGATAATAACGGTTAACGTGATGTTTGAGATAGGTACCGCAAACCACACCCCATCAACACCAAACCAGAAGGGCAATAAATACAAAGACAGTCATTGCAACCACAGTCAAGATAGCGATGAGCCAAAAGCTGGTGCTCATCAGCTGCTGCACACCTGTATTGTCGCCAGCGCCACGATAAATCGACAGCAAACTGCCAGATCCCATCCCGATTAAAACGCCAAAACCAATAATGCTCCCTATAATGGGCCAAGCAAGGTTTACAGCGGCCAACCCCTGAGCACCAAGGTAGTGACCAATAAAAATACCATCGACGATTTGGTACAATCCATTGACCATCATTGCGACAACGGCAGGGATGGTATAACGCCAAAAAGTGCGGGTAACACTAGCGTCTTTCGTGAGGGTTTTGCTCGCTGAATCTAACAGCATGACGAAATCCTTAAGCATGAAAAGCCGTTATTATCCTTGTAATTAAGATTGGTCAAAGTTAGTATCCATCCGAATTTCGGATAGGTTAATCATTATGCATTGGACACTCGATCAACTTGAAGCCTTTGTCACCGCCGTCAGATTGGGGTCATTTTCAGCTGCGGCGAGACACTTGGGAAAAGCACAATCTCGGGTCAGCACCGCAATTGCCAATCTGGAAGCCGATCTAGGCTTTGCACTTTTTGACCGCTCTGCCAGACTACCTGTGTTAAATCAAGCTGGTCTCGATCTGTTTAAAGAAGCCGAAGCGGTGCTCATGCAGTGCCAGCGACTGCAATCAAGAGCCAATTCTCTTAATAGTGGCGAAGAGGTGTCTCTCACTGTTGCCATGGATGAAGCAGTGCCTATCATCGCATTTGAATCATTGTTTGAACGATTAGCTCAGCAATTTCCGCTATTAAAATTAGCCATTATTAATGGCTCCCAAGACGACATTGCACAATGGGTGAGCGCAAAAAGGGCAGAAATAGGCATTTTATTTCACCAAAAACCATTGCCAGAATCGCTGGATTTCACTTCGATAAACAGCTTTAAACAAATCTTGATCTGCTCCCCTCATCACCCGCTTGCACAACATTCTGCCCCGAGTATTGAAGAGTTAAACCAACATCGGCAGCTCGTAATACGCGACCGTATTGGTAATACACAGTCACAAGCTATATCCACAAACCACTGGTACATTGACAGTTACTATTACATCATGGGTTTAGTCATTAGAGGCGTTGGTTGGGCATTAGTACCTGAACATGTTGTCAACACACCGTGGTACATGGGCGAACTGTTCGAGCTATCAACCGAGCATATCCCTAACCCTCTAGTCGTCGAAATGGGCATAGTACAACGCAGAGATCAAAGCAAAGGCCCTATATTGCAGTGGCTTTATAACGAAACAGCTAACTTATTCTGAGTAAACCTATACTGTCAAATTAAAGCCATATAGGCTCTGCATAGGCTGGTATTTTTTCTACACTGATGGTTAAATTGATCTGTTTTAGCAAACACCAGTAACAAAAGTTCACATTTACATAGTAGAGTGGAATTAATACTGAGAACAAATTTAGGAGCACGTAGTCTTAATGTTTAAGACTGCAGTTAGGATACATTATGTTTGATAAAAATACGCTTATAGAAGCCTACGAAAACGTTTTAATTACGCTCATTAAAAAGCGTATCAACGAGTTAAAATTTTATGTAAATCAAAGTACTTATTCTCATATGTCGTTATCTGTTGAGTTTTGGCATTACGATGTAAATTGGAATATCTACAGCCTGCCCGAAAGCCGTTTCGAACAACATAAAAACGTTGCTTCAGACGAGTTTATCATCTTGTCTGACTTTGAAGATGATTGTCCAGAAGTCAGTAAACTGAGAGACATTTTCGAGAGCTGGGAGAATATAGAGCTCGTTAAAGATGAGGACGAGAATATGGATCTGTTGCTCAAGCTATCTCATGAAGCGCTCGCCGAAGCACTATGCGGAAACGAAGTAAAACCACTATTACTAGACATCTTTGCTGAAAATAAAGCGCTGAAAAATAAACCGCTTAACGAGCTTATCAAAGTAGAAGATCCGGACGGACGTTTTGATCTCAACTTTGTAGAAGCTGTTGCTTAGCAAACCGTCAAATAAGCCTAGATAATATGTTTACCGGCTTGGGTTAAAGCAAGTAAATTTCACTGTGTAAACCCCTTATTGTAAAGGGGCTTTACACACTAGTTCGTCTCACGCGCTTTTGTGATTGCAGCTTGGATCGCAGCTTTGGCCTGTGGGCTGTTTTTCCAACAGGTTGTTCGCAACATAGAAGCGACCCGCTCAGCAATTTCTTCAACTTCATAAGTCGCAAGCTCGCTCAAACTGCAAATACCGATTTCTTCAAAACGCTTTATCACCGTAGGGCCGACTCCCTTGAGGGCCAGTAAGGTGTTTTTTTCACTTTCAGAGAAAACCATAATTCAGCTATCCTTTTCTTTATCAAAACGGTCAACATTAACGCGATAATATTGAAATTCTAGCATTATCTTGGCTTGAGAAGTCTGGATCAACATAAATATACATTCTTGTGATCAAGTTATCAGAGAATTCGAACACACTACAAAAACGGCCAGACGAAATTTGATTATCAGGCCAGTGCGTACCATCACGCATCACGCCGCCTTCTTGTCCTTCAACAACAAGGTTTTTTCCAGACACAATGAAATTAAAATACGTAAAATAAAGTCCGATGACGATAATCAACCCCAACTTACTTTTCTCTACACAAAGCACGCATTGTATACCTCGAAAGGGAATGGTAACTTATTGATGAATTTACGTTTAAATTTATTGAAAGAGAGCTCAATGTTCAAGCTAAGACCGTTCCAAGCCAATGATGTTGACAACATGGTCGCGATTTTGAACGATCCCGATGTAGTTCGGTATTTATCAACAAAAATTCCGCAACCTTACACCGAGCAAGATGCCATGTGGTGGGTAAATGAAGGCAGTAAACACGGCTATGTTCGGGCGATTTGCGATGGTCAGCAGCTTATCGGCTGTATAGGTGTTAACCCTGGCGAGTTTGAATATGAGCGCTCTGGTGAAATAGGCTATTGGCTCGCAAAAAGCCATTGGCGCAAAGGAATTACTCATAAAGCCATTTTACATATTGTGTCAGAGGTATTTAACGAGACCAATATAGAACGGATCTTTGCCGCAGTATTTGACGACAATCATGCATCAATGAAGCTACTAGAGAAGTCAGGTTTTGAGCAAGAAGCGGTGTTAAAACGCGCTATATTCAAAAACGAGCGTTTCTATAACAATCACATTTTTGCCTTACTAAAGCCTTAGGTATGCAGCTGCTTAGCTCAACCGTAAATCGGCTACCCTAGCTGCTAAGTAGCTCCATATTAATTTGTTGGCTTCATTATTAACCTAGACCAAAGTAAGCGCTATCTCTAGCGACTCAATCTGCTTTTTTAAGCTTGGATTGATTTCTCCATCAGTAATAATTGTGTCAATTTCGTTAGCTGTAACAATCTGATAAGTAGCGACTTTATCTAGTTTATGGCTCGGGCCCATAATCACAGTGTGATCGCTTTGACGAATGGTCGCAGAGAGGATCTCCGCTTCTTCTATATAACTTGCACTAAAACCATGGTGAATGTGGAACGAGCAAATCCCCATAAAAACAATATCAAAACGGATCCGTTTCACCATTTCGATCGCCGTCATGCCTACCACCCGCATTGCAGGTTTAAACATAGGGCCACCTAACACAATCACATCCACTAATGAATGGTAGGCCAGCTCTTTGGCGATTAGTGGACAACCCGTAACCACCGTCAGCGGCATATTTTTAGGTAAGTGCTGAGCCAAATAACGGCACGTCTCGCCAGAATCAATCACTATCGTTTGTCCAGGCACGAGCATCGCCAAAGCAGGTTCAATATAACGAATTTTACTGGTATCGGGTTTATCTAAACGCTCGATATAGTCAGGAGTATTATCCTGCAGCGCTAAAGCGCCACCATGAACACGCCGCAGTAGCTTAAGTTCAGCTAGCTTGTTTAAATCCCGACGGATTGTGTCTTCGCTCACATCAAGCGTTTGCGCCAAGGACACTGAGGTGATCCGCCCTTGTAAATTAAGCTGATCGAGAATGAATTGATGACGTTCTGCCAATAGCATTGCATGTTCCTGCATGTTTTTGCGTAATTTTACTTGAAAAAGTTCGAGATACAAGCGTATTATTTGCACATACATGCATAATAAAGCCGGTTTAATATCAACAAACGCCTGTTTATGCATGAAACATTATCATAAGGAGTAAAAATGGCACTTAATTCACTCAACCTGAACCATTATCAGGGATTGATATTCGATATGGATGGCACACTTGTTGATTCTGAAGTTGCAGTACGACAGGCCGTCGCGCCTTGGTGTGAGAAACATCATGTCGATTTAGAAATGGTATTAACTACGGGCCGAGGTGCACGTTTCAAAGACTTTATAGAACAATTTACTCCGCATTTAGATTGCCAGCATGAAGTCGAGCTGTTGGAACAAGCAGAAGCCGACCTTGCCCATACCGTAACAGCCATTCCTGGAGCTAAATCGTTTTTAAGCGAAATAAAAGCACAGCAACGCAAGTGGGCCGTTGCAACTTCTGCAAATCGTCACAATGCAATTGCACGACTCACCACAGCAGGTTTACCTATTCCTGAAATATTAATTACCGCAGATGATGTTGGGCAAGGTAAGCCTCACCCTGAGCCATTTTTATTGGCGGCCAAAAGATTGGGAGTGGCAACCTCTCGCTGTCTTGCATTTGAAGACTCAGATCAAGGGGTAAGATCCGCACTTAGCGCAGGCTGTGACGTAGTCGTAGTTAACCATTTTTGCACCATTCACCACGACCATATTGTTGCCCGTATCAATCACTATCAGGACATCTACTTATCAGAGGAAGTAAGCGAATGAAAACATGGCTGACAGGCTTTTATCAAACGAAAGATACCTACTGGGATTTCGCCGGTGTATTCTTCGGCGGTATCGGTTTTATCGCATTATTCGGCCAGCTACTCAGTGAACTTGAGCGCCAAGGCCCAACCAACTTGTCCTTTACGTTTTTAATCGGGTATGTGTTGGTGTTTAGTTTTTGGCTGATGTATGGGCTGAGATTTCAGCGAATGGCAATCATTGTTACCAATGTACTTTGCCTACTTTTACAGATCTTAATTTTACTAACTGCCATTTTGCGTTGAGTAGTTGGCAAAGCTAAACAGCTTTGCCAACCCATTTAGAACGGATTGCCATTTGATTGGGAACCCATTCACGAGCCCAGATATCAGCTCTAATTGGATCACAACACTCTATACTGCAATTTAACAACTACACACCTCAATCCAACCACAGTTTGGGAGATATTCGCTCCGATGCAATGGCAAATTGCTCAACCCAATCGATTAATCCCTCAATCGCCATTGGTTTGGCATAAAAGTACCCTTGTACATACTGACAACCCAAGCCTTTTAAGCAATCTAGTTGTCCTTGTTGTTCTACGCCTTCTGCTATCACTTTGAGCGATAAACTCTCTGCCATCGATAAAATCGCGTTGACCAAAACGGCCGCATCTTGGTTTTGATCTATATCTTGAATAAAACCTCGGTCGATCTTTAATATATTGATGGGAAAGCGTTTAAGATAGCTAAGCGAAGAGTAGCCAGTGCCAAAGTCGTCGATTGCTAAGTTGACTCCCGTTGCCCGTAGGCTTTGCAGCCAAGCGGTTACAGCTTTATCGTCTTCAAGTAAGATGCTTTCTGTGATTTCAAGCGTTAGGTTCTCTGGAAGAAAGCCTGATTGCTGCATGATTTGTTTAATGGTAGTGGCGTTAAAGCCGAGTCGATACTGCTGACTTGAGACATTTACCGTCAAATAACAGTTCATGCCAAGCGCTTTATTTAACCTGCGAATATCATTACACGCCTTGGCAAGTAACCACTCACCAAGAGGAGCAATAAGGCCGCTTTCTTCAGCGACCGGAATAAATTCAGCAGGTGAGATATACTGGCCGAAATCAGTTGGCCAGCGCATGAGCGCCTCGACACCATATAATTTACCCGACACCGTATCGATAATAGGTTGGTAGTGTACGGTTAAGCGCTGATGTTCAAGCGCAGCTCGGAGGAGCTGCTCGAGCTCAACTCGACGATTCACCTGTTGCTGCATTTCTTGAGCAAAGAAATGATACTGATTGCGCCCAGCCTCTTTAGCTTTATACATCGCCAAGTCGGCAAGTCGTAATAACTCTTTTTGATCTTTTGCATCACTTGGTAAAATAGCGATCCCAATGCTTGCCCCCGTAAATACCTCAAAGCCATTGATCACAAACGGTTCGCTCAGCGCTCTGACAATTTTATCGGCTACTTGAGCGGCATGATCCGGATGGACAATTTGACTCAATAACAATACAAATTCATCTCCACCAAAGCGGCTCAGAGTATCGCTTTTACGCAGCAGGTTGTTTAAGCGCTTGGCTACGGAGATAAGTAAGGCATCTCCGGCTTCGTGGCCCATGGTATCGTTGACCCGCTTAAATCTATCTAAATCAATAAATAACACTGCGCTTTGATGATGAGTACGGCTCATGCGTTTAATATCTTGCTCAATTCGCTCAAGTAACAGCGTTCGATTTGGCAGCCCGGTCAACACATCGTAATAGGCTTGATATTCTATTTGCTCTTCTTGCGCTTTGCGCTCGGTCATATCAGACAAAATGGCAACGTATTGTTGCACTAGCCCTTTATCATCATGCACTACACTTATCGCTAGCCACTCTGGATATAAAGTACCGTCTTTGCGCTTGTTCCAGATTTCACTCGCCCATTGCCCGTGCGAATTGAGGGTGCTCCACATCTGCTCATAAAAATGTTTGTCATGCTTACCCGAACTTAAAATATTAGGTCGTTGGCCGAGCACTTCATGTTCTTCATATCCGGTAATTTTGGTAAAGGCAGGATTGACCGCTGTGATCTCAAGTTTTGCGTTGGTGGTCATGATCCCTTCTTGCGTTGCATTAAATACCGCCGCTGCGGTTTTAAGCTGTGCACTTGCGCTTTTTTGTGCAGTGATATCTTCTTTGATCGCAATAAAGTTAATGATTTCCCCTTGCTGGTTTTTAATCGGGGAAATAGACGCGTACTCCCAATAGTAATCTCCAGACTTACGGCGATTGTAAAACTCACCACGCCAGACTTTGCCTTGTTTGATGGTTTGCCACAGCGCTTTGTAGTCGGTAAACCCTTGTTTGGAGCCGAGTACTTTGGGTGTTTGTCCTTTCACATCCTCAAGTGAATACCCAGTAACTTGTTCAAACTTAGGGTTAACGTATTCAATGCGAGCACGAGGGTCAGTGATCACAATGGAGGAGGGGCTTTGCTCAATAGCATGGCCCCACTTGCGAAGCTCTTCTTCCGCTTGTTTAAAAAGGGAGACATTAACACTCACAAACACTTGGCCATTGTTGTGTGTGTTCGTTTGTTTTACCTGTAACCAAGCGCCAGATTCGGTTTGATGCAAATTGGCATCGGAGTTAAAAATTTCTCCAAACTGCTGCTGCCACTCTTCTAGTTTGCGTGGCATTTTCTCACTATCAGCAATTGCGAAATGATTACGCCAAGCACTGTTACAGAGCAGCAAATTGCCGCTGCGACTAAAAAGAGCAAAGCCTTCGGTTAAACGCGCAACGGCATCGGACAAAGTTTGGCTGGTGCTCAGAATTTTATTTTTGGCTACATAAAGCCGATTTGCAAACACAATCAAGAGCAGAAATAGCACAATAGTCAGCAGTAAGAGTAATTCACTTTGATGCTTGGTTTTTTCTATGGTTTCACTGTGGTGCTGGTTATATGCCGCGTAAAGCGCTGAAAAGGCTTGGTCACTAGGCAAAGACAAAAAGCGTTGTTTTGCCTTTTTTAATTCTGCACTGTTAGCAAGCGCGACGTTAAAGTGCTGATAGATAAGCCGCTCTAAGCTACTTTCAGAGTTGATGGTCAGTAAAGGCTCTGCGACAAATTCGTAGAGCTGACCTAACATTAAACTAGCAAGCATTCTATTGGCGTGCGTTGCCAATTCAGGCTCACTCTGTTCTAGCTCGATTAGCAACTCGGGGAGATAAAGCAGGCTGTTTTTAATATTTGCCGCCGCAGTTTTAATGGATTCGACTTGCAATACTTTATTGCTGAGCAGCTGTCGATAGGCATCAAATTGCTGTCGAATGTCGGGCGTGGATTCTGCAAATAATGCATCTCGCTGTGGTGTATTCAAAGCGTCAATTGCATGTGCTAATTGCGCTAACTCATCATATTGATTGAGCTGTGCACTAAGCATTTGTAACACAGCGGCATCCAGTTTGGCATCAATACTTTTGGCTTCAATGAGCAGGGTAACTCGTGCTTGGTGTGTTTGACTGCTGAGTTCTTGCTGCGAGTAAAAGTACGCAAATAGCGCAATTGGCGCGCACAGCAGTAACGCTTGCACACCAATGAAGGCCTTATTCTTCATTCGTGGTTTTCCAAATCCATTTCGTGGTGATGTCCTGCTAGGCTGTCAATAAAGGCAACTAGCTTGTTAATATCGGAGTCTGAGATATTGCGGCCAAGTTGGTATTTGGCCATGGTCGCAACGGCGGCTTCTAGGCTGCTATGACTACCATCGTGAAAAAAGTACGTTTGTTTGCTAGCAAGTCGCAAGCTCGGTACTTTGAACACGAAGCGATCTTGCTCATTGCCAGTGACGTTAAAACGGCCATAATCCGCTTTTTGAATTGGTGTATTTCTATCGCCAAAATAATCACCAAAGGTGCCCATTTTGGCAAACATATTGCCACCAACATTGCGCCCTTGATGACAACTAATGCAACCATACCGTTTAAATAACTCATAACCAGCAATAGCCGACTTAGGCAGTTTTACGCTTCTATCTTTAAGCCATAAATCGAACGGCGCATTCAGCGTGATTAACGACTCTTCAAAAGTCGCTATTGCGTCTTTTACCGTGTGTTTCGTTACTCCCTGCGAGTATACTTTAGTAAATTGCGCGACCAGCGTTTTATCTTGATTTAACTTAGCAACGACTTCAGGCCAAGTCATATCATGCTCTTTTGGGTTTAAGATTGGTGAGTCGATTTGATCATAAAGCGATTGCGCACGGCCATCCCATGCTTGACGAATATTTAAAGCCGCATTGTAAACAGTTGGAGTTTTTAGCTCACCGAGTGCGCCATTAACGCCACTGGAAAGGGGCTTTACATCCGCGCCATGACTCGGTAATTGGTGACATGACGCACAGCTGACTTGGTTTCCTCGGGAAAGCCGTTTATCAAAAAAAAGTGTTCTGCCCAAGCTGACTTTATCGGCATCAAGCCTCATTGCTGGCTCAAGTGGCAAAATAGGCTCATTTGCAGCTCCCAATAATGGAAACGCAAAAAGTAGTAAACTCCAAATTCGCATACACTCCGCCCAAGTTGCCATCTTGGTGTAAAAGATAGCAACATTCGGCATTGCAAATTTTGATTTAAAATAAGCTTAGCAATAGAAGTTATGTGTTTTTATTCACTCACCCCGCACGGCTAGACTTGTCACTTCACTCAGCCAGTTATCAATTACCTCAGGAGTTGCTAAGTGCACAGGGCCAAATAGCGTATGTTGAGTTGGCTCTATACCACAAAACCCCAGTGTCCCATGTTCTAGCTGAGCCATAAGCCCAGCAGCAATTTCTTCCAAATAAGTTTGCGGCGTGTCTGAGGTGAGAATGACTCTTGCGGTTTTATGCGGTAGAAGCTTCTCAATTTCAGTGCCAGTCTCACTGTATTTAAAAGCAAAGCCTGGAAGTAATGTTCTATCTATTAGCCCTTTGAGCTTGGCTGGTAACGCCAACCACCAAATTGGGCTTACTATCACAATGTGCTGCGCCCACAGTAAGTTCTCTTGGAATTGCTTGAGGCATGGCTCTAATGTTTGGCTCGCTTCATAGCCATACATCAAATTGATTTCAAAGTGCATCTCATTAAGATCCATTCTGCGTATTTGATGTTGGGTGCTTGCAGCTTGCTCGTAACTTGTGGTGATAGCGTGGCACAAGCTTTTGGTTTTGGGGTTACCGTTAAGTAGCAGTATTTTTTTCATCTTCGTTTCCTTATCACATGACTGAGAAACGAGTGTACTGTCTCCCCTTAACGGGAGAGTCAAGTTACTCCACCTGAGACTAGGATAGTTTTATTTGTGGACATTCATCAAGCGATGCGATGCAGTGTTCAATTCGGTGTATTTTTTGCTGAAGCAGCGCAACTTGTTCTATGAAGGATGCTTTGAGTTCGACTAAAAATGTGTTGATTTCGACCCAATTGACTTGTCGCCCTTTAATTTCAATCACCTGCTGTAACTGTTTAATCGACACGCCGAGCAACTTTGCTTCTTTTATTAATAACAGCAGATCGACATCCACTTGCGAATAGACACGATACTTACCAACACGCTCCGGGGTAGGAATAAGCCCTTTCTCTTCATAAAAGCGAATGGCTTTGACTGACAGCCCAGTTTGCTTTGACAGCTTGCCAATATACATTTTTGATTCTCCTTGCTAAAAGCAAAATAATGGTTTACAGCCCCTGTAAAAGTTGCAACTATCTGGCAGTAAATCTGCCACACGCTAACAAAAAGTATCGTCAAGGAATAGCAAAAGATGTATCAGTTATTTTACTACCCCCGTAATGCCAGTTGGGCACCGCATCTCGTACTTGAGCACCTACAACTAGAAAAAGAACTGCTCTTGGTCGATAGAAAAATACAACAACAAAAGTCTGCTACCTATTTAGAACTCAATCCAACAGGACGGATCCCGACATTGGTCGACGGCGACCAAGTCATCTTCGAGAGTGCAGCAATTTGTTTGCATTTATGCGAAAAGCACCCTGAAGGACAGCTTATCCCAGCGCCAGCAACCCCACAGAGAGCCACGTTTTATCAGTGGCTTTTTTATTTAACCACGACAGTTCAGCCAGAACTCATGCTGTATTTCTATCCTGAAAAATATCAATTATCTCCAGAGAGCAGCAAGACCATGCCTCAAGTCGCTGAGCAACGAGTCGGCGACATGTTTGCACTTATCGACAAGCAGTTAGCAACACACACCTACTTAGTTGGTGAACAGCTCACGCTTTGTGATTATTATTTATTTATGCTGGCCCATTGGGCTAGTGGGTTTAATACTGCGCCAAAAGAATATGCACATTTGGGCCGATTTATGCGAATGATGGCACAGCAAAAAGTGGTAAAAAGAGTGTGCGAAATTGAACAAACCGATCTAAGTTTTTATTAGCATCCATTACGCCAAGGAGGAAAAATGGAAACCTTAGTGAAAAACTATATCTCAGCCTACAATCATTTTGATATTCCGGGAATGCTAGCTCAGCTCACCGATGATGTCGTGTTTGAGAATCTCGCCAATGGCGAAATTACAACGCGTACAACCAGTAAAATGGAGTTTGCAGAATTAGCAAATCAGTCAGCTAAGTTATTTTCCGAACGCAATCAATCTTTAACCGCCGCCACGCAAGACAATGATCTGTTTATTGTTCATGTGACCTACAAAGCTAAATTAGCCAAAGACTTAGCCAATGGCATGAAAGCAGGGCAAAGCATCTCCTTGCAAGGCCGCTCAGAGTTTGCATTTCGTGATGGAAAAATTTGTTTGATAAGAGATATAAGCTAACTTCTTACTCCAAACTCGGGTTATTGGAAGTGAATTCAACACAGTTTGCACTAAAACTGGCTGCTAGAAAGGCATTAATTATCCAAAATCAGGTTATTAATTTGGCAAAGTCAGCGCGCTTTTCTATGCTGGTTTTGCACTTTCATCATTAATTCATTTCGACATAAGCACTATCTTGCGATCAGTCTAAGACGAATTGAAATAAAACGGAGAACAACAATGGGACTATTAAGTGGTCTACTCGGAAATGCAAGTGAAGTAGACAGTAGCGAAGTAGATAAGTTATTAGCAGATACGCTAATTCAAGGGGAAGAAGTTGCACAAGCTTACAAGGTGATCCGTGACTTGTTTATTTTTACCAACAAGCGTCTAATTTTAATCGACAAGCAAGGCATGACGGGCAGCAAAGTAGAAATGCTCAGTATCCCGTATAGCAAAATCACAAAATACAGCAAAGAATCTGCGGGTCACTTCGACCTTGATGCGGAATTAAAAATCTGGATTGGCTCAGATCCAACGCCGATTAGTAAAGAATTTAAAGCAGGCGACAATATCAACCAAGTGTATAAGATCATTTCACAATATTGTTTATAGCCGCATGCAGTTAACTATGAATAGGCACGCAGGATGCGTGCTTCTACCTCGCACTTTTTTGTCCACTCTTTTATCAATAGATTGCTGGCTTGGCGCTATAACAAATTTGCAGAGTGACCTATCAAGCGCCATTTTTCATCGCTACATAAATACCAAATAGACTGCCTTAGTGCGTCATACGACCTCTCACCCAAGGTATTTTCCAGTGCGGAGACGTACTCAATCACAACCTTATTGGGACTCTGCTCAACTAACTTATAACCCTCGCTAATTATTTTATGCTCGCTGAGATCTTCACTCTTCAAGCCTTCAATAATGTCATCTTTCGTCATACCATCACAAAATAGTCCACTTTCTGAAAACTCATCATGGATGTAGTCCGAGATCAGATTAATATTTTTTCGTAGCTCTGGCGAATGTAACGCTCGCTCTAAAGCTTCAATTTTATCCAGCATACTCTTTCCAAAAAGCCAGCATAAACCGGCTTTGCTTCTGCGCTACTTACTTGCGAGGCCAAACACCTGCTAGGCATACATCTACAAACTTTTTGGGTTTCGTCAGCTCAATATCAACTTGTGAATGGGCAGCTTCATTACGCTTAGCACGATTTTTTAAATATGACATGACTATCTCCTTTACTCTTGAATTATAAAGTTATGTACACCTAACTTAGGCAGTACAGATTGAAAAAACTTGATGTCGAATAAGGCGGCGTGTTTTTCAGGCAATATTGAATCGACTTTAAATAGGTAGGGAACTTGATTAGTGGTTAGCGGATCGAGATCTGATGCCTGACAAGCTAGACAGTATGTTCTTATTATGGATTGGTAATGATCATTATATTCAATCTTTTCTAGTGGAGTTTCATTCCCAAGAACCACTTTTTTTCTAATTGGATAATGGTGTATAAACTGCCCAACATCTTTGCAAAATGCTTGGTATAGTTCTGTATGCAAAATAAATGCATGGAATAACTCATCAACTAACTTGCTTGCTGCAGCAACTGCTTGTGGTGAAATAACCACAAATATTAGATAGTCTTTTAGACCCTCAACGACCACCTGGATCTCATCATCAGATAATTTATATTCCAAGTGCGTTTCTATATACCAG
This sequence comes from Pseudoalteromonas sp. GCY, assembly GCF_016695175.1. NCBI lineage: Bacteria > Pseudomonadati > Pseudomonadota > Gammaproteobacteria > Alteromonadales > Pseudoalteromonadaceae > Pseudoalteromonas > Pseudoalteromonas sp. GCY. The sequence goes on from NZ_CP068022.1 coordinate 1,235,728, forward strand.
TCAAACCACTCCAGTACAGCATCGTCAAACTTATAGTTTTCAATGAAATCGACCGCATTTTCCTTACCCTCAATTGCTTTCATTAAATCCCGTCTCCATCTCAGCAACAGCTTTAAGGTATACGTCTCACTTTAATTAGTCAAAGTGATTCTACCCCTAATTGATTACTCGCATGAAACAATAAACATGCTCCTGCTACCGAATTTCAACTGGCTTTAATGAATTTAAACACTGCAAAAGCATTGAAACAATAAAAGTAAAATTAGGCAATCTAGCTACACGTTTGCCAATTCAAACTTACCCATTTGCTCCTTAAAGTTTACAGCTGTTCAAATAACCGCCAATTTGTACCTAAAATATTGCATAAGGATATAAAAATGATAAAGCAACTTACTAGCATAATTTTATGTTTTGTAATGACGGCATGCGGCAGTGACACAAATGATACAACTCCAACAGATATAACCTCCAACAAGCCTCCAACAAATACGCCTTTACCATCATCACCTAAACCCCTTCCTGATATGAGCTTCGACCAAAGCTTTATCGATGATGTCTCTGAGTTTGTTAAATTAGCGCATGCTGTTCAGTATTTTTATCCATCGGCCGAGGTAAGAGGTTCGGATTGGTCACTTTTCATCGCGGAAAGCATTGTCGAATTAAACCAAACACCAAGTACAGAGCGTAGAGAAAAGGGGATTGAACTCATAAGGCAAATTGCGCCTTACATGGTTACACAACAAAACCACATCCCAAAATTGCTCCCTGATACGCAAACATATACTTGGATACAAAATGCGTCCGCGCATTTCAGCGCTTATACTCGGTTGCTAGTATCAGCTACGTTAGCTGAAATTCAAGAGGAGAAATACGCCCCCAGCGAGCAATTTGTAACTCTTAACTTTTATCAAAGTCCCCTCTACTTACCACTCTACCTGCCCGTTAAAACTGAACTCTCTGGTGGTACATTCACCGAATTAGGCCGTTGGCAGGTTGAATCTAACTTCGCGCGTACCGAAGCTTGTATGGCTACCGTGTCGGGAATGTGGGCCAATATTCAACATTTCTGGCCTTACTTTGGGCAGATTGATATTGACTGGTCAGCAAGTCTTACACCGTTACTAACCGCTTGCAAAACTGAAGAGCCAGATCGAAGGCTGCAGCTAATTAAAACCGAGCTCACTAAATTGAATGACAACCACATTGTTGTTAAGACTCCGGATATGTTTACAGTTAGCTATGCGTACTATGGTACTTTTTTTTACGAGATTGTAGAGGGAAAAGCCATTGTAACGAGAGTTCAACAAGATGAGCAAACTGGTATCGAAATTGGGGATGAAGTACTTACTATTAATGGTGAAGATATAATAGAACATCTATCAAAGAAAGCGCTTTACTCGCTTAAAAATACGCTACATAGGTTGAGCCACACTGCAAGACAAGAAGTTTATTTTAAAGATAAGACCCCTGTTAACTTTACCATTAAAAAACCGGCGGGGGAGATTTTTCAGGTAAATATTACACCGCTAGAGCAGAGTGAAGTAAAACCTTTTATCGGATTACCTTACATCCCCCATTCAACATCAAAAATTGAAGATTTAGGCGACAATATATATAAAATCAATATTTATAACGTTATGCCAGATGACTTGAACGCGATAAAAGAAGCGTTAAAAAATGCTCATGGCGTTGTAATCGACTTTCGCCATTACCCACAAAGCTGGGACGGATGGCGAAACGTATTAAGTTGGTTTATCAAACAAGATGCGACCAATGATACTTGGGCTCTATTATGGCAAGGTGCACCAAATCAAACAGATAAAAAGCTCTACCCCGTTCAGCAAATAATTCATCGAGATGCCAACCCACTTTCAATTCCATCCATAGTACTTTCTTCTAGAGGAAGTATAAGTCAGAATGAACACGCTTTGGTGTTTGCACGTAGTGGCGGCCTAGCAATCTTAGGGGAGCACACATCAGGGATTAATGGTAACGTTTTTTGGGTTCCGTTTTTTGGCGGTTTAGAAGAGGGCAATCTAGGTGCTGAGTTCCAATACACAGGTATGCTCGCGAACCGACATAATGGTGACCCTTTAATCAACGCAGGTATTGCGCCAGATTATTTAGTGCCAAGAACCAGAGAAAGCATTATCAATGGTACTGATAATCAAGTAGAGCGTGCCATTGATATTCTAAAATCAGAGCTTTAGTCTTATAACAGCTCACTTAATTGAATGATCCGCTTAAATGCTATGACAACAGGTAATTAGTTTTTAAGTGGACCCAAACTTTATGAACTAACTCAGAATGAGGAGTTAGCGCCACATCAGCTTACCGTACGTTCTGATCGCAGGCAAAAAACCGCAGAAAAGAGTAAGGAAACAAACACTTGATTCCAAAAGTTAGAGACAAAGGGATCAGCAACAAACTGAGATGCAATATGCCAAATACTCAGGTTTAGCAAAAAACCGAGTACAAACCCATAGCCTTTGTATTGTACGAGCAATTGCCCCAGTTCTTGCCTAAAACGCTGATATTGAGCTAATTTGCTCATTTTTATACTCCAGTTATTGATTAGCAACCGTAAGCTCTACCACTTCTTTCTTGGCCGATATTCGATTTATCAACAGTACATCGTTGTCGTTAATGTCGGTGAGATAGTCAACACTGGTAGGCACTTCGCCGAGTATAGTAAACGACGTTTTGTCCAGATCATAGGACCAAAGTTGATTATCTTCATTGACGCCATATATCCCATTGCCGCGCATTACAAAAGATTTTCCTCTGCCGCCTTGATTGTTTAGTTCACTGATCCGCTGAGGTTCAACAGCGCCGATTTGCCAAAACTGATCAAGTCTATCCTTATACACAACTTTACCGTGTTCACTTTCAAGTGCCCACAGCACAGGTTGCTGCGTCAGTATTTCAAACGATTGTTGAGCAAAATCATAAGCAGCTAACTTCATTTCTCCCTTTACCCGAATCTGTGTTAGCGCACGTTGTTTTGCACTTTTCCATTGATATAAGCGTAAAACAGGGTAGGCGTGCGGGTAAGATGTCAAGCTGCCATCTAAAGCAATTCGCGTCAGTACACCACTGGCACTGACTAATATGCTTTGGCCATCCTCAGCCCAGTGGATCCCGCGAACAAAAGTATCTAAGGGGAAGTTAGTCAGTTGTCGCGTGTTATTGCCATCGCTTAACCACACCTGTTCAGTACCAGAGCGCTCTGACCAAAATGCCACTAAATCTCCATCTGGCTGAAAAACAGCATAATCTTCACCAAGGTTGGTTCGCGCAAAGCTGGTGTATGTTTGAGCGCCTTGTGCTAACTGTGCCAGCGGTAATTTGACGATATCGCTGTCGTAAGGCCCTTTGATCATCAGTACACTTTTGCCATCAGGACGAAATTCAGGCTGCCTCATTCGATCTGAAAACGGCAATTGAATTTTACTCACAAGCCCTTCATAAGTCAGGCTAAATAGCTGACGTCCGGTACTAAAAATCAATTGCTGGTTGAGTGGGTCAAAACTTGGGTAGATATCGTGAAATTTAGTAATTTCCGGCGGTCGCTGGATCTGATGGCTAGAGATCAACTCACCGTCGGGTTTTAACATATCAATATAATGTAAGCCATCGGCATGAATACTACTGACCGCGATTAAATCATCTTGAGGGGAATAAGCGTAATCAATCAACGTCCCCTCTTCTACGGTATAAAGATCGGCACTGCTGTCGTCATCAATGGAATAATTGATCAGCTTCCAGCGCTCGCCTTGTTTTTGCTTCAATACCACATTGCCATCGTTCAGCCAGATAGGCTTATCAACCACCGAATTTTTACACTGGAGAATAACTTTTGGCTGCTGAGGGCTTTTCAATGCTTTAGTAAAATCGAGTGTTACAAGGTCGTAGCAGCGTTTTTGTGTAACGGGCTCGCTACAAGCGTCGGTGGCCAAAAACAGTAACTGCTCACCATCTTTTGAGAAACTATGCCTGCCGTATGCTCCAAAGCGCTCGGTGAGCAGGATCTCTTGCTGGGTATCCGCCTTTTTTGCCCATATCTTATTATCGCAAAACTTATCTAAATAGCGGTGAAAAACGATGTATTGACCATCTGGGGAATAGCTTGCATCAAATTCTTTATCGTCAGTTGCGGTCAATGAGCGCAAAGTATCAAAGAACAGTGGTGAAGGTTTTTTGATGGAAAAATATTGATAACTGATAGCCCCAAGCAAAATAGTGAAGGCAAGTAAGACAAACACATAAAGACTGAGTTTGTTTTTATTCTGGCTTTGATTGAGGTAATTATCTTGTTGTATTTCAGGTTCAGGGACTGGCATCACCTCAAGTTGCGGCTCAGTATTCGTCAGCTCGCTCGTTTGCCCTTCCCAACGTACTTCACACTCTAAGCTATATCCTTTTTTAGCATGCGTTTGGATATAACCTTGCACCTTACCATCATCCCCAAGCGCCTTTCTCAATTGCGCAATACTACGCTGCAAAGTATTAGGAGAGACCACCGTATCTGGCCATACTGTATCGAGCAAGGTATCAAGGCTTATCACTTTGCCTTGATTCTGAGCCAAGCAAGTGAGTACCGCCAGCGCCTTTGGTGCAAGTGTTTGACATTCACCTTGGTGTGAAATCTGGTTACGTGATAAATCTACAAAAAAATTACCAACCCAATATTGTTCTACCATAAATCCCCAATGTGCCTAGCGCACGCGCTAACCACGCCAATTATTATAATTATCAGTATAAGAATAAACTTGAAGCAATCGAAACTCAACAACATAACCACTTGATAAAAATAGTTTTTTATTTAAAAGTCACAATTCAGCACAACATCATGTAAACGTCATGCATTTTTGTTCTCAGCTGCTAAGTTGCCAGTACGAGATACTTATTCACTAGTCTAAAAATAACATGAAAGAAGGAAATGTGTGATGAAACGTTTGCTGTTTATGCTGATATTACTCCTATTCTGTAGCTTGCTACATGCCAGTGAAGTACCGCAATATGCAATGCCCGGAACGCAAGTTGTGCCACTAAAAGATATCACTACCGGCCATCAATATGAGCTTTATATCAAGCTACCTGAGGAATACTCAAAAGATAAAAGCTACCCTGTGCTCTACTTTACCGATTCGGTATGGCATATCGAAGCATTGTCTTCGGCAACCTTCTTTTTGTTCGATGAAGTGATCCTCGTCGGTATCTCGTGGCGGAAAAATATCAACACCACACAGCTTCAAGAAGAAGGCCCTTTTGTTAGCCGTTACGCTGACTATTCTTTTACAAAGTCAAAAAACAGTGAACATCAGCAAAAGTACCAATTTGGCCAAGCCAATGCCCACGCGGCCTTTATTCGCAATCAAGTTATTAAGTATGTTGAAAGCAATTACTCGGTAAAGTCCAATAGTCGCAGTTATTTTGGCTATTCACTCGGTGGACTATTTGGCGCCTATATACTGCTCACCCAGCCAAATACCTTTGACAACTATATGTTAGGCAGTCCATCTGTTAGACAACTGGATGCGCTAAAAACACTCTCTAGCTCCAAACAACCACTCAAAGGGAAAGTGTTTATCTCTGTTGGTACAGACGAACATAAGTTAGCACCGCAAATCGACGCATTTATCGACTATCTAAAAAGCAAGCAAAGTGACAGCTTATCACTGCACAAGACAATGCCCGATGGCACACATCAAACCGCTTTCCCTGAAACCGTAATCCGTAGTATCAATTGGTTAAAGTCTATTTATGGGAGTAGTCAACAATGAAGTTAGCACCGATGTTTCTTTTACTAGCGATTGTTGCTTCTCTCGGTCATCGAGCTTCGGCACAAGACGAATTCCCTATACTGGAAGGTCCTTTAATGGGACAAAAACCTCCTGGATTAAAAGCAGAACCTTTCGCACCTGGAATTATCTCTAAGTCGGGATGGGAGCTAGAAGGCGTATTTGCTCCAAACATGAAAGAGTTCTATTTCACCTTAGATCGTGGTGTATACACCACTGAAAATAAAACTGGATTTCGTCCAACTGTCATTGGTTTTCGACTAATCAATAATAAATGGGTGAAATACACTGAGTTTCCTCGTACCGGAGAGGTAAGCTTTTCACCAGATGGTAAACGCATGCACATGGCAAAAAAATACAAAGACAAAGCAGGTGATGATTGGTCTGAACTTACCAGCTTGGGAGTCATGTTTGACCGCCCTGAATGGGGGATAATGCGATTGTCCGCTTCAGCAACTGGAACCTATGTATTTGATAATTTTAAGCAAATGAATACGGTTAGAATTTCAACAGTAAAAGATGGTATGCGCCAAGAACCAGTACTCTTAAGCAGTGAAATTAACTCAGGGAAAAAATCAGCACACCCTTTCATAGCGCCAGACGAAAGCTATTTAATTTGGGATAGTGAGCGTGAGGGTGGTTTTGGTGACTCCGATCTGTATATCAGCTTTAAGCAACCTGATGGAATATGGGGGCCTGCAATAAATATGGGGGAAAACGTTAATTCAGATAAGTGGGATGCTTATGCAACGGTCACCTCAGATGGCAAATACCTACTGTTCAACCGTGCTATTGATAAAGCAAATAACAACGTCGACATCTATTGGGTGGACGCTAAAATCATTGATGAAATTAGAAACAAAAATCAATAAAAACAAAATCTTAAATATTTTAACAATGTAATCCTTAGCGTATGTGATAAATGCCTATTTCTCACATATACGGAAGCTTTGTCTGCCTCCATACCTGCGTTCGCTTTGGTAAAATACTACCAAAGCGAACAAACCTTACCGACTGCTTGCTTTTTATCCAGCTTCAGACCAAAATAAATGTAACCAATATTAGTTACTTATCTAAATGTAACCAAATTAAGTTACCTTTATGACATCAATACCTCAAGGTGCAGTGATCACAGCAGACATTGTCGGCTCACAATCACTGTCACAATTACAACTTACATCGCTGCAAAGCGAGTTAAAGGATTACTTAGCTGAAATCGCGACTGCGGAGCAGGGCTATTATAGTTTTTACCGCGGCGACGGCTTTCAGCTTGTGTTGCCAGATGCTACGAAACTGTTCAATGTGGCATTACGGCTACGATTGTTTTTAATTAGCCGACATAGCGATGCCAGACTCAGCCTCGCGATCGGTGAAGTCAATATCACAGCAGCAGATTTATCAACCGCAACAGGTGCTGCGCTGGTACTAGCAGGCCGAGGGTTGGACGCAATAGGACAAGTAAGACTCAAGTATAACAATGACAGCAATGCCCACTTTGCATTAAACCTTGCATTCGTGGATTTATTACTTTCGAACTTAACCCAAAAACAAGCAGAGGCCGCTTTTATTCATATTTCACACCCTAAGTTGAGCCATGCCGATATTGCAAAACAACTCAACACCAGTCGGGTGAATGTGACTAAGTTACTCAATAGCGCACATTATGCTTTATTAGATCAATTTTTAGCAATTGCACGCTCACACCAATAGTCGAATGCTCAACACTTAAATATCACGAGGTGGACTTAATGAACGAATGGCAAGTATTGTTATTGTGGTTAGTAATAGGCCACACAATCACTGACTTTTACCTCCAACCTATGAGCTGGGTGCATGACAGAAATACCCATCACTATAAGTCCATCAAGTTGTTGTGGCATAGTGTCGCGCATGGCGGGGCTGCACTTGCAATCATCCTACTTTGGCAGTCGACTTTGTTTTGGGGAGCACAGTGGAATGCGTTGCTCTTTGCGCTAGCGGTAGGTATTAGCCACTATTGTATCGACTTAGCTAAATCCTATTCTAGCAAAGGCGTTATTCCTTTTGTGCTAGACCAATGTGCACATATCGCCATATTAGTGGCCGTCACTTGGCAAATTGCAGAGCCTGAGATTGCGCTCAGTGCCTTTGCAAAGCCTTTTGCCAATGTCCAGCTGCTGATATTGGTTGTGGGCTATTTAATGGTATTGCATCCCGCATCGATATTCACCAGCATGCTGCTTGAGCGTTGGCAACTCAATAATTCAGCTCTTGATAGCCTGCCGCAAGCAGGAAGTTTAATTGGTCAGCTTGAACGTGTATTACTACTGAGCTGCGTATTACTGGATAGTTGGGCTGCTATCGGCTTTATTCTCGCCGCTAAATCGGTATTTCGCTTTGGCGATCTAACCCAAAGCCAAGACAGAAAGCTCACCGAATACGTGATGTTGGGCACGCTTGTCAGTGTGTTGCTGGCCCTTGTGGTCGGCGCCTTAATCAAACCATTTATGCCCATTCAATTGTAATTTAATCAATTCCGCGCCTTGACATTTAATCTAGTGCCTGCAAAATAAATGTAGGCACAATTTATCGCTAATTATTTGCCTCTATTCGTTTTATTTCCTCATTAGGAGTTGCCATCACAATGAATAACTAAGCCCTTTGTAACTGACGAACTTATTATTAATTTCCAGTGCAAGGCTTATGGTTATCTTTGAGGCTTCTCAGACCAATCTATAGACTCATTTTCTGTTCTGCTGTTAATTGCTTTTTACGAGTCTCTTAGCCTTTTGCCCTGCAGCAACTAGGAGCAGAATGATGCCTTGGATACAGGTAAAGCAAGCAAGCTTGACGCTTGCAAATGGTCAATGTTTATTTTGCGATGTCGACTTAACAATAGAGCGACAATTTATTGCGATAACGGGCCCAAATGGGGCGGGAAAATCACACTTACTCAAAGTCTTATCCGGTGAACAGCCTCTAACCTCGGGCGAGCGCCAAAGTCATGGGAAATGCTTTTATCTCCCACAAGATGCGACTAACCGCTTTACCACCGTTTCTGAACTACTCGGGCTTGAAGAGAAGCTAGTAGCACTGCATCGAGCCCATCAGGGGGTAGCCTCTGAGCACGATTTTGACTTAATCTCAGATGATTGGCAGTTAGAATCAACTTGGCAAGCAACACTTGCACCGCTAGAACTCACTTTGGAAACCCCCTTTACAAGGCTTAGTCCAGGAGAGCGAATGCGAGTTTATATTGAGATACTACAATCTCAGCCTGCAATACTATTACTGGATGAGCCGAGTAACCACATGGACAGCATCAATAAGCACTGGCTAACTGAGCGACTAAAGAACCACAAACATGGTGTGGTTGTCATCACACACGATCCTATTTTATTGGATGCAGCCGACCATATACTGCACATAAAGCAGGGGGAGCTAACTCATCACTCGCTTGGATTTGACGCCTTTAGAGAGACACTACTTCAAACTCAAGATCGACAAAAACAACAACACTTGGCAAATCGCGCGGCACAAAAAGCACTTAAACAAGCCATGATTGCAGCGGATCTGCAACATCAACGGCAGGCTAATAAAGGAAAAGCACAAGTGCGCGCTGGTAGCCAAAGTAAACTGGTTACTGACTTTAAGTCAGACAGGGGGAGTAAGCGTCATGCCGGACAAACCCATAAAATTCAGCAAGCTCAAGATAGGGTTAAGAAAAATGCAGTTTACTATCGAGAAGACAAACAGCAGTTTCATTTTAATTCAGCTTTTCGAGCGAAAGAAAAGATCCGCTTATGTGAAGCCGAACTGTGCTTTGGACCGGAAAAGACACTGAACCTTTTTGCGGATACAACACAAAAGCTCAGGGTAATTGGAGAAAATGGCATCGGAAAATCGACCTTGCTTAAAACCCTTGCGGGTAAGCTAGAGTTAAAGCGCGGAGAAATTCAGCGCCCAGCAACATGTGTTAACTTAGATCAGCATTGCGCTTGGCTTGAGCAGGGCCCTTGCGTTTTAGATATTGCCGAGCGCTCACTTGACACGCCACATCATAATATAATCACCAGCTTTGCAAGCGTTGGTCTGAATCTAGATAAGATTTCAGGACCTATCACGAGTCTCAGTGGTGGCGAGAGAATGAAAGCGGCCATCGTGCTGGCAGTGCAACTACAAGGCTTTTTACTGCTTGACGAGCCGGATAATCACCTCGACCTTGAAGCACAAGAAGAGCTTGCTGCTATGCTTAATCAGCTTCCTTGTGGATTTATACTGGTCTCTCACAATGAGTATTTTTGCACTCAGCTTACCAACATAAAAACTCTACCGCTGCGTGATCAATAATCATAGAAGGAAGAAAAGGGGGAGGAAGGAACGCCTCCCCCTTTGGGCACTTAGTGGCGTCTCTGTTATGACCACTAAATTAAATGGGCTGAGACGACTGCACATCTCAAACCACATGGGGACGATGGGTTAAAGCGCTAATACCTCGAGGGTAGTGACATAGCTGCCGGCACGTTTTGTGGCGGGTGCTTGTGCTTTGTCGTCTTCATATTCCACTTCAAACCAATACATGCCTGGCTCAGATAGTGTTAGCGTCACTTCACCTTTGGCATTCGTTGTATATTTGCTTGGTTGACTGTTATCACGGTACTTTTCATCTTGACGTACCACTATCACTTCTGCACCCTTTGCAGGTTCACCATCTATCGTATACTGCAAGGTAATTGGTTCACCGGTGTACAAATCATTAGGATGAGTAACCGGGTTTAGTTCTAGCCCTTTGCCCGTTGGCTTAAGCGCGGTGTTATTTGGCGCACCCAAAGTTACAAAGACTTCTAATCGTCTTGCAACGTCGGTCACACTTAAATCTTTTGCCGTTTTTGGTACTTCTTTGTTAAAGGCCTCTACTGAGCCAACTTTGCCGCGTCCTGGCCAGTAATGCTTTTCACCGTTTTCATCAGTCCAGCGCGCCACCAGCGAACGACTTTGATTAAACACTTTGTAAGTGCCTTGCTGATTGAGCTCAATGTCAAACACACTACGATACTTAAGTTTTGCGGCGTTCTTAAGCTCGACTTTGCTACCAGAAGGAGACAGTGCGAATAGGCGCTCTAGTGGATAAGCATAATGATCTGGGTTAAAGATCCCATTGGCGATGGCAGCATCAAACGTGATCCATTCGCTGTCACCAGACACCACTGTGGTACTTGGCTTTATCCATACTCGGTGCGCTTCACTTAACGGGCTATATGCGGCTAAGGCAACTAAGACACCAGAAACTAACGTTGAAATTTTCACGATTAAGGCTCCATTGTTAAAATTGTTGTAGCGAGTTCAGATTTACCTTCTGCAATCACAGTGACAGGCGCAGTGATAGGTAAAGTCACAGGCAGTTTCAATACTTCACGACCTCCAAGCTCACGAGCAGCCTCTACAAACAGCGTGTATTCACCCGCAGGTAAAGCTTTAAACTCATCGCGCCAAGGGGTTAAATCAATCTTTGCCGTACCTGGACGCCTTGTAGCACCAGTCACGCCATCTACAGGCATGGATAGGCTACGACCGCTTCTGCGCCACCAAAGGCGTAAGTCTTTTAGCCACTTTTCACCTTCTTTATCCGCCATATTAACGTCATACCAAACGGCAATATCGGCAACTCGCTGTTGTTTGCCGTCCGCCAGCCATACTGCTACATAAGGTGGATGATATTCCGCAACGTTTAAGCGCGGGATCGTGATTTCAACTTCATCAGCTTTAGCGTGCGCGGGTACCATCAGCACTAAAACAGGCAATACAAAGCCTGCTGCGACGAGCGGCCAAGTCGACTTTCTTCCTCGAGAGTGCTTGTATAAAAGCCATAACCCTGTGAGTGAAAACACTACACAAGCTACTGAAAACAAATCAATAAACATACGCCATGCAAATCCTGTATTACGTCCTTTGTGAAGATCGTTAAGGTATGATACCCAACCACGATCCGTGATCTCTTGATAAAACTCACCGCTATCAAGGGCGATGCTAAACCAGCCATCGCCACCAGCTCTTGGCAGCGCAACATACAATTCGTACTCGCTCCACTGCACTTGCTGTAGTGCAGGTAACGCCGCGCCTGTGTGTGACTGATACCAAGATTGAAAGCTGTGTGGCAGCGCTGTTTGCCCTGCCGCCGCGTTAAGCTGGGTCAACAGAGCGCTTGGCAGAACCGCTTCTTTAGCATATGTAGTAGGCGCAGCTTCTATCTGGCTTGCGTGATTTAAGGTGATCCCAGTCACGGCAAACAGCAGCATTCCCACCAAACACACGGCAGAGCTCATCCAATGCCAAGTACGCCAATCAAACAGCTTTTTAAGTCGCCGACTCGAAGACTTAGCCGCTGAGCGAGCTCGCGTCATTAAAAGCTCCACGCCAATGAAGCCCAATAGCGACGACCATCTTCAAAGTAGCCGTAATCTGCTTCAGTAATTTCTTCATCGAAGAGGTTGTAAATCCCAAATCCAAGCTTGATCGCTTCGTTCAGCTGATAATTTGCACCTAAATCAGTTAGGTTATACGAAGGTGCGACTAAGCTACTTTGAGAAGGCCCTGTTACAGGCTGGCTTTCTTCACCACGATAATGGAAGCGTAACCACGTGCTCAGCTCATCCGAATACTGATAATTAAGCGAAGTTTGGAATAGATGTTTAGGTAACTGGTTTAATGGGCTACCAGCATACACTCCGGTTTTTTGCTCCGAATCTGTGTAGGTATAGTTTGCGCTAAGCTTTAGTTTTTCAGTCAATTGACCCGAGAAGCTAATTTCACCACCTTGGGTTACAGCTTCATCAACGTTGACATAGGTTGTCGGTAACGAGCCAAACTCGTTAGGGCCGTCCGTGCATTGAGTTAGTGGGCATGAAACCCGTGAAATTTTATCGTCAAACTCGTTATAGAATACCGTTGCTGAGGTGCTGATCCCTTTAGCAAGCTCAACGTATACGCCTACCTCGTAATTAATTGAGGTTTCAGGGCTTAAATCTGGATTACCATAAATATTGCCACCACGACTCACTTGGCCCCATGCCGCAGTACTTTGACGCAAGTTCGGCGCTCTAAAGCCGGTTGAGATCCCACCTTTAACCGTCACCGCGTCTGATGCAGTATAAACACCGTATAAGCGCGGGCTAACGTGGCCGCCAAAGTTACCGTCTTTGTCGTAGCGTAGCCCCATAGTCAGGGCAAATGGCTCAACGATGCGCCACTCATCCTCAGCAAATACCGACCACTGATCGTTGTCGACTTGCTGCAAATCACTAATGCGGTTACTGGTTTTGTCGGTCAAGTCTTCATTGAGATAAGCGACACCGATTGAGCTAGTATGAGACTCGCCAAGCGGTAACGTCCAAAGAGACTGGAAGTCTACGTTTTTGACCGTCATCTCACGGGATTTATTGTCAAACTCTTCATGTTTTACGTAACTACGAGAGCTACCAAATGACCAGTAACCGTTATGCGTCAAAGAGATTGACTCACTATCGTATTCGGTTGTGGTGGACTCAGGACAGCCACGACGGCCACACGGCTCACCTGGCGCAAGCGGTGCTATCGTTTTACCTAGCGTTGCATCAAGCGTTTGTGAGGCAATGCCATAATCCAATAACCATTCGTGTTCATCTGATGGTGTATAGGCCAGTTTTACCTTCAGCGTATCTGCATCGCGACCTCTAAAGCCAGACACGATTTCGTCTTCATCTCTGTGCGTAGTTTGGCCGTAAATTTGTACCCCTAAGGTATCTTTGATTAGCGAGCCGGCGGCAAAGAAATTAGCCTGATAAATATCACCTGAGCGACTGTTTTCTTGGCTGGTTGCATCAACTCTGACTTCTCCATGCCACTCGTCAGGCGTTTTTTTAGTGATGATGTTAATTACGCCGCCAATTGCATCAGAGCCATACAGCGAAGACATAGGCCCGCGCACAACTTCAATACGTTCGATGGCAGCAACAGGAGGCGTCCATGCACCTTCAACACCAGGGCCGTCACTATTTGGCCGAGTCTCACGCGAACTTTGTCTTTGCCCGTCGACTAAGATAAGCGTGTACTGACTGCCCATGCCGCGAAGGCTAATATCTTCCCTGTCTCCGCCTCCAGTTACTACAACTCCCGGGACATCTGTCATGGCATCGGTAAGGTCTCGATAAAAGCGCTGCTGTAGCTCCTCTTGATTGATAACGCTAACAGATGCCGGCGCATTTTTTAGCAGTTGCTCAAATCCAGAAGCGGATACGACGATCACTTCCACCTCTTCTTTTATTTCTGATTTTGCATCACTTTGTGCTAGTGAGGAAAAAGGCAGGGCAGCTGCAACAGCTAAAGAGAGTGGCGCCAAACTACGACAGACCATCAACATCGAGAAACCTCCATGATAGAATACAAGATAAATAACAATTATTTTCATTTGTAATGGTATGATGATTGCGTATTTTGGAGCAATGCGGTTTTTCTTAAAGGTATTTTAAGCAGGTCTTAACAATGAATCAGAAATTGACTCGCGGACTTAAAGTGTTCGCAAAAACGGTAGAAGCTGGCAGTATGAGTAAAGCCGCTGACTTATTGCATATGACCACCTCGGCCGTCAGCCAGCAGATCAGCAAATTAGAGCAAGACATAGGCCTAAGTTTATTTAATCGAAATACTCGTAACCTCACGCTCACCGAAGCGGGCTCTATCTATTACAAATCCGCGATACAAATACTGCAAACCGCAGAGCAAGCGGAGCATGAACTTGAGTTATTACAACATACGCCATCTGGCATATTGAAGATCTCTGCCCCCATCGGGTTTGGAGGAGGGCTACTCAGTAAGCCACTGCGCTACTTGAGTGAGCAGTTTCCACAAATAAAAGTCGATTTAATCCTAACCGACGAGCCCATTGACATCATTACTGAGGGCGTCGACTTGGCTATCTGTATCGGTCCTTTACAGGACTCAAACCTTATTGCCCGTCACCTTGCTGACTGGCAACTGATCCCCTGTGTCAGTTGCCATCATCCACTGGCACAACTCAATATATCGCACCCAGACAGCTTAGCACCTCACGCCTTGATTGGTCATTCGAGTAGCAAACTACACCCCTACCATTTGAGCAACCAACAAACCCATCAGCAAGTAGCGCTGCCGACAGCGCGCTTTATGGTGAATAATATGCAGGCTTGCATTCAGCTCACTCTAGATGGCATTGGCTATGGGGTATTACCGGAACCCGAAATTAGGCATCACCTTTCATCAGGGAGGCTAAAACGGCTATGTTCAGACTGGTCATTACAAAAATATAGCGTTTACGCCGTGACGCCGCATCGCGATACCGTTGCGGCAAAAACAACCGCTGCAATTGAAAGCCTAAAAGAGTGGTTTACCCAAGTTTCCAACGACAACCAAGTGTTTGTTGGCGACTTCAGTTTTATCTAAGCTTCGCTCAGTTGAACTTTGGTAGTTAATAAAAAATAGCGAGCCATATAGTTGGCTCAGAAGTGTCTGTATAACTTACTTTATGCTTTTGATGTGCGGGAATATTAAGACTATCACCCGCCTTTAAGGTTACTATTTTACCGTCATCAAAAGTCAACTCACCACAACCCTTTAATACCAGTACCCATTCGTTTTCGTCTTGGTCGTAATATCCAGCGCTTGGAGAGGTATGACCGTTTGATACTATCCGTTCAATACGAATATTTGGATGAGACAGCACCGTTTCAAAAATTTCTTCGGTTACATCAGCTGGAATATCTTTTAGAAAGTTCATAGGCTTGAAACTAGCAATTAGTCAAGGATAGAGAAATAATTTGCCGCAACAGCACATCCGTTTATCTGGCAACGGCAAATTGGGAGAATGGTACAACTTGATCTGTAGAAATGTTCAATACGTCGTTCTCAATCTTTCAAAACAATCCATCAGGCGATTGGTGAAAAATCCCCTAACTTAAGCGACTCCACTCGGACTTCTTACCCAGTTGTACAGTCACCATTAAAGTTACACAATTTAACAATGTTTGTAAAACAAAATTTAACATTAAATAAACAAGAGTGAACTTACTAAAATCCTTTAAGTTCTACACGCCAAGGAGGATCCAGTCGATTTTCACCAGCCCAGTACAATTTGATCTTGTTCCCTGCGGGGTCAAACAGTATGGCTTCTCGCCACAGATAGCGCTGCTCTGTCGGCAGTTGCTCAAATATGATACCCCGGGCCTCAAGCTCAGTGACCCACTCATCTAATTGTTCATGCTCGAAGTAAATAACCGCACCATTATTGATGGGAGGCGTTTCTAACGATAAGGAGAAGGTTGCATTACCTTCAGGGCATTCAAATCGAGCATAGTGAGGTGTATCAACAATTTGAGTAAAACCTAGCGTTCGATAGAATTGACAAGCTGCATCCATATCATCAACGGGCAGGGTAACTTGGTTAAGATTCATAATCATCATCCTTATAATAATACTGAATCATTGTGCCTTGTAGGCAAAAAAATACCAGCCTAGGTTAGGCTGGTATTACAATCATCACATCTTAATGCGAGTTACAAATCAAATGTTCTCGACACAGAAAGTACGATACGTTCATCAGCCGTATCCCAATCTAAGCTCGTGTTTTCAGCCGCCACTTCAATATCAAACCCTTTAAATGCAGTTTGGTAAGCAAGGCGATAGTGATTGTAAGATTTATCGTTACCATCCCACGTATATTTATCGCCATCCAATGAATTGGAGATATCAAAGCTTGCTCGTAATGCATGACCTTCTGCAATTTCAAAAGTATGTGCTACCATCGCAATAGTGTGACCCGCTTCGGTTCCGAAATAGTCCCAGCTGTACCAAAAATTAAACTCAGTTTGGCCAAACTCACTCGCGTAACCAAACTTAGTATAGATCTCTGGGTAGTTACCATCGCTTGAGTTGTCACCACCATGATAAGAGTAGTAAGCAATACCATAGTCAAGGCTCCAGCTTTGGTTCAGCTCGATAAAGCGACCAACATAAAAGTCCCACTCTAGATCCGTGTCATCACCAAAATCGACGTTAGACGCCCAGCTCCCAGCATACACGCCATTAGCAAAGGCTTTATCGATGCTGCCTTGTAGAGCTGGATCATTTTGCGTTTGACTCACACCGTTAAAGGTATAATCAGATGCACCTGTAAGCGTTGCAGACCAGTCTGCCACCGCATAGTTAGACGCGAGTACAAGTGGGAGTGCACAAAGTGTTTTCTTTAAAGTTGTCATGTAGTTGTATCCCTAGTTTACTGATTCAATTTTTCTAAAGTCGATAAGGTTGTCTTTTGGCGAGCTATCAATCTTGCTCACGGTTTTGTATTTGCTATATGCAATGTAACCAAAACATGAGAAGAACAAGCCTATGACTAACGCACCAACCCATTGGATCTGTAAAAAGTTTAGTTTAAATAACAGCGTAAGCAGTGATAACGCCACGATATTAAATAAAATATAGTTTCTTTTTCCTAAACGGCTAACTGTAAGGTTTAGGTTGTCTGTATATAGGCGGATCAAAGAGTCGAGTGAGTTAATTACAAACACCACGCCAACAAAGACCATTGCAAAGTTTTTAATACCCGCAGTTGGGATCCCAGCCTCATGGTAGTGATAAAGCACACTAAACCATGCTGCGATTGGAATAGACGGGAAAATCAACATCGCCGCTAGCACTTGATAGGTTTTCAAACCACCGACAAAACGCGATGTGAATTGCCCAATCATGATACTCCACGCAAACCACCAGAATAGATAAAACTCGTGATAGTCATTCAGTGGCAGCACAAACTGATCTAAATTGGCAAAATACCCACCGATCAACGCCAAGTTGTTGGTATAACTCGACATTGCACTGTCACCAAAGACAAACGCTGACGCCCACATAAAGGCGATTAAACCGATAAAGACCCAAGTCGTCGTAATGCTTAAAAAGCGCACGTACTTCAGGCTGGTGCTTGAATAAACCGCAAAAGCAATCGCCGCAAACACTATCAAATAGAAACTAGGAATAACCGACTCACCGTCACCTAAGCTTGGTAAATACCAAGGTAGATTAGACAACAATAAGAATGCGGTAAACGCACAAGTACCGATAATAACTAGGTTATTAATGAATTTAACCCAAGGAATTTCAAAGAATTTCACTTTGGGCTCTATTACGCAGAAATAAAAGCACGTAAGAAAGTAGAACCCCCAGATTAAAAATCCCCAAAAGCCAAACTCTATGGCCAGCGGATTAGTAAATGCATACTCTGGGCTTGCTTTTATGTCTGCGTAACCCGCAAACTCCGTAAGCGGAAACATGATCAGGCCAACATCTAGGCCAGAAGTAAATAAGATTGCAATAAAAGTGAACGTTTTAACCGGTGTAACGCCAACGCACTGTAAATTCCCCCACTTCAATAAAATAAAGGCAATTGCCAATAGAGTGAAAATGATGCCTGCACTAAGCCATACTGTCATTGTCACCCTCCCAAAATTGATAGAAGTAACTCATTTTTTCTCCGTTGTTTTTATTTACATTATTCCCGCATTAATGCAGTGCAAACGATTTGCACTGCATGCCACTGCAGGTCTCATATGGGGCACGAACTTTCCCATACGAGTGGCGAAACTAGATCTCCGAACTACGTTGAACCTGTTGCCAGTTTTGTGTCATAGCAACGTTTGCTCCCTCAGCGGCAAGTGGTGAATTGCCTAAAATCATATCCGCTGCTTTTTCCGCGACCATAATAGTCGGCGCATTGAGGTTGCCGTTTGGAATGGTCGGGAAAATAGATGAATCCACAACGCGTAGCCCCTTTACACCGTGCACACGGGTTTGAGAATCTACAACCGCCATTTCATCCTCGCCCATTTTGCATGAACAAGAAGGGTGATAAGCACTTTCTACCGCTTGACGCACAAAGGCATCAATTTCTTCATCGGTTTGCACTTGCTCACCTGGTTGGATCTCACTCTCCCGAAAATCATCAAACGCACTCTGCTCTATGATTTCACGAGTCAATCTGACACATGCTCTAAAGCCTTCGATGTCTTCTTGCTCAGCTAGGTAATTGAACTGTATTTTAGGCGCAACCGTTGGATCTGCTGATTTAATCGTTACTTCACCACGGCTCTTTGGTTTATTGTGGCCAACATGAACTTGGAATCCATGACCATCAAAGGCACTTTTACCATCGTAGCGAATAGCCGCAGGTAAAAAGTGGTACTGAAGATCTGGCCACTCAACGCCCGCTTTCGAACGAATAAAGGCGCAAGATTCAAAGTGATTGGTCGCGCCAAGACCTGACTTATCAAGCAACCATCTTGCACCGATCAAACCTTTAGAAATTAACCCCAGCTTGCCGTTTAAGGTGATGGGCTGCTTACACTTGTATTGGAAATAAAACTCCAAGTGATCTTGAAGGTTTTTGCCAACCCCAGGTAAATGATGTTTCACTTCAACGCCTGCGGCAGTCAAAGCTTCTTTATCGCCAATGCCAGATAACTGTAATAAGTGCGGTGAACCGATTGAACCTGCACTTAGGATCACTTCCTTCGCTGCATTCGCTTTTTTCAGGTTTCCTTTCACACTGTATTCAACGCCTGTAGCTGTTTTGCCATCTAACAGTACTTTTTGTACCAAGGCACCCGTGACTATGGTGAGGTTGCTGCGATGTTTAATGGGGTCTAAATAGGCTCGACTAGACGAGCAACGTTTACCGTCTTTTACGGTCATATGCATTGACCCAAAGCCTTCTTGCTGCTCACCGTTATAGTCTTTAGTAAACGCATAACCCGCTTGCTCACCAGCGCTAATAAACGCACGATAGAGCGGGTTTGCCATTTCATTACCATTATTGGTGCCAAGT
This sequence comes from Pseudoalteromonas sp. GCY, assembly GCF_016695175.1. NCBI lineage: Bacteria > Pseudomonadati > Pseudomonadota > Gammaproteobacteria > Alteromonadales > Pseudoalteromonadaceae > Pseudoalteromonas > Pseudoalteromonas sp. GCY. The sequence continues at coordinate 1,255,396 of NZ_CP068022.1, forward strand.
GGACCTTGCTCACCACGGTATTCATCGCCACCTAAATACCAAGACTCAGCGCGCTTGAAGTAAGGTAAACAAGACTGATAATCCCAACCTTGTGCACCATGGTCTTGCCACTCATCAAAGTCTTTAGCATGACCTCGAACGTACACCATGCCATTGATTGACGATGAACCACCAAGTACCTTGCCGCGAGGACAATGCATAACGCGATTGTCTAAGTGCGGCTCGGGCTCAGTATGGAACTGCCAAGCATATTTATCGGTATTCATTGGAATAGATAGCGCGGTTGGCATCTGAATAAAAATACTCTTATCACTACCGCCAGTTTCGAGTAATAGTACTTTGTGCGCTGGATTTTCCGATAGGCGGTTTGCAAGCACACAGCCTGCAGAACCTGCACCTACAATAATATAATCAAAATCAGTCATCATACTCCTCGATTAAAATGGACTTTCAATATCGCTCATACCAACATACACAGACTTAGTCTGGGTATATTGATCTAGCGTCTCTATGCCATTTTCGCGGCCAATACCCGACTGCTTATAGCCTCCAACGGGCATTTCAGCGGGTGAGTTGCCATAACTATTGATCCAACAAATACCAGCTTCTAGCTGGTGGATGACACGATGTGCACGTTTAATATCTTTACTAAACACACCTGCAGCCAAACCTAAGTGGGTGTTGTTTGCACGCTGAATGACTTCTTCCTCGTCATCGAATACCAATACCGACATCACTGGGCCAAAGATCTCTTCTTTCACTATGGTCATGTCATCATGACAGTCGATAAATACGGTCGGTGCGACAAAGTAGCCGTTTGGCGCCGTTTCAGGACTAAGTGCTTCACCACCGGTCAGTACGGTTGCACCTTCAGCTTTGCCTTTTGCAATGTAATCCATCACCAGTGTGTGATGCTGCTTTGAGATTAGGGCGCCAAGATTTACGTTTGGATCGAGCGGATCGCCGGCGATGATATTTTGTTCTGTTCGCTGCTTTAGCTCAGCTAAGAAGGCGTCGTAAACCTTACGCTGTACAAATACGCGTGTGCAGTTGGTACACACTTCACCTTGAGTGTAGAAGTTGCCCAACATCGCGGCACCTATCGCTTGAGAGATATCAGCGTCTTCAAAGACGATAAGTGGTGATTTGCCGCCAAGCTCCATCGTCACTTCTTTTAAATTGCTTGCCGCACTTTGCATTACTTTTTTGCCAGTACCCACTTCACCGGTGAACGATACTTTTTCAATATCAGGGCTGGTAGTAAGCCATTGGCCCACCTCAGCGGCACCTTGTACCACATTGAATACGCCCGCTGGGACACCGGCTTCAATAAAGATTTCGGCCAGCTTAATCGCGCCTAGTGGTGTTTCTTCCGATGGCTTAAAAATGAGGGCGTTACCAGCGGCAAGTGCAGGGCCTGATTTCCAACACGCAATTTGCAGTGGATAATTCCACGCGCCAATGCCTGCACAAATCCCCAGAGGCTCTTTACGTGTATAGAAAAAGTCCCCTCCCACAGGCTGCTGAGTGCCAACATGAGCGGGTGCTAACCCTGCAAAGTATTCAATCACATCAGCGCCAGTTTGAATGTCTACACATTCCGCCTCTTGCCAAGGTTTACCTGTATCTAGCACTTCAATCTTGGCAAGCTCATCGTTACGCTCGCGCAACAGAGATACCGCTTTATGTAAAACACGACTACGCTCAATTGGTGCCATCGCTGACCATAATGCAAAGCCCGCTTTGGCACTTTCAATCGCAGCTTGCTGAACATGACTATCGGCAACCTCTACCTCGTAGATCACTTCATCCGTTGCTGGATTTTTTACTGCAAACTTTTCGCCTGAGTGATTTGCCAAGAACTGGCCATGAATAAAATTTTGATATACAGGGACTGTCACATTATCCTCCAAACTGCTTAATAAGTGATTGAATGTAGCGTTTTGCGAGCGTTTCGCTGTGATGAAACGCATGATGGTCAGCTTTGCTTAGCACGGCTCTTAGCCAGAGTCCGTCAATCATACCGGCGGCAAGCTCAGCCGCTTCTTTTGCCTGTGCTCGCGACATAAAAGCAGCAAACGAAGTCGCTAAGTTACTCTGCAGACGGCGACTGTTAACGCGCTGTAGTCGGTGTAGCTCGTCATCGTGCATAGACTGCGCCCAGAAACTCAACCAAGTACGCGTCGTATTTGACTGCTGCTGCACCATGGCAAAGTTAGCTTCTACGATATACATGAGTCGCTGCTCGGCACTACAACCACCGTAAGTTTTGTCTAACAAACTGTATTTCAAGTTGTTTAATAGATAGCGCACGGTTGCTTCAATCAAGCCTTGTTTACCACCAAAATAGTGACTAATAATCCCTGATGAGAGACCGGCTCTTTTACTGATACTATTAATCGTGGTTGCTTGTAATCCTAACTCGGCAACTGACTCTAAAGTGGCGTCAATTAGCTGCTGACGACGAACAGGTTCCATTCCGACTTTTGGCATAGCTTTTTATTAATTGACTGTTCAATTAAAATAAATCTTAGGGTGATAAAGATGAGACTTCAAGGTTGACTTTTTGTAAAAAGCCAAATTTTTGACGTTTGTACCTAGGTTAATCCCATGATAGCTAAGGGGTTTTAAAGGATTACAAAAAATCTTAAAAAATTTTAAAAAATCTGAGATTTTGCAGGTATTTGCGATAATTTACCGTTTTGATGTGACAATTTGATTAAGTTTGGTTTGGCTGGAAAACAATCAAAATCGAATCAAATGATGGAACTGAGTAAGACTAAAAATCCTTGCTAGTTAAGATTTGAAAGCGGTAACGGTTGGTAACTAGGAAACCTATTTGAGACAGTTGAAACCCCAAAAGAAGCGTTTGACTGATAACTCGCCACTAACAATTCAATCTTGGGTTTAAGCGCTAAGATCGCCTCATCAATTTTGCTTTTCAGCCTCGCACTAAAAACATTTTTACGCAGCAAAAAATGTACTTGGTTATCATGTACCACATAAGGCCAAGCCTGTGCAGCGTCAAGTCCTCGCTCTTTGATAAAGTAGTTCCCCGTGATCATATCATCCACAATAAAATCAACGCGCGCTTTCATTAACATTTCAACCCGCCGCTGCGCACTGGCAATACTCACAAACTGATCTTTATAGTGGGGATCTTGTTTAAGCTTACCAAGCTCCTCTCCATAATAAGATCCAATGCTTAACCCTATGGTTTTCGATTGCTTTAGTAATGAAGCTAAATCGGGAAGCGCTGTGGGAGGCGATAATGAAAATAATCGCATACGTTCAAAACGGTAGGGCAGAGAGAAATCTCCGTAAGCTTCTCTATCTTTAGTGTAGCTAACCATTACTGCGACATCTATCACACCTTTTGACATTTCTTCAAAAGTGCGAGCGCTGGAAGGCAGACGAATATAGGTGGTACACACGGCAACATGCTGGAACACCATCTCGGCAATGTCTACGTCTAGGCCCCAAGGTCCAAGCTTATCAAATACAGTTAATGGCGGCCAATCGGCAACAACGCCAATATTCACCGTTTTACTGCATTCGCTTGCACTGGCAGGGAGAAATACCAAGCCCCACACCAATATAGCCATGCCAATCAAGTTATTCACTGATATGTACTGCTTAACCATGACACCTCGTGAGCAAGTCTATGACAATCGGCCTTATAACATGACGACTCAGTTCATTGCATAGGCACTATCTTTAGTAGTAACAATATATTTACCTAAAGCCTAGATCACAATGCCTAATTATTAAACTATTTAAATCAAAAAACGCATCGGTGCTCACAGGAACAAAAAAACGTGACGTAAATCCCCTTTACATCACGCTTGTTTTGCACTTTACGGCTGATATTCGAAGACCTCTTCAATAGGGACATTAAATACATGCGCTATCTTAAATGCTACTTCGAGCGAGGGTGAGTACTTTGCAGCCTCGATAGCCATAATCGTTTGCCTCGTGACACCCACTCGCTCAGCAAGCTCTTTTTGTGTCATTTCACCGCTCATAAAACGTAACATTCTGATTTTGTTTTTTATTGGTAAATCAGCCATACACAGCTCCCAAACGGGCTTTGACTAGCTGGGTTCCATAACCGACCAACTCAGCCAGCAAAAATGCAATCACTAAAATATGAAGTGGTGCAAATGGTAGTTCAAAAGGAAGCGCTTGCGACCAATTTTGCGCTTCGGCAGAATACTGGAAAATAGAGATACACACACCAACCTGAAGCACCCAGTAGGCAGGTTTGCACCCCGATAGCGCAATCAACTTTTCACGCTCATCTAACGGCTTATCCATATCTTTATCGCTAACAAAGCTTAGTAGCAGCTGACCTGCAATAGATGTCACGATAGAAATAACAATCACCTTAAGCAACAATCCTGATACCCAACTCGGATCTTGACGTAACTGCTCTGTAGCCGCTGTTATTTCGCCTAAATAAAAATACAAGATATAACCTGTTACCAAAAACTCTATCGCAATCGTTAAGTCACGGAAACTCAACGAGTCTAAAAACGCTTTAATCTTATTGCTGCTTTCCATGTTACCCTCACTTTACTCAAGGTTAAGTATTCTTTACATTAAAAGCGTAAACTTTGACCAATAACAAGTCAAATATTTTTTACTTTAAGTAAAGTTTAAATAACTAGAAACGTTTTCGAAACTCGCTTGGTGTTAAGCCCATAGACTTATTAAACACCTTACGGCAGGCTGTCGTATCCTCGTATCCGACCTGATGCGCAATCCAATCAAATGGCTTGCTCGTGCTTTCTAATAAATCACACATTTTCTGCACTCGAAACCGTTGCAGATATTGATTTGGCTTGAGTCCGAGCACCTTAGCAAAACGTCGCTGTAAGGTTCTTTGAGTAAGTAGAGCGATATCAGCCAGTTCTGTAATTGAAATATTGCGACCATAATGGGTGTTAATGTATTGCTGAGCGCGCAGCACAGCATCATCACCATGTTGAAAGTTTGGCTGAAATTGATGATAGTAGCTCTGCTCCCGCTGAGCCGTATCTACGACAAGCGTTTTGCCTAACTTGCGCATGACTAAGTGACCGCTATATTTTTTGACTAGCTCTAATCCAAGATCAAGCCATGACATCATGCCGCCAGCCGACATAATATCATTGTGATCGATTAAAATTTTTCGCGTATCAATAGGCTGGTTAGGAAAGTGCCGTTTAAATGCCTCAGTTAACCCCCAATGCGTGGTAAGTAAGCGCTGATGACTTAGCCCCGAGGCCGCAAGTATAAAAGCCCCCGCGCAGGCAGAGGCGATAACTGCACCTCGTTGGTGCTGCTCGGTTAACCAAGCAAGTAATTGAGGTTCAGGTTTGAGGTAATAGTCAGAGCTAACACTCGGCGGCAATAACACAATATTGTAATCCCCCTTTACAGCGCTACTGAAGGTAACAACATGTGTTGTAAAGCGGGTATCCAGTGACTCTTCGATACAAATTCTATCTGCTAGAAAAAACAGCTCTTCTAGACCATACACAGCCGACTTCATCGCATGAGGATAGTGACAAATCGCCACTTTGATTGGTTTCATCTACATTGTCGAATTTGAACTCAAAAATGTCATTTTAGACACTCCAGTCAAAGTTACAACTCCAGCACAATACCTCTGCAAATTAACTAACGAGGTAAAAGAAGTGAACAATAGTGCACTATTGGTTATCGATATTCAAAATGACTACTTTCCTGGAGGACTTTTCCCGCTATGGAATACCGAAAATACACTAGCAAACATCAATACAGCTATCAAAAAAGCAGCAGAGCAAAATATGGAAGTCATTTATGTCCAGCACATAGCTAATCCAGAGCAAGGAAAAGCACCATTTTTCAATGCCAACACAAGCGGTGTAGAGCTTCATAATGGCCTACGCCAAGCGCAAGAAAACGGCCACCATATAGTAAAGTCCTACGCCGACAGCTTTGAGCAAACCTCCTTAAACGATTTGCTCCAATCTAAAGGTATCGACACTTTATATATCTGCGGCATGATGACACAAAACTGTGTAACCCATACCGCGCTATCGAAATCGGCGGAGCAGTACAATGTCTACATTCTCAGTGATTGCTGCACTACCCTAGATGAAATGATCCACAAAATTGCACTCAACGGTGTTTCAACACGAGTACCGTTAATCACCGCATCGCAAATGTAGCCTATAACTGCGAGATATAAATAGAAGCTTGTCGTGATGGATTACGACCCACGAACCCATGTAGGTCGGGGTTTACCTCGACACATATCTCGACAAGCACCTTAACAATCCACGACAAAAAAGCTCGTCGTGATAAATCACGACCTAAGAGCCCAACATGTAGGTCGAGGTTTACCTCGACACAAGCATAAAAACCAAAAAGGCTGGATTGACCAGCCTTGATTTGAGTGACATCGAAATGAAAAGGGACTAATTAGCCTGCTGCTTATAGGCTTGTCGATAGGCGTGAAGCAGCGGCTCGGTGTAACCATTGGGTTGTACTCGGCCTTCAAATACCAAAGATAACGCCGCTTTATAGGCAAGGTTTTCAGTAAGCGGTTTATGGTCATTGAGCATTGGTTGGTAGAGGCTGTCACCTTCGTTTTGGCCATCTACCACAGCGGCCATGCGTCTAAAGGTTTTTTCTACTTGTTCTTCGCTACAAATGCCATGATATAACCAGTTAGCGATATGCTGGCTTGAAATCCTAAGCGTTGCTCTGTCTTCCATTAATCCAACGTGATTGATATCAGGCACTTTTGAGCAGCCTACGCCTTGGTCTATCCAGCGCACCACGTAGCCCAAAATGCCTTGTGCGTTATTGTCTAATTCGGCTTGAATATCCTCCGCAGACAAATCGTTTTCTAACATCAACGGGGGCGTGAGTAAGTTATCGAGCGATGCTTGCTGACGTGTTTTTATCTCAAGTTGGCGTGCAAACACATCCACATAGTGATAGTGCATCGCGTGGAGCGTTGCTGCGGTAGGAGAGGGCACCCACGCAGTATTAGCACCAGACTCAGGATGGCCTTGCTTTTGCTCCATCATCAGCGCCATTTTATCTGGCATTGGCCACATTCCTTTGCCTATTTGTGCCTTTTTCCTAAAACCAGTTTTAAGGCCAATATCCACGTTTTGATCTTCATAGGCCGCTATCCAAGACTGTCCTTTAATTGCCACTTTGGGCAATACAGGGCCCGCCAGCATTGAGGTATGAATTTCATCGCCCGTTCTATCTAAAAAGCCCGTATTAATAAATACTACACGCTGCTTAGCGGCGGCAATACACGCTTTTAAGTTTACCGAAGTGCGACGCTCTTCGTCCATAATGCCCATTTTAATGGTATTTTTGGGTAGCGAGAGCAGCGCTTCAACTCGGCTAAATAGGGTATCAGTGAAAGCGACTTCTTCAGGCCCGTGCATCTTCGGCTTCACGATATTGATACTCGCTGCCGTCGAGTTTTTAAACGGACTATTGCCTTGTAAATCATGCAGCGCAGCCGTGCTTGTCATGATGGCATCTAAGATCCCTTCAAACTGCTCGTTTCCTTCTGCATCCAGTATCGCTGGCGTTGTCATTAGGTGGCCAACATTGCGCACAAACATCATAGAGCGACCTTTTAGTGTCATACGCTGGCCTTGTGTATCTACGTAACTTCGGTCGGCATTTAGCGTCCGAGTCAGCGATTGCCCTGACTTTTCGAAGGTCTCACTCAAGCTCCCTTTCATCAAGCCTAACCAATTTTGATATACCAATACTTTGTCTTGTGCATCCACCGCCGCAACCGAGTCTTCACAATCCATGATTGTCGTAAGTGCAGCCTCAAGGACGACATCTTTGATCCCGGCTTTGTCTGCCTGTCCGATCGGATGGTGTGGATCAATTTGGATCTCAATATGCAGATCATGGTGACGCAGCAATACTGCGCTTGGATTTTGCGCCTCCCCCTGATAACCCACCAGCTGCTCAGGCTTTTGCAGTGCAACTTGGGTGCTGTCGTTGAGTGTAATCACCAAATTGCCGTCTAGAATCGCGTAGTTCGTACTTTCTATGTGAGAACCTTCTGCCAGCGGTAGCGCTTTATCGAGAAACTGCCTAGCATAAGCCATGACTTTAAACCCACGATTAGGATTATAGGCTTGAGTACGCTCAGCGCCATCTTCTTCGCCAAGGACATCCGTTCCATAGAGCGCATCGTACAAGGAGCCCCAACGCGCATTAGCCGCATTGAGCGCAAACCTTGCGTTACTGACAGGCACCACTAACTGAGGACCGGCAGCGCTCGCTATTTCAGGCTCCACATGCTCGGTTTCGATGGCAAAATCTTCAGGCTCAGGCTGCAAATAACCAATAGATTCAAGAAATGTCCGATATTCTGCAGATTGCCAATCAGGATGAGAGAGGTGGTAATCGTCAATTTGCTGTTGCAGGGTATCGCGTTTGTCGAGTAACGCTTGGTTTTGCTTCCCAAGTTCCGAAAAAATATTCGCTACGCCTTGCCAAAATTGATTGACCGCGATCCCCGTACCGGGAAGTAGAGATTGCTCAACAAACTGCGCCAGTGGAGTCGCAATTTGGAAGCCTGAATGAGTGACATACTTGCTCATGGAGTGTCCTTGATTAACATTTTTTGAACGGGATAGGTCAAACATAAAACAATTTTTGGAAAAACGAACCCCTTTTCCCATTCACAAAAAATATACTCGTAATAATAACTATAAATTTAAAAAATCTAATTTATCGGCCTAGTGTTTAATTAAGCCCGCAGCCAACCACTCTCACACCGGTCGGTTTCGTGTAACAAACAACCAGAATTTAATTTGATTTATAGTACCCGTTCAAAGGAAGCTAATTATGTCTCAGTATCAAACTCAGTTAGATCATTTCTCTAGTCTATGCCAAAGCCAAGGAAAAACTTGGCAGTCTATCAGTCCTGAGTATGCCAGCCGTATGCACCTACAAAACCGCTTTAAAACCGGTTTAGACATTGCAAAATACACGGCAAAAGTGATGCGTGAAGACATGGCAGCGTACGACGCAGATAGCAGCCAATACACGCAATCGCTTGGTTGTTGGCACGGTTTTACCGCGCAACAAATGATGATGGCAGTAAAGCGTCACAATAAAACCACAAAACGCTCTTACGTATACCTAAGTGGCTGGATGGTTGCTGCGCTGCGCTCAGAGTTTGGCCCACTACCTGACCAAAGTATGCATGAAAAAACAGCGGTTCCAGCTTTGATTGAAGAGATCTACACCTTCCTCAAGCAAGCCGATGCGCGAGAGTTAGATCATCTCTACAAAGATCTTGATGCAGCGAGAGCAAAAGGCCAAGATACAACAGAGATCCTTAGCAAAATCGATAACTTCGAAACCCATGTAGTGCCTATCATTGCTGATATTGATGCCGGTTTTGGTAACGAAGAAGCAACCTACCTATTAGCTAAACAAATGATTGAAGCGGGTGCCTGTGCAATTCAAATCGAAAACCAAGTATCGGACGCAAAACAGTGTGGCCACCAAGCAGGTAAAGTAACGGTTCCCCATGAGGACTTTTTAGCTAAGATTAACGCTGTACGATATGCTTTCCTTGAGCTTGGTGTTGAAGATGGCGTTATCGTCGCACGCACTGACTCATTGGGTGCAAGTTTGACGCAAAAAGTGCCAGTATCAAAAGCGCCGGGCGACCTTGCGAGTCAATACACTAGCTATTTAGACACCACGCCAGTTACCTCGGCCGCTGACTTACAAGAAGGTGAGATGGCAATTAAATTGGGTGGCGAACTGCAAAAGCCAGTTCGCTTAGACAACGGTTTATACCAATTCAGAGCAGGCACAGAAAAAGATCGTGTGGTACTAGACTGTGTAACCAGTCTTCAATCAGGCGCAGATCTATTGTGGATTGAAACCGAAAAGCCAAATATCGAGCAAATCGCCGAGCTGGTTAACCGAGTTCGTGAACAAGTGCCTAACGCTAAGCTTGTGTACAACAACTCGCCATCGTTCAACTGGACATTAAAATTCCGTGAACAGGTATACCAACAATGGCAGGAGCAAGGTAAAGACTTATCGGCATACCCAAATCCAAGTGCGGACGCAAAAGTGTTGATGGCGCCAGAGTTAGACGCAACCGAATTGGCAACCGAAGCCGATCTACTGGTGCAAAACTTCCAGCGTGACTCAGCAAGAGAAGCGGGAATTTTCCATCACCTTATTACACTGCCAACTTACCATACCGCAGCGCTCAGCACAGATATTCTGGCTGAAGGCTATTTTGGTGACGCGGGTATGCTTGCCTATGTACGCGATGTGCAACGACAAGAAATCCGTCGCGAACAAGCATCAGTTAAACACCAAGACTTAGCGGGCTCTAATATCGGTGACACTCACAAAGAGTATTTCTCTGGTGAGAACGCACTCAAAGCAGGTGGTGAAGCCAACACCATGAACCAGTTCTAAACACTCGATTTAGATAGTGACTTATATAGTTCCTTAATCAGCAAGGGCCGTCAGGCCCTTTTATCTATTGTGGATCAGATTTTTACTAGCCACTGATAACTTAGATCATGTTTTTACCAACGTCAGTTATTCAGATCATATTTTTACTAACCTGGGCCTATTTGAGATCAGGATTTTATCAACTCAACACCCAACGATCCCGATCTTTACAGTAAAGATCTAAGATCCAGACAAAAAAGAGCTCATTTGTGACTTTTTTCACTTTCACAAACCAAAATTTTACTAACTAAACCAGCGACAGGTCACATTTTTACTAACTTACTTAGTAAAATTTTGTTCTGAGTTTATTTTGACTAAAAATCAAAATATTACTAGCCTTAGATTTTTAAGCACTACAATCTGCTGTAAACCCCCTTTACACTTTCCATATTTACCCCACTTTTCCATGTAAAACTATAAAACTGATTACAGTACATTGAAGTTGATACATGACCCCAATTAAGAACTTAATAAAAGCAGTAGCACTGCTTACAGCGATGCATTGCCAAGCCGGGAACACAGTTATCAAGGAAATAGAAGACCTCGAAAAGGCAGGAAAATACACCGAAGCCTTAGTTAAAATTGAAACGGCCAGTGTCAGTGACGAAGAGGAAACACGATATCAAGCGATTTATTTGCAGGCTATGATTTATCGAAAGCAAGACTTATACGAGAAATCGATTTCCACACTGAGCTATATCGAAAAGCAGTTTTTCCTTACCGAAGCACGCAAATATCAGGTATACAGAGAGATAGGCATTAACTATCGTAATCTAAGCCAGCTTGAGCAGGCCGAATCTTTTTACCTAAAAGCGCTCTCTTCTGCCGAAGCGATGAAAAAGTCAAGTTTAGTGGCGCAAACCTATAATAATCTAGGTGTTGTTGCCGACCACAGAAATTTGCTTGCGCAATCTATGCAATACCACTTAAAAGCCTATGAACTGCTAAAAGGAACTGATCAGTACGAAAAGCAAGGGGCTAACTTTTATAATCTCGGTGATATTTCTGTGCGTATGGGGGATGAGGAAAATGCTGAGTATTTCTTTCAACAAGCTCTCGTTGCAGATAAAGCTTCAAAAGAATTACGCAACGTCGCAGGCACAGCCCTTCGCTTGGGGGAGCTGAAGTTTAAAAATGGTAAAACGGACGAAGCATTAGCGCAAACAAAAGAGGCCATTGAATTTCTAAAAGAACTCAATGCTAGGGTTTCTCTAGCCAGAGCATATCGTACTTCCGCACTGCTCCATATAGCTAAGGCTGACTTAGACAGTGCCCTATCGGATGCACAAGCAGGCATTGAGTATGCCACTCAAACCAGTTCAACACTGCAACAATTTTACGCCTACCTGACGGAGTTAGAAGTAAGGCTTAAACGCGAAGAATTAAACAAAGCAAAAACACTACTCACTAAGCTGGACGCCCTAACTGAAATTGAAACGGCTGAGCTACTGCTCGAAAAATATCATCGCCTTAAAGCGATAACGCTCGCTGCACATCATGAATACGCCCAATCCTATCAATTTATGAAATCGACTTCAGAGCTGCAGACTCGACTTCATGATGCATTACTAGAAAAACAAGTAAGTACCTATAAAGCCAGTATTGACGCGCTTATTCAATCTCAACAACTAGAGCAGGCCCGCTCTGCACAAGCCATAACCGAGGTCAACTTACAAAATGCAAAGCTATCCACACAAATGTGGGTAATCACAGCAATCTCGACCTTTTTAGCTGGATTATTTCTAGTCGGATTTTTTGTCGTCAAACATAGAAATGCGGCGCTAAAAGCAAAAATGTATCAATTGAATATTGAGCATAAAGATAAAATGCTGGCCGATATTTCCCACGAGTTACGCACGCCACTCAGTGTCTTAAAACTCCATATAGAAGCGATGGAACACAATCTTATTGATGACAGCACAATTGCATATGTCAAGATCAACAACAAGATAAATCAGCTAAATGAATTGATCTCGAACGTATATCAATTGTCTCAAGCAGATCATGAAGCACTTGTGATCCATCCTCAGCAGCATGGCGCGAAAACGGTTATCCAAAGCTATGTGTACGATATTGAAAGACTAGTAACAAGTAATCAGCTGCAATTTATCGCCGACATTCACGTCGATGATATGAGTATTTATATTGATAAACCAAAGCTGGATAGGGTTATCGATAATCTTGCTAAGAATGCATGTTTGTATACAGATAAACCCGGCAAGGTAAGGTTTAAAGCAGTGGTCAATAAACAAGGGCTGTTTCTACAAGTAGATGATAGCTCACCAGGGGTATCTGAGGCCGAGCAGAACAAACTGTTTGAACGTCTGTATCGTGTCGAAGCATCGAGAAGTCGTGCAACAGGAGGATCAGGTCTTGGTTTATCTATTTGTAAGAGCTTAATTGAAGCGATGAATGGAAAAATCACAGTGAAGTCAGGGAAGTATGGCGGTTTGTGTATTCAGATAAACTTACCTCATGCGGTAGATGTGCCAGCATAAAGTACCCGCATAAAATGCGAGTTGATATTAAGTGAGTAAAGTACAAAAGGCCAAGCAGATGCTTGGCCTTTCCTCTTTCTAAACTTGCTTAGAAACGGTAGCTGATATTGCCATACACAAAACGACCATCGGTGTTATATGCCGAGAACGCAGAGTAAGGGAAGATCTGGTTAAACGTTGTATAACCAATATTACTAACAGTATCTTGTGGATATTGATCAAATAGATTGTTAGCGCCTACAGCAAACTTCCAGTTGTCACCTAGGTTATAAGCCACTTCTAAATCGGTGATCCATTTAGCGTCTAATACTTCATCGCCTTCGACTGCGCTAGAAGAATCCACCGTTTCACCATAGCGTGTGGCACGTAATGTCGTCTGCCAATCACCAAATTGCCAAATTGCAGCTAAGTTCCATTTGTCTTTTGGTGTCCCATCTTCAAATCGTGCAATTTCACGACGAGCAAAGTACTCATAGCTGTCGCCAAGGGCTTCAAGCTCAGCAGGGTTTGCTTTTACATGCGTCACTTCAGTGTCATTGATGTTTACCGCGGCACTTAAACGCAGGTTACCGTAGTCGGCGAGATCAAAACTGTACGTTGCTACGATATCCACACCTTGAGTACGCGAGTCGATAGCATTAGTGAAGTACCTTACACTTTGTGTATTAAGCTCACCCGCTTGCTGCAAAATATTAATGACCTCAGGACCACCCAAGTTCTCAGAAAGTACGATGCGATCGTCGATGTCAATTCGATAGGCATCCACAGTAAATGAGAACGCGTCTAGTGTGTAGACAAAGCCCGCCGTCATATTGACCGACTCTTCCGGTTCAAGCTCTCGAGCACCCAGCGCTTTTGCAGCTGGCGTATCAACAGGGAAGTGACCAACTTCACTCGGTACGCCATTTTCAAATACCGTAGCAATTGATTTATAGGACGTTTGAGCCAATGAAGGCGCTCTAAAACCTGTGCTTACTGCACCACGTAGTGAAAAGTTATCCGACACCACATAGCGCGATGCCAGTTTACTGGTGAAAGTGCTGCCAAAATCACTGTAATCTTCAAAACGACCCGCCAAGACAACGTTCCAGTCCTGCGTTAAGTAGGTATCAAACTCTGCGAATAAAGCGATGTTATGACGAGATTCATCGACAGCACTTGCTGGTGAGAAACCAGCGAGCACCTGCGCACCACCAGCTGCAACAGGATTACCTTCTGCATCCAGCACGGTGAGGTAAGACGCTTCTTCACCGACTTCAATTTCATAGGTTTCGCGGCGATATTCTGCACCAATCGTGAAAAATACGTCATCCGGTAAGCCCAAATCCAATGCCGTTTTAGCATCGGCATTCACAAGCCACTGTGAATAAACTAAAGCGCCGTTATTAAACTCAGTCGGGCTTGTTACCCCCATCGAAGTATTCAAACTATTTACGACACCCAAAGCGAAGTCATTCACACCATAGTTTGTACTGATATCGTAATCCCACTCACCTTGAGTGCCTTTGACACCAACCGCAAAAGAGTAATCATCTACATCGCTGACGATTTGAGGCAAGAAACCATCTGGGTATACCGCAGTTAAGTTGCGACTGTCATTTGCGCGGCGATAGAAACCACCGGAGTTACCTTCACGTGTCGAGTAGCTACCAAATGAATAAAGTTCGGTTTCCGCATCTAGGTTGTAACCCGCATTATAAAATAGTGCAAAGTCTTCCACTTCAGCTTTACCAAAACGGTGGTTGTAGCGATCGAATGAAAACTCTCTAGAGTCAAGTTGGCCATTTTCATCACGAGCATACTGCTCTCTTGGATCAAAGCCTGAACGATTAGTCGGCTTTTTATCTCTATATTCGGCAGACAGATTAATAAAACCATCATTACCCAAAGCAAAACCGATGTTGGCACCAATTGTTGTAGTACCACCGTCGTTACGCTTACGGTCATCTCCTAATACAAAGTCTAAATCGCCTGCAGCATTTGCACGGGTTTGTAATAAGTCAGGCACACCAGCCATCTGCGTATCATGCTCACCATAGGTCACACTAATACTGCCGCCTTCTTCTGCATCTTTAAGCACGATATTGATAACGCCAGCAATGGCATCTGAGCCGTATTGAGCAGCAGCGCCATCACGCAGTACTTCTATACGCTTAATCGCGGCAGCTGGAATGGTATTTAAATCAACCGCCGTTGAACCACGACCAACGGTACCATTTAAATTCAATAATGCACCAGCATGACGACGTTTACCATTTACTAGCACTAAGGTGTGATCCGGTGCTAAACCTCTAAGCACTGCCGGACGAGCGTGATCGGTACCATCCGCCAATGTTGAGTTTGGGAAGTTAAAACTAGGTACGAGCGTAGTTAGTACTTGGCTCAACTCCAGCTGACCGGTACTTTGCATATCATCTAAAGAAATGACATCTACCGGCACCGTGCTCTCGGCAACACTACGAAGACTTCTTCGCGTACCGGTGATTTCGATGACTTCAACACTTTCTTTGGCTTCAGTGTTGTTACTTTCTGCTTGCACATGAATTGAAATAGTTGAAAGAAGCGCAGCACCGACAGCCAACGAGATTGGCTTGCGAACAGCGTTTTCTAGCTTGTTATTAATAAATTGCATAGTTTGTCCCGTGAATATGTTGAACGCAGAGTCTGTAAAAGACCGACTATTACTTAATTTAGTCAATATGAAGATAAATCAAGACTGAATAAGGTATCCAAGTAAATAACACAAAATGCGGTACGATGCCCATTCGACTTACGACCAAAATGTTGGTACTTACTTATTCAATACCAGCCTAAAATTAAGTCACTATCATAAGAAAAGACGCGGATTTTAGAATTATTCTTTCATCGATAATAAAGAATTTTTTGATCTACCTTATACCTCATAAGGGCACTGGTCTAATGTTTACTCACTCCATCTTTACTCCACATTGAAGCGCTTAAATACCAGCATGCAGAAACGGAGAGTACCAATGACACAACGGACGCTAAAACATGCTGAATGGTTGAAAATTGTTGAATCTAGATCGAACCAGCAGCAACTTCAAATAAAGCCAAAAAATAAGCTATCATCTGCTGTGATTTGGACTTTTGTACTAGCCACTATTATTTCACTGGTAAGTGCATGGACATTTGTTACCGAAACGCCTGAGGCACCCACTCAGCAGCTTAGTAAAGAATCCCAAATGCGTATCAACCGCTACTTTACCAAACAGTATATGGTTGGCAGCTGGCAGTTCTCACATTTAAAAACCAGTAAAGATGACATCAATGTGTTTATCCGTATCCCGACTAAACTTGCATTAACGGGACAGGCACTTAAGGGTTATATCGAGCAGTCACTATGCCCACCGGCCAGTAGCAACGTTTGGCGTGATGTCAGCCAGTTTGCGCTTTATATGCATTTGTACTCAGATACGCCACGCCACAGTGACTATGCCAAGTGCAAGGCTCCTTAATCATTTCAGGTTAAATTCTTTTATCTTTCGTTCAAAGGCCCGATGGGCCTTTTTTGTTTTTTAATTCAAGAGTTATTTCGAGCTATCGTGGTTACCAAGCGAACTTACCGGCTCGAGCTCAAGTTTGGCTTTTTCTTCGAGTTCTTCGGGTAGCTCTTTGACTACAGCAACACCTAGCTCTTTAAATTCAGAGGCTTGCTTAATTAAGTTGCCTTTACCCATATACAACTGAGAAAACGCTCGCTCGTAGCTCTCTTTTGCTTTATCAAGCTGTTTGCCCACCCCTTCCATACTATGTAGGAAACTATTGAGTTTGTTATAAAACTTCTCAGCTCGAAGCGCCAGCTCTCTGGTGTGCTTGCTTTGCTCCTCAAAACGCCATAACTGTTTAACGATATTAAGACTGGTTAAAAGCGTTGTTGGCGTTGCCACCAATACATTGTTTTGTAAAGCCTCCTGATAAAGCGTTGGCTTATGCTTAACCGCCTCAACAAATGCAGATTCCACAGGGATAAACATAATGACCACCTCTGGGGAGTTAAGACCTGGTAAGCGCTCATAAGATTTACTACCCAACTCTTTGATCCGTGCAGTGATGGCTTCGGTGTGTGCCACAATGGCTTGATTCGCTTCACTATCGGTTGTGGCATTAATATACCTTGTATAGGCATTTAATGAGGTTTTAGCGTCAATTACCAGGTGACGAGATTGCGGTAAGTAAACCACGACGTCAGGGCGAAACTTGCCTTCGTCGGTATTAAAGTTGACTTCTCGCTGATAGTCGTAACCCGGACGTAGCCCAGCGCTATCTAGCACATTTTCGAGCATGAGTTCGCCCCAGTTACCTTGTGCTTTCTTTTGCCCTTGTAACGCAGTGGTCAAACGATCTGCTTGCTCAGTCATGGCTTTATTGTTGGCTTGTAAGTGCAGCAATTCAGTTTTCAATGACGCCCGTTGCTTAAGCTCTTCACTATGAATGGCTTCCATTTTATCTCTAAAACCCTTTAATTCACCTTGTACTGGCTGCAGCAACTGCTGGATTTTTTCTTTACTTTGGTGACTAAAACGCTCGCTTTTCTCATCAAATATTTGATTCGCGAGATTGTGAAACTCTTCTTTCAACTGGACTTTTGCTTGCTCAAGCTGCGCGAGCTGCTGCTCAAAACTTAGTTGCTTTTGCTCCAGCAAGGTTTGCAGATTGGCCATTTCAACTTCTAACTCATGAGCATGCACTTGAATTTCTTCCTTGGCATCGAGCTCTCGCTGCCACAGCTGCTGATATTCAGCGGCTTGCCGTTGACGCTCAGCTAATCTTGCTTGCAATTGCTGCTGTTGGCCATGACTTTGTAGTTGCTGCGCTCTTAATTGCTCAGCGAGTTGCTCAGCTTGACTTAATTGCGACCTAAGTGCTTGCTCGGAGGCGAGTTGAGTATTGAGTTGATTTTTGAAAGTGCTGCGCATAACCCAAACGACGGGGAGTAGGGTAGCCGCACCGCCTGCAAATAGCGCAAGACTAAACCATGCAGGCGTATTGGAGAGCATTGACCAAAGCATATTGAGATCTCATCGGTTCTTCTACTTTGATAATACCTTAGATATAAATTTCAATCACTTAGTCATTCAGTGATCTGTTGACCATTGTAGCGATACCCGGCGCCATATACCGACTCTACAATTTTCGGAGATAAATCTAATCCTTTGATTTTCTTTCTGATATTTTTAATGTGGCTGTCGATTACGCGATCCGAAATATCAAAGTTATCCGGCTGAATATAATCAAGAATTTGCTGTCTTGAAAAGACACGGTTTGGTGCATCATATAAAAGCGCAAAGACATCAAATTCAACTTTGGTTAAACCTAATGTACTGCCATTCAGCTTAACCGTTAATTCTTCGCGATTTACTTCGATAGGCTTTTGATACGCATTGGTGTTCACACAACGACGTAAGATCGCTTTCATGCGCATCACTAATTCAGCAGCGCTAAAAGGTTTACATACATAATCATCTGCGCCGACTTCTAAGCCCTGTAAACGGTCTGCTTCTGCCACTTTAGCAGTCAGCATCACAATAGGTACTTCAGAAAACGCTCGAATTTGACGCATACACTCTACGCCGTCTTGGTTCGGCAACATGATATCCATCAAGATTGCATCTGGTTGATTTAACTTTACCCAAGGTACAACTTCGGCACCGTCTGCAATATGAAACATTTCAAAACCGGATGCTCTAAAAAACAACAGCACCTGCTCTGCAATATCTTGGTCGTCTTCGACAAGCAAAATTCTTGATGGGGTAGACATAGGATTTATTTACTCTTTGCTTTTAACTTTTTCAATTGTTGTCTAACTTGGCGCTTTAACTTGTCTGAAAGCGTGTCATCGAACAGTAACATGGTCAGTATACTAGACAAGTCTTCTGAACTCGCAACTTCATTGAGTAGATCATAGTCCGATTCAGATTGTGTCTCAATAAAGTTTAAGTGTGAAATTGTCGCGTCGTAGCAAAGCATAACGTTATCCTAATTGGTCTATGGCGTTTCTCCGTTGTAGCTATTAAAGCGCGAGATTATGGAATAAAAATGGAGTGAAAGATGTTTTAGGGCCTGTTGACCTTTGCTGTTTGATTTTTGTTCTTCTGAGTGTGTTTTGGTCGCGACGCTCGACTTGCCGCCTAGTAATCTAGGCAAAAGTTGAGCAACAATGAACAAAGCGCACTCAGGTGAACCCAAAGGGCAGCGCTTGATTGGCATTTCTACTGTGTTATCGCCAGACTTACATAGAATGACTATGCTACGCAGGCTCTGCCTTGTATAAATACCAGTCAAACTGCTGCAAAAACAAACTTGAAAGATAAACAGGCCCTAGAGCCAGAAAAAAGAAAAGCCAACTTAATTAAGTTGGCTTATTACAATCAGTAACAAAGGGGGAAAATCAACATATGCCTACTGTTTCAACAATGTCACAACAAGCACTATCATAGACCTTCACCTTTGTTGATTAGTTCCAAATTATTTTAATTTTTTATCAGCGCTAGCATTTGCGACTCATCAAACTGACCAAGATTGACTCCAGACTCAGCAAACAGGGCGTCAACAAGGGCTTGTTTATCGCGCTGCATCTTAAACACTTTCTCTTCGATAGAGTTCGCCATAATCAACTTGTACACGAATACCGGCTTATCTTGGCCGATACGATAGGCGCGATCTGTTGCTTGATTTTCTACCGCAGGATTCCACCAAGGATCGAAATGGATAACCGTATCTGCTTGAGTCAAATTCAAACCAGTTCCCCCTGCTTTTAGGCTTATCAGAAAAACATTGCATTTACCTTGGGTAAACGCCTCAATGGCTTTATCCCGTTGCCTTGTCTGCCCTGTCAGCATAGTGTATTTCAACTGTTGCTGTTGGCACTGCTCAGCAATGAGATCTAACACGCTGGTGAACTGGCTGAAGATAATTATCTTACGGCCCTCACTGAGTAGCACTGGCAGATGTTGTGCAAGCCACTCAAATTTAGCGCCATGTTGGTCGGTCAGTGATTTATCAACCAATTGTGGGTGACAGCAGATCTGACGTAACTTTAACAAGGCATCGAGGAATGCCAGCTTGCTTCTTTCAACGCCTTGCTCCTGAAATAGATTGAGTAATTTGCTTTCTACTTGGTGCTGAACACCTTGATATAGCTTATGTTGTTCATCAGAGAACTCTAATTCTTTGATGAGTTCTGTCTTATTGGGTAGCTCTTTCACTACCTCAGCTTTCGTACGACGAAGAATAAACGGCGCGATCAGCGATCTGAGCTCTCGGGCTCTAGGGCGATCTTGTTCTTTTTCAATTGGGATCTGGAAGTGTTGTTTAAACTGCTGCTTAGTACCCAGCACATCAGGCATGACAAAATCGAGCAGCGACTTAAGCTCGAGTAAATTGTTCTCTACCGGTGTGCCACTTAAACAAAGTTTAAAACGCGCGGATAGACTCTTTACGCATTTAGATATTTGTGCGCTTTCGTTTTTAATATATTGCGCCTCATCCAACACAATAGAATCAAAATCAAGCCCTTTATAATACGCCACATCGCGCTTAAGTAGCGGATACGTCGTTAGAATAAATCGTGCACCAGACAAGTTAGTGAGTGCTTCCTCTCTATTGGATCCATGAATAATAGTTAGAGGTAGATGCGGTGCGAAACGTTTAAATTCGTCACGCCAGTTCCCCACTAAACTCGTCGGACAGACAATTAAACTTGGTTGTGTCACCAGCGTATTGTGCTGAGAAATAAAGTAAGCAATAACCTGAAGCGTTTTTCCAAGGCCCATATCATCGGCCAGAATGCCACCTAGCTGATGACGATTAAGGAATTTAAGCCAGTTAACACCTTGCACTTGATAATCCCGTAGGGTGAAGCTCTGTCCTTCGCTGGCTGGGATCACGTCAAGATTTTCTATCGGTTTATCTAGCTCAGCGAGGTACTCAAGTAGCTTTTGATCGTCTGAGTCGGCATGAATATGAGTCAGTTCAAACAGCTTTTTGGCATACGACAACGGAAATTTAAACTGTGAGCTCGAAAGGTAATAACTAAAACGAGATTTCAGCTCCAGCAATTCATCAAATATGGATTTGCTAATGGCATAGAACTGCTCGCCGATTTCGACGTAGCGATATTCATGTGCGAGGTTGTTAAGCTCATGAGCCGGATGCTTATCCCAGTTAAGCGTAACGGGCTTGTCATCCAACATCACCTTTCCGAGCACATGATGTTGCTTATCTCGTTTAAGGCTTAACAGCACTTTTGGTGTAACAACGAGGCCATTGCTTGGCAACTCGTCAACAATCCAACGTTTACCCTGTAGAAGCGGCCTGATCTCTCTGTTAAACCAATGGATCTCAACGCCATCCTCGGTTGGTAATAAGAATTCGTCGCCCTCATGAACAAAGCCCAGACCTGTGAGTACCTGCTCCAACCTCGCTAACTGCTTTTTCGTCGCGCCTTTTCCAAGCGGCTCAATTGCAAAGCGAATTTTATTTGGCCTATCTAGCTTTATAAGCTTAGCGACATTAGATTGCTTACTCGCTAACTGCGAAAACCCAGCAGGAGGCGCAATTACATCGTCCGTAAAGATATCTTGGAAACGCGCCATCACCTGCTCTAGCTTTTCAGCCGTGATGGTAGGCATAGTATGAAGGTGGGCGATTTCCTGCGCGGTAAGCTCTGACTCAATTCGGCCAACGACCAAGTTTTCAGTATCTAGATACACCGGAGGTTCGGTTTTAATCAAGCGCCAGTGTTCAACATTCGCTAGGCGGCTTTTAAGTTGGTATTCATTGCCTTCCTGATGCCAGTAAAAATCTAGTGTTTGCTTATGTCCAAGCTCCAAAGGTTGGCGCTGGTTACGATAAAAACAGCGATGGGTATGCACAAGTTGTGCGAGTGCATTAAAGCCCCAGGCGCCAAATAACTCAAAATGACCCGGTGTATTTTGCGAGCGGATCCAGCTAAATAAGCGAAAATCGTTTTCTAATAAACCAGCTGGAGCGACCTGACTATTGAGCTGCTGCTCGGTTAACACTCGACCTAAAGGGTAAACACCATCGGGCCGATTTGGCGATACCTTAGGGCTTACAAGGACTTCATTTGCTCGAGGCTCTAACACGAAGAGTAAGACGTTTTCCGCGTCTGCTTTGTCGACTTGCTGCAACTGCCCGAGTTCATTAAACCAGTCATTAACCAAATAAGCCTCACCAAAACCGCCTGAATGTTCGATTTTAAGTTTGAGCAATACCGCAGCAATGTGCCGACATTTAGGGTTATTAGAACAAGAACAGTTTGCTTCGACCGAAACGGTACCTTGTGATTGGTTTATTTTGATGTGCTGAGTGAAGGTATTGCCGTAATTTCCCAATACCTGCGCGTCGATTTGCGCAAAGTTTTCGCTATGTTGAAGATAGCAAACTTGTTCGTCTTTCAAATACTCCTTAGCTTTCGCAAGTAAAGCTGAATTGAAGTACTGACGAAGAAAACGTTCAGATAAAGGAAATTGATTAGCCTGTTCCTGTTTGATTTCTTCAAATAAGGCGAAAAGTTGCTCTTTAGATAACTGCGAAGACATTAAGTGCACGTCAAAATTAAAGTAAAAAGCCAGTATATGAAATTAGTGATTTGAGCTAAAGAGAGAAATGCGAGAAATTCGCTAAAAAAGGACTGGTTGGAGGTCAACTGACTAGAAAAAGCGCCGAGTTGCTTGATAATTCAACCAACGCGGCAATTTTTGAACAAACCTTAATTATAACTGCTAAGTAATTTTTGCAGTTGTTCCAAACGCTTATCAGTCAATACTCGATTATCTATTTTCACGGTAACATCACCGCTTTTAAGATTTCTTTGTACTCGAATGTAGTCGTTCTCTAGCATGGATTCCACACGTGAGTCGCTACTTCCGAAAGTAGTCAAGAATTTGGTGATCTGAACAGCACGTTTCTCATCTGACATCTCTTCTGTCATAAAGTCTTGCGCTTTAAGTGCAGCAATTTGCTCTGAAAACTGCTCAGGTTGTTCTTGTTTCGCAGTGATGAGCTTTTTAGCCGCTTCACGGCCTAAATGATTCGCAGTTGGATACAACTGCAATACTTCGACCGGAATGCTTTCATAAGCTTTCAATGCGTCTGCGATAGCTGTGTGAGAAACACCTTCCACGGCAGCGATTTCTCGATACGATCCTTTTTGGCCTTGTTCGATCAAGTTATGCTTAGTATCAAAATAGGCTTTACCCAATTCCCAAAGGCTCGGGGCGATGTATTGATCGGAAGATACCGCTAATGTTTTTGCATCTTCGTCACTAAAGTCTTTCGAGCTCAACACCACGTAATCTGCTTCGGCCAGCAAACAGGCTTTACGGCGTCTTGAGCCTGATAAAACGTGAAGTTTGCCATTGTGATGCCAACATAGAGCAGGGTGGAGATTTCGCTTATCTTTTTTAATGGCAGGTAATATATCAGCGACCGCTTTTTCGCTTAATAAGGATTGCTCGCGGCGATTCTGCCCATAAACGGTGGTTTTACTCTCAATTTCGCTAAACGGCACTACTTCACAGGTCAGTACTATAGTTTTTGTCGGATCGCTTGGCGCAGGCATAGTAACCACATCGCCTACTTTAGCCTGATCTAAAAGATCGTCGAGGCTACTGCCTTCAACCGCAGTAGCAAAAGGATCTATTCGTGTGTCATTTTTACGTTTTCTAGCCATTATTAATACCTTTTTATTCTGCTAGCGAGGATTGTGTTGAAGGCCAATTTGAACGGATCAGCATCTCTAATTCATCAACCACGTCTTTGATATTTTCTTGCGCTTTTAGCAATGCTTCACGACTTGCTAAACTATCTGAAGTCTTTTGGTCAAAAATTGTGTTAAACGATGAAGAGCTCGCTGTAATTGCTGAGCTGTGATTGATTGGATAGCTCATTACTTGACGGCCAAAAGCACTACGTACATCTTTAACGATATCGCGCTGAGAATGGTTGCCTTTAACATAGTTAGTGACCAAGAATTGCATAAAGTCCCAGCCTTCATGACCAAGAGCTGCAACTGTATGGTATATCTCACCAAGACGCTTCAGGTATTTATTATTAGCGTCGAAGTCTACGGCCTCTGGGTGTACAGGTATTAACATAGCCGTAGACGCCATCAA
This sequence comes from Pseudoalteromonas sp. GCY, assembly GCF_016695175.1. NCBI lineage: Bacteria > Pseudomonadati > Pseudomonadota > Gammaproteobacteria > Alteromonadales > Pseudoalteromonadaceae > Pseudoalteromonas > Pseudoalteromonas sp. GCY. The sequence continues at coordinate 1,279,568 of NZ_CP068022.1, forward strand.
TGCGTTGTAGAACATAAAATTAAGTGAAGGTGCGGTATCTACTAGGATAATATCAAACTCGTCTTGTACGGGCTCTATAACCTTCTCTTTAAGCTTATGGTAATGACGTGTCTTTTCGTAGCTTGAACTTTCTTTTAACTCTGTTGCTGTTTCGTGTTCAAAGTAAAAGTCATCCATACCAGAAGGTAATACGCGAATATTTGGAATGTGGGTTTCTTGGAATGAATTAGAGACAAGATCTTTCCATGTTTCACCTTCATCTAATTCAATGCAATCTCTCATCAGATCGCCAACCGTGATCGGTTCATGATCATTAGATGGAAAAAAGCTTGATGACGATCCTTGTGGATCAAGATCAATGATCCCGATGCGATAGCGCTTAATATTAGTTGTAGCTAGTGCTGCTGCGATATTCACTAAACTTGTTGTTTTACCACAACCGCCTTTCAAACTATTAATCACGATGACTTGTAATTTATCGCTAGACTTTCGTTGATCAGCATTTACACCGAGAACATCTGCCATCGCAAAGATATTTGCTAATGTGTATGCATAATGACCGTTTGCGCCTTTCTTTATATTGATGGTATCAAAGTCACCTTGGTCATGACGTCTTTTGAGTGTTCTATTATTTACACCAAGTAGGTCTGCTGCAGCTTTCTGCGTGTAAGTTCTAAGCTCTTTTTCTTCAGTTTTAAGATGAGCTCTATAATGTTGAATACGACCGGCAAGTGATTGTTCTGCCACTTCTGCTGTAGCTTTTAAGAGCCGGTACGTTGATAGCGCATTGTTATTTATAGACATACACATTATCCTTTATTTGATAACGATTATTATAATGTCCATATATTTTGCTGTAAACACAAAAAAATAAAGACATTTGTAATTTTGATTTACATCTAAGTATAAATAAGAAAGTTTAGATATGGTTAAGTATATAGGTATTAAAGGCTAAGGCAGAGAAATCATGAACTATCCAACTGTTTTACATCATTTTTTTTAATTTTTATAGATCTACTTTTTACTAGGTTAAGATCAGATCTCTTATAACTCCGAGATCGAAATTTTACTAACTACTATTTAAAAAAGTTATATATGAACAGTTTATGCACAGAATTATTCACAGATGTGGTAGTGGAGATCAATTTTTTACTAAGTAAGATCAAATAGTTATGCACAGATGATATAAGATCAAGTCCTTTAAGGTATGTATAGATCTGATCTCTACCTAGCATAGATCAGATCTTTACTAATTAATGGTAGAGTTTTCCACAAGGACGTCTGGTTTGTCCGTGTAAATCCGCTAAATAGGCCTTAAACAAAGGTTTTTCAGCGTTAATTTTATCTTTGTTAGTAAAAGCTTGATCTGAAAACGGGCCCTACTTAGTAAAAGAATGATCCCAACAAAAAAAGTTACTTCGGATCACTTTTTTACTAACTTTAATCATTAACTTTTTCTGTCGAATATGTTGTTATTAGACGTCATGAAAATTTGGAAGTAAAACAATGAGCCGGAAGGTGAACATCTCTGTAGACAATTTGCCCGATTCGCTTCGTGGACAGATCCATGGTGTAGAAAGTGCAATCGATAACGAAAGTTTGGCGTTGTTTACGGATAATAAAGATGTTCGAGTATCTTTAGAAAATGCCGCCCATGGGTTAAGAGCTTATTCTAACACCTTTAATCATTACGATTTATGGGGACGCTTTGTTCGTTCGGGACATAAAAAATTACCGTTAGAAGAAGCGCCTAAAAAAACGATCGTAACGAGAAAAATATCTGAAAAAGTAGATGGTATTCTATACGAAGGTGAGATAAAAATTACGCCTGCTGTTGTTAGTACTAAAAAAGATGGTGATGACGAAGAGTTTTTAGTTTGGCCATCTGACCGAGAAGAAAAGGTCGAGCGCGCGCTGATCCGTCTAGCTTCCAAAGGCAAGATTGTTAAAATAAATTTTAAGTCCGGTATTCAATACGCCGTTATTTTTTCGATGAACGAGCTTGCTCAAGAATTAAAAGCTGTTGGTCAATCAATGCCTTATCCGCAAATTAAGGAATCTTTGGAAGCCCTTCAAGGTTCTAAACTTTCGTTCAAATATACGGCTACAGATACTAAAAACCCAAGTATTGATGATTCATTTTACGAATCAAACATGAACTTTCTGTCCTCACTACATTTTAGTGGTAAAAAAGGACAGGGTGGGAACATCAAATGTGTTGCATGTTTAAATGCATTTGTTCATAACATGATCGATAACTTGGAGTATAAAGGTTATTATTTCAACAGTGCTCAAGAGTTAAAACGCGGTTTATCTCGTTGGATGATGCTACGTTTGTATCATCTATGGCGTTACGCAGCCCCAGGTAAAACTTATCATTTTCGCCTAATTTCAATTATGGAAAAATACGGCTCAATTTATTCTGATGATGAAATTACAGAGAATAAATTGAAGGCACTTCGTCGTGATATGACCACAACAATGAAAGATTTGATCGAGAAAGGGGCGATATCCGAATACAATATTTCAAATGTTAAGGATGAAAAGTCCGGAAAAATCGTTGATTATGTGTACGAAATGCACCCATCTGCACAATTCTGTGACGAAATATTGGCTCTCAATAAACACCATAAACGTATCGAAATTCAAGGTGGAAAACGTATCGTTGAAAATGTTGAAGTAATTGATGAAGATACATTAGAAGAAATCGTTAAAAAATAAGATTTCTTATTTTGGCTAGAATAGTATTTCTAGCCAAAATAAAGAACTTTGATATCAAAGCTAATTTCTATTTCAACTGAAGATACATTCTGACCGAAATTTATCACCACTCAATTCTTCAAAACGATGAAGTCTAAAGAGCTAAAAGCCTTCTTAAAAATTTTCTGCGATGAAAAAAATACTGATATTAATAAATCTAGAACACATCATACTTTAATTTGGCCAAGTCACTTAGCACTTGCTATGGACTAGGTTTATCTATCAGTATTATGTTAAATTAAGTAATATCTCTAAATTCCGTATGAGATCCCCTCATTATTATTCAAATCTTTCTAAATAAATTCTATCGACTAGAAAGTTGTACTCTCGCTTTCTTGGATGATCATCTTTTTGTGTAAAATGACCTAACTCTCCAAGTTTAGTGTCTGGGTGCGGGTTAAAGAGTATAAATGGAAGTGCAGCGCTTACATGATAGCGATTTTGAGCTGTATATCTCACATTTACCTCAGGCGTTACTCTGGTTGGCCTTCTAATTCTAAGCTTTGCATTTTCTGATAGACTAGAAACTCTATATTTTTCTTGTTCTACTAGCTGTTGCCACTTTTCCTGATCTATCATCCTCGGGTTTGAATAAAGTGAAGAGCGATTCAACATCTCCATAGCAAGTTCTTTACTCAAAACTCTGGTTGCATGTTTTTTCATCCAGGTAAATCGAACGGAATAGGGAGCTGTGGATTCGCTATGTATTTTGCGATAGGCAGCCAAAGTCATTAAGTTAGGAACTGCACTATGAACAGCTTCGAATCTGGCATCATTGTTAGAAATTTCTAGAATAGCATTTTTAAAATTTTCTTTGGCTAGATTCACAGCATTCACTCTAGACTTGATAATTTCTTTAGGGTCATTTACTAACAGAAGACCTGGGAACCTTTGCAATAACTTCCCACTTTCTCGGTCGTTTAAATAGAGATCGCGATAAGCATCTAAACATTTAGAGAGTGCTTTTTCACCTTCTATTTTTGTAACAGTTATATTTGTTGGAGCGGTTTCTTCATCTTGTTTTTTTATATCAGGCAGTTCATAAAAAGTTGCCTTTTTTATATCAGCTTCTGTAAGTTCACGGCATAGCTGGCTAATATGTTCATTAAGAATATCGAAGGTAGAACGTATATTAAATTTATTCATTGTATGATGTGTTCTTATTATCTCTTTTATATTATACCAAAAAGAATGGAATCTCGCTAAGCGATTTTACTATGAGTACCTAATGGAACAAACTAACAATATCATTTGCACTAGACCTGCATTTGCTAAATTAAGTTGGATACCTTATTAGAATATCAGTTTGAGAAGTTAGATATCTGACCAATTATTTGCGAATATTTTAGTGATGAGGTATATGTCTATTACTTAAAAAGTATGATGTGTTCCCATTGATGTATACAAATTATATCAGAAATACTCTGATAGCTCATATTTATCTTCACTTATTAAACTTTTATTCGGAGCGTCTAGGTTTTTTTGAGAAATAAAATATCAGCTAGTGAATTTTAAAATAGGAAAATGATTCTGTGTTGTCTTGATGAAACTACTAATTAGTTTTGTGGAGCTGAGATTGTTTTACTTAACGTTGTATGATGTGTTCCTTATGGATAGGCTAAATTATATCAAATTTTTTGGACTTTTCCTATAAAATTGGATTTTGATAAATTTTGGAGGGAGTTCTTAACGGACAATAGTCACTTAAAAGCGGTGGCTAGTAACCACTCAGAATGACAACGCTACTTATCAGCTTTTTGATTAATTTTTAAATTTGGTATTGATTTTATATAAATTATAAAATATGTATGATGTGTTCCTTAAAGTTCCTCGTGATGATACTCTTTTTTATAAATTAAAGTCAACTTTTGATACTGACAGAGTCTTCTTCTGGTTCAAGATTTTAGTCGTGAAAAACAATAGTAAGTGTTCACTTATTTTGTTTCGACCGAGCACTTTCTGTAGACATGAAGGTTTGATAAATTCTAGTTAGGCCGGAAAGGGAAGATGATAGATGGTTAGTAAGTGTGTACTCACTTTGCAATAATCATCATTTGGGATCCTTTAAAGGGATTGGCTAAATTATAGAGTAGAACACTGAGTTTAATTTTGCACTTTCAAAGAGAACAACCGTACCACTTCTTTTTCTTGGCTATGAATTCTTCGAGTAACATTCGCACTTTTGCAGTCGTACCTGACTAAAACCACGAAGACGGTTATAGTACAAGTTTCTTTTTCTACATGCATATGTTCAGTTCGGAGTTGCAACGCAAGTACTAACTTTATAATAACTAAACCAGCTACTTCAGTGATTGTTTACTGTTATTCAAACTTCACCGGAATAAATACTAATGTCAATGCCGTACTCGATTTGTAGTGAAGTTAAAATAACGGACAAACACGAGTAGATAGAAGACACATCTCCTGTGCTTTGATTATTTACCTGAATTCATGGTCTGATCGTCAAAGAGCAAAGTAGACAGAGATCTTTTCAAGCGTCTGAACAGCTTGGTTGAGAACGAGTCAAGCTAGATGTGCTAACTGTTCATGGGAAAATATTTCTGAAATTAACTGTCCCGAAACTAGTGAGGTTTTTGGAAAAGAAAATAGCATTAAGCTATTAAGCGACTTATACCTAATTATTTTAGGCAAAGTGACTATCCCTTAGTACTGTAAGAATAAAAAAGTCGTTGTGTTAGACATAAAGAAAAGAGTGAGGGTCAAGAGCAAACTCAGTAGTACTCTTGTTATCAATACCACCTTCTTGCCAGTAGAATACTTTACTTTATTTATCTGGTTAAGAGATAAGCACTGTGTTACTAGGTTGCTCGGCGAGATCTCGCCGTTTCAATAAGATAGTTTAATCAAGAAAATTTATTTTATTTAAATAACCCAGTGCATTGAAGAAAAATCCTTTCAGTATTGAGCTCTCATTGGAGGAGAGGCCTGTTGGAAGTATCTAAACGCGTTATTACTTCCAAAAACTATATACCATATGTGATTAGTACTCATAGCTATCACTATATGACTCATTTTTCTCTCGCTTCCTTATTACTCATGAAATGCGACTATTAACTAGTCTGAACTTAAAAAACCATTAATTTAACATAATAACGGGGCTAAAATCAGTGTGTCATCTTTGTATATAAATGCTTTGTCAGACGATTTGCTGAAGCTGTAGGGTGGGATCCCGCTTGCTCACAAATTCTTGAATTGACTTCCATTCGTCCGCGCAACTAATCAAGGTACTCAAAGTGAAAAACAAGACGCCGACAAGATTATCTTTGATATTGGTATAGGTTCTTCAATTCACTCTAAAATGAGTGATGGTACTCATTATAGCGACTTAAAGACTAGATTATAAAAGTCCGATACTCGTCAACTTTAAGTCCCGTTTTGTGCTCGCAGGAAAGATGTATTAAAAACCATCATATCTTAAGTAGGACGGTACTGTGGTTAATTTTTAAAATAGTTTAGCGAATGTATCAAATTAGTAAACACTAATATGTATGATGTGTTCTTGTTTAAAAACAAACTGAAGTTTTTCCTTGATGAATAAAGGGGCTTGGGGTACTGTTCAATGGTGGTAACACATATTGGAATGAGGAAAATACAATGGCTAATTGGAGCCCAAATAGCTGGAGAGATAAACCTATCTTGCAGCAACCTGAATACCCAAATTCAGAGAAGTTAAAATCAGTTGAAAAAGAATTAAATTCAGCACCACCGCTCGTTTTTGCAGAAGAGACTAGAAGCTTGTATAAAAGCCTTGCAGATGTCTGCGAAGGTAAAGCGTTTATATTGCAAGGCGGTGATTGCGCAGAATCGTTTTCAGATTTTAGTGCCGCTAATATTCGGGATACGTTCAAGACACTTTTGCAAATGGCTGTCGTTTTAACATATGGCGGGAAGTGCCCAGTCGTTAAAATTGCAAGAATGGCAGGGCAGTATGCTAAGCCCCGTTCTTCAGATTTTGAGACTATTGATGGTGTTTCTTTACCGTCATATCGTGGCGATATCGTTAATAGCTTTGAGTTTACGGAAGAAGCACGTATCCCTGATCCTGATAGATTGATGAAAGCGTATCACCAGTCTGCAGCAACACTTAATCTACTCCGCGCGTTTGCGCAGGGTGGTCTTGCAGATCTGCATCAGGTAAATCGCTGGAATATGAGTTTCGTAGCTGCAAATCCGTTAAAAGACAAGTTTCAACAACTCGCAGAGCGTATTCAAGAAGCACTTGAGTTTATGGAAGTTTGTGGCATCGATTCAACAGTAGCACCAAGCCTGAAGGAAACTCCGCTTTATACCTCACACGAAGCGCTATTGTTAGGTTATGAAGAAGCGTTAACGAGACGAGATCACTTATCGGGGGACTGGTACGATTGTTCTGCTCACTTTGTTTGGATTGGTGAACGTACGCGTCAATTAGATCACGCACATATCGAGTTTTTCCGTGGTATTAAAAACCCAATTGGCGTAAAGGTTGGCCCAGGGATGCAAGAAGATGAGTTAATTAAACTTGTCGATGCGCTTAACCCTGATAATATTCCTGGCCGTCTAACACTTATCACACGCATGGGTGCAGATGTGCTGCCGGAAAAACTGCCTAAATTAGTTCATAGAATTCAAGAAGAAGGCCGCAAAGTTATTTGGACTTCAGATCCGATGCACGGAAACACTGAGAAGGCGACTACTGGATATAAAACACGTAGCTTTAACAATATCCTAAGAGAAATCAGTCAGTTCTTCGCAGTTCATAAAGCTGAGGGTAGCTATCCTGGCGGTGTGCACTTAGAAATGACAGGGCAACACGTCACTGAGTGTGTTGGTGGTGCCTATGGTCTATCAGACGAAGACTTATCTCAGCGTTACCGCACCCAGTGTGATCCGCGTCTAAACGCAGACCAAGTTCTAGAGCTAGGCTTTTTAGTTGCTGATCTACTAAAAGATGCTCGCAAAACAGTATAAATAACAAACAAAGGGCCGCTTTGCGGCCTTTTTAGTATTTATGGCGCTTTAGCCCAGTCTCAGAAATAATCTTTGCTGATATTTCTTCAACAGAATAACGTGTACTGTTCAAGTAAGGCGTTTTATTCTTTTTAAATAGCATCTCAACTTCTTTAACTTCTATACGGCATTGTCTGATTGATGCATACTTGGAGTTTGCCATTCTCCCTTGCCTAATTGCGGCTAGTCTTTCAGGATCTATGGTTAAACCAAAGAGTTTACCTTTATATTTATCCAAACACTTGGGCAGTTTTCCACTTTCTAAATCATCTTCTGTCATTGGATAATTCGCGGCTTTTATCCCATATTGCAACGCTAAATATAAGCTAGTAGGTGTTTTACCACTGCGACTGACACCAACCAATATTATGTCTGCTTCATCATAATCCTTAATGTTTGCCCCGTCATCATTAGCAAGGGCGTAGTTAACTGCATCTATTCTAAAATCATACGAGGATTCGTGGATGCTATGCGTTCGGTGCATTTTTGGCACCGGCTGAACTTTTAGCTCTCTTTTTACTATTTCGCTCGCATAAGATAAAAAGTCGTAACAAACCCCTTGCGACGATAAAATAATATCGGACAATTCTGGATTAACGAATGTAAAAAACACCAACGGTTTCTCACCTGAAGTCTCAGCAACAGAGTCGATTAGTTTTTTGATTTCATTTGCTTTTTTTACTGTTTCTACAAATGGTATCGTTTGATGATTGAATTCTACAGGGAACATTGAAAGCGTCGCGTGACCAAACACTTCAGAGGTGATTGCGGTACCATCGGAAATATAAAATGCTGTTCTCATTTTGCTATTATTCATTCAGAAATTGTTGAAAATAAGCCATCGCGGTTTACGAAGACTGCCTTACCGTTGTAGAATGCCCTTGACCAAGTGGAAAGGTCAATTAATCTCTCACATTTAATACAATTTGTTTTGGAGACAGTTCCGTGCAAGACTACGTTCTCTGGTATCAAGAGTTGGGTATGCAAGATGTACCTCGAGTTGGTGGTAAAAACGCTTCTCTAGGTGAAATGATATCTAACCTTGCTAACGCTGGTGTACAAGTACCTGGTGGATTCGCAACAACTGCTGATGCGTTTAATGAATTTCTTGAGCAATCAGGCCTCAATGAAAAAATCCACTCAATCCTAGATACTCTCGATGTTGACGATGTCAACGAATTAGCCAAAGTCGGCGCCCAGATTAGACAATGGGTTATCGATACACCATTCCAACCAGAATTAGATAAAGCAATCCGTGAGGCGTATAGCCAGTTACACGGTGACGCAAGCCAAGATGTCTCCTTTGCTGTTCGTTCATCAGCAACAGCAGAAGATATGCCAGACGCCTCCTTCGCTGGCCAACAAGAAACTTTCCTAAATGTTCGTGGCATTGATGCCGTAATGGTCGCTATCAAGCATGTTTTTGCTTCGCTATTCAATGACCGTGCAATTTCTTATCGTGTACACCAAGGCTATGATCACAGAGGCGTGGCGCTTTCTGCTGGTATTCAGCGTATGGTGCGTTCGGACAAAGCGTCATCTGGTGTTATGTTCTCAATCGATACCGAATCAGGCTTCGAAGACGTTGTCTTCGTTACTTCTAGCTATGGTTTGGGCGAGATGGTAGTTCAGGGCGCAGTAAACCCAGATGAATTTTATGTTCATAAGCAAACACTTGCAAAAGCAAAACCTGCTGTTCTTAAGAGAAATATTGGCTCAAAAGCAATCCAAATGATTTACTCAAGTGACGAGTCTCACGGTAAACAAGTTGAGATTGTTGATGTAGACTCAGCACTATCTAACCAATTCTCGATTACAGACGCTGAAGTAGAAGAGTTAGCAAAACAAGCTGTTATTATCGAAAAGCACTACGGTCGTCCAATGGATATCGAATGGGCAAAAGATGGTAATGACGGCAAGCTTTATATCGTTCAAGCCCGTCCAGAAACCGTTCGTTCAAATGAAGATGCGAACGTAATGGAACGCTTCCAGCTAAAATCAAAGTCTGAAGTTATTGTTGAAGGTCGTGCTATCGGTCATAAGATTGGCTCAGGCGTAGTTAAAGTCCTGTCTTCAATTGATCAAATGGACTCGGTAAAGCAAGGCGATGTACTTGTTACTGATATGACGGATCCTGATTGGGAACCTATCATGAAGCGTGCCTCTGCTATCGTAACGAATCGTGGTGGACGTACTTGTCACGCTGCAATCATTGCGCGTGAGCTGGGGATCCCAGCCGTGGTTGGATGTGGTAATGCAACCGATTTGATCACCAATGGCGACACGGTAACAGTTTCATGTGCTGAAGGCGATACAGGTTATATCTATAAAGGTGAACTTGAATTCGATGTTATTTCTTCTCGCATCGATTCAATGCCAGCTATTCCGATGAAGATAATGATGAACGTAGGTAACCCAGATCGCGCGTTTGATTTTGCGAAGTTACCACATGCAGGTATCGGTCTTGCGCGTCTTGAATTTATCATCAACCGTATGATTGGTATTCACCCTAAAGCACTACTTCATTTTGATAAGCAAGATGCAGAGCTACAGGCTGAAATTAAAGAGCTAATCGCGGGATATGAATCACCAGTAGAGTTCTATATCAGCAAGTTAGTTGAAGGTATTTCTACGCTAGGTGCAGCATTTGCTCCAGAGCGTGTAATCGTTCGTATGTCTGACTTTAAGTCAAACGAGTATGCAAACTTGGTTGGCGGCCAGCAGTATGAGCCGGAAGAAGAAAACCCAATGATAGGTTTCCGCGGCGCATCTCGTTACATTTCTGAAGACTTTAGAGAGTGCTTTGCATTAGAGTGTGAAGCCATTAAACGTGTTCGTAACGAGATGGATCTAACCAACGTTGAAATTATGATCCCATTCGTTCGTACCCTAGAAGAAGCTGCTCAAGTTATTGAAATTCTTGAAGCTCATGGTCTAAAGCGCGGTGAGAATGGTCTAAAAGTCATCATGATGTGTGAACTTCCATCAAACTGCCTGCTTGCGGAAGAGTTTTTAGAGTATTTCGACGGCTTCTCGATTGGTTCAAATGACCTTACCCAGTTAACGCTTGGTCTAGACCGCGATTCTGGTCTTATTGCGCATCTGTTTGATGAGCGAAATCCAGCTATCAAAAAACTGCTTTCAATGGCAATTCAAACAGCTAAAGCAAAAGGAAAATATGTAGGTATTTGTGGTCAGGGTCCATCGGATCATGAAGATTTTGCCGCTTGGTTAGTTGAAGAGGGAATTGACTCTGTTTCACTAAACCCAGATACAGTACTTGAAACTTGGCTCTATCTAGCTGAAAAGTTTACTAAATAATTTAATGGCCCCAATGTAACACATTGGGGCCATTTCATTTCTGAAATGTCCTATCTAACTTTTCGCAGCCAAGCTTAAACAAACGCTGCACATTTTTTAAGTGCTTCTTTGCGCTATCATGATTCATCGAGAAACACACAAGGGCCGCAAGTAAAAAGATAATCGATGGACCGGGCACAACAAAGAAGATAAATGCTAAAATACAAAACACGGTACCAATAAGGTCGTAAATAATTTTCATGTTATTCCCTCCTATACAATAAGAGTATAAGATGCGTGGTGAAATAAACTATTTCCAATTGTAACAAACCATAAAATTCTCAAGTTGATCATTAATCCTTCGTGATACAATTAATTCAAAGCAAGTAAAATATACCGTCATGATCGCAAATATTAGTCAGCAGGATTCTGCAAACGAACTTATCAACCTCTATCAAAGTAAACTAACTGATGCAGGTTTTAGTGGGGACATTGATACGAGTTATGCAACTCGTCTTGTTACGTCAACCGACAATAGTATCTATCAGGAA